>CAZFAZ010000037.1:0-42070 GCA_964517155.1 uncultured Thermoplasmatales archaeon
AAAAACAAATAGAACATGTGATTTATATGTTTATTTGTTAACAGGAGAAAGCACTGTTTTTTCACCGGTGAAATAGGGATCAAATCCCTTCCCCTGCACCATCTTCCATTTCATAAGAACAAACATACGAGCAAAAAAGATATTTAAAGAGTAAGTATTTATCAAAAAGAGCGACCATGCTAATCAAATATCCTGAGATTGGAACTTGTGGGCTTTCTTGCAGATTATGCCCAATATATAATACTAAAGCAGAAAGCAGATGCCTTGGATGCAAGAGCCAAAATAGAATGACTGTTGGTTGTCCATTTATAACTTGTGCTGTGAAGAAAAAAGGAATTGAGTTTTGTTGGGATTGCGAAGATAACAAAACATGTGAAAAATGGGAAAAACACAGGCAAGTTAGTAAAAATAATGATTCTTTCAAATGTTATCAGAAACTTGAGGAGGATATTTCGTTTATACAAAATAGTGGAATAAGTGAATTTGAAAAAATACAGAAAAAAAGAGAACATTTACTCAAAGAGATGCTAAAAGAATTTAACGAAGGACGTTCAAAAAGTTATTATTGTATTGCTGCAACAGTCTTAGAAATTGAAGAACTTGAAGAAGCATTGACAGAAGCAAAAAAAGAATCGCAAGGAGTGGATATAAAAGATAAATCAAAGATTCTTCATTCAATTTTAGAGGATATAGCTAAAAAGAAATCTTATTACTTAAAATTAAGAAAATAAATAAGATTAAAATAAAACCTTAAGTTTTATAACCAACAACTGTATTAATGGTATAGATAAAAGAGGAGAGATGCATGCCTGAGACTCAATTTAAAGAAGAAGAATTATGCGAAACTGGCATTGAGAAATTAGATGAAATGTTAGGTGGAGGAATACCTACGGGCAACACCGTTCTTGTTGTAGGAAGTAGTGGTTCTGGTAAAACCACGCTTTGTATGCAATACCTTATAAATGGTGCTAAAAAAGGCGAGCGTGGAGTTTTTTTTACAATAACCGAGCCTTTGTTTAAACTTACCAAAAACCTAGATGGATTCTCGTTTTATGATAAAAAACTCATAGAATCAGGTATGGTAAACCTAATAGATCTTAGAATCATCAGTGAAAGACTAGGTCTTGATACTGAAAAATACACTGTTGAAGATGCAAGTGCATTACTTGATATATTAAGAGATATCGCAGATGAGCTTAATGTAAAAAGATTAGTAATAGATTCTATAACTGCTCTTTGCTATAGACTTCAAACCCCTGAAATGATACGTGACTTTATATTCAAACTAGGCTCATCTCTTGCCGCTATGAACTGTACAACACTTTTAACATCTGAAGTACCACCTCGTAAATTCCAGTATTCCCAATATGGCATTGAAGAGTTTATCAGTGACGGAATTCTTTTCTTAGGAGATATAGAAAGAAAAGGGGACTTGATACGTACTTTTCAGATAGTTAAAATGAGAGGAGCAGCACATGATAGAACAAAAACTGCTATGATAATATCTACTAAAAATGGAGTAGAATTAGAAACATTGCTCCGTTCTAGAGAGTGAAATATAAATGGCTAATGTTTTAATAGATGGACTAAAAGAAAGAATATCAAATGCAATAGCGGTAAATCAATCTATAGGAGTATTGCTACCTGGTGCTAATTACCAGGATTTACTTTTAGCATTATTTGAAAGAATTAAAAGCAAACCAGAAGAAGCATGGGTATATGTAAATGTCACAAAACCTTTCCAGAATCTGTCAAATCAACTACCATATATATCTGAACTTAAAAACATACGTTTTATAGATTGCATCTCACGAGCAGCAGGCATTTCAAAACCAACAAAAAACGTTATTTTTGTTGAAAGTCCAACTATGCTTGAAAAAATAGGTCTAGAGATAATGAATATATTTAAGGAAGTAGATCCAAAAGCAAAAAAATATCTTGTAATTGATTCTTTAACAAACCTTATAATCTACAATGATCCAGAAATTATCACTGAGTTCTTTTACAACATAATAAACAGAACAAGAGCAAGAGATATACATGCAATATCACTTGCAATAGAAGAAGAAGGAATGGAAAGTTACCTCAACCGTTTAGTATATCTAAACGATAAAATACTAAAAGTTAGAGACTCGTTTATTTAAAAAAAAAAGGTAAATGATGAATAATAATGTCAAAAAAAGAAGAATTCATAAGTACAGGCATCGAGAAACTTGATAAATTACTTGAAGGTGGAACACCTCAAGGATATTCCGTACTAATACTTGGAACACCTGGCAGCAGTATCGAAATTTTAAGTAAACAACTAGCTTCAAACGGCAAAGTTTTATATTTTACCACAGAAGAAACAGAAGAAGAACTAAAAGATACAATGACTCGTTTTGGATGGACTAAACCAAATATGGAAGTAATAGATATTGCTTCACAATATTCCGAAGCACTGATGAGTGGAGAACAAAGAAGAGTCAATGTCTATGAACAACGATCAAAAGTCAAACTTAAAGAACTAATTGAAATTGGATCATCAGGTATGCCCCCTACTGCTAAAGGCAGCCAAGATTTTTTGGCAATACTATCAAACAAAATAAAAAATGCTGAAAAACAAAAAATAATAATAAATTCTTTAGATTTCTTCTTAAATCAGTATACTCAAGATGAAGTAATACGAACAATTCATGCTGCAAAAATATGTAATATACAACACAAAGGTGTTCTATTCATGATTATGACTCGAGGGATACATGGCGATATATTTGAGCGCAGAATGGAAGGACTTGCTGATTGTGTTTTAGAACTTGAAGTACTACAGAAAGGTTCTACTTTTGAACGTTTTCTTGCTGTTAAAAAAATGAAGAATTATGCTAAAAAAATTGGTATCGCCAGATATGCAATAGACAGCGATGGTTTTATACTAGAAATGATTGAAAGAATAATGTAAACTATTTTTCTTTTTGTGTATTTTTATAAATTTGATATAGTATACATTTATCTTCACCTGGACACACTTCATCTTTTGGTGTAAGATTGCATCCAGGATACTCTCCATGTCTTATCTTTGATTTAAAATTATATTGTTTTATCATTCTTTTATCAATAAAACATAATATTTTCTATGTATTAAATTATAGCCATATTTTCAAAAAAAAAGAATAAAAAAAGGGGGACTTATTTTAAGAAGAGAAGAATTAAGGAAACGATTCAATTAATCCCCCTTATAAGTATATAGATTTCACAATATGTTATTATACTTTATGACTATATTTTAACATTTTTTCTAAAAAATGTTGTTATAATAACATATTGTTACAAGTCAAAAATATTCAACTATCTTTTTTACATAAGATCTACAAGTGTTTTATTATTAGTACCTGGTGTCCTAAATAAAAAAACTCCAGGGGAACCCATCTCAGGTATAACCATACCTTCAAGGTCTTCTCTAGAAGCCAAACCACCAAAACATGCTGAAAGATTCACAGTAAGAACCACTTTATCACCTTTATTAATAACAGGATTTGAAGCCGTGCAAGAGCCATCAGCATCCTCAATTACAATAATTCCAAAATCATCAGCGCCTATATCAAACATATTAGCAGTTGAAAATAAACCACTTGCTGAAGGAGCCAATGCAAAACTAGTATCCCAACTTAAAAGACATAATTTAGAGCCATTAGACATTTTAACAACCACTTGATCAAGATTTACGCCTGATCCGCCTGAACGCGAGGTAATCATTACAGACATATTATGAAACCTATTATAATAGGTACCACTAACATTTCTATTACCATACTGGCCAACTATTTTAACTACTCCGATACCTGAACTAACTTCATCACAAGTATCTTGCCCAGCTCGCATAGCCTGAGTTTCAAGCTGATTAGAAGTCTGTATCAAAACAGACGCAGCAATACCTGCTACTAATACCGTTGCTATGAAAACTATCATTGCTCCTATTCCAATAGATGCTTTGCTGTTAGATTTAAAAGCAAATAATCTACTGAAAGCAGTATTTTTCTGCATCCCAATCCTTACATAAACAACGAATCAGTCTTTTAAATCATTTTTTCGCATTTGAATGTGTAAACGAATATGTATGTAGATATGTCTAATACCATCCAAAAAATACATCTTTTTAAAAAAAATGAAATAAATACAATAGAATAAACAACTATAAACAATACAACGTTTTTTATCATATTTACCATAGTGCTTAATAATAAGTTATGCATATCGGTTTTTGACCTATTACACTAATAAAAGGGGGCTTAAAAAATGGTAAATTTAAATGAATTAAAATTTGGAACAGAAAAACTAAAAAAAGGTTTTGCCAAAATGCAAAAAGGCGGAGTTGTAATGGATGTTACAAACGCTAAACAAGCAATAATCGCAGAAGAAAGCGGAGCCGTGGCTGTAATGGCTTTAGAAAGAGTTCCTGCGGATATACGCGCACAAGGTGGAGTTGCAAGAATGGCAGATCCTACAAAAATAATTGAAATAATAGATTCAGTAAGCATTCCGGTTATGGCAAAAGCAAGAATAGGTCATTTTGTTGAAGCACAAGCCTTAGAATCATTAAATGTAGATATGATAGATGAATCAGAAGTCTTAACCCCTGCAGATCCATTTTATCATATAAACAAACACAAATTTACGATACCTTTTGTATGCGGATGCCGCAATCTTGGAGAGGCTGCAAGAAGAATCTGGGAAGGTGCTGCAATGATTCGTACAAAAGGCGAAGCAGGCACTGGAAACATAATAGAAGCAGTGAGGCACCAAAGAATGGTAACAAGCATGATTAAAACACTTAAAAAAATGGATGAAAACAAATTACATAAACTTGCAGAAAATTATTGTCAAAGTTATATAGATGCAACTAAAATATTAACATCAGTTGAAAAAATAGATAATAATACATTTGTTTTTGAAGAATATACATATAAAGATGTTTTAAATGGATTAAAAGATGTTTTAAAAGAAATCAAAAAGCTTCAAAGACTTCCTGTTGTAAACTTTGCAGCAGGCGGCATTGCAACACCTGCAGATGCAGCACTTATGATGCAACTTGGAAGCGACGGAGTTTTTGTAGGATCAGGTATTTTTAAATCCAAAAACCCTGAAAAACGTGCAAAAGCAATAGTGGAAGCTGTTGCAAACTATAACAAAGCAGAGATAATTGCAGAAGTAAGTAAAAATCTTGGTGAAGCAATGGTTGGAATAAACATAGATACAATACCAAAAGAAGAAATGCTCCAGGAGAGAGGATGGTAAAAAAAGTATCAATAGGTGTAATCGATATTCAAGGCGCAGTAACCGAACATATGCACTCCATGAAACAGGCTTTAAAAGAAGTAAATATTACTGGAGAAGTTTTTGCAATACGTGAAAAAGAAGATCTTATAAAAGTAAATGCTTTGATAATACCTGGTGGAGAAAGCACAACTATTTCAAGAATACTATTAAAAAAAGGTATATATGAAGAAATTTTAAAACGTTTAGAAAAAAAAGATATCGCAATTATGGGAACATGTGCAGGATGTGTTCTTCTAAGTAAAAAAATCATTGATAATAAAAAAGAAATAAAAATCCTTAATGCAATGGATATAGAAGTTAAAAGAAACGCTTTTGGAAGTCAAAGAGAATCTTTTGAACAAAAAATAAAGATAAAAGGTTTTTCAAAACCTTATAATGCTGTTTTTATACGTGCACCAATAATCGAAAAAATATACAATAACTGTGAAATCCTTGCAAAAATAGAAAATAAAATAATAATGGCTAGGCAGGATAACCTGCTAGCTATTTCTTTTCATCCTGAACTTACAGACGACCTGCGAGTTCATAAATATTTTTTAGATATGGTTTTAAGCTTTCATTATCGCCATCAAAAATATTCCAAGAGCAACTGCTGCTCCAACAATAGCGCCTAGGATAGCAATAACGCCCTGAAGTATTGTATCTTTAAAGTACAACATTCCTCCTTCTTGAGGTGCACCTAGCATTCCTTCAAGCCATCCAGCGCCCCACATAAATATGACAAATACCAATATCCCAATAGCAATTAGTATCCCGCCAACAATTCGGCTTTTACCTGAGCCAAAATAAGCCGTGAAAATACCTGCTATTATGCTTGCTATCCCAAATACTAGCACCATCATACTCAAAAATTGAGCTAACCAATATACTTCCATTTTTTCTTTCCTCCTTAAAATTTTGTACCTGTTAATGTTTTAGTGTCAATTACACCTTCAATTGATCTGATACGGTCGACAACGATTTTGCCTAGTTTTTCAAAGTCATCTGCCTTTATCTTTGCAATTAAATCGTATTCTCCAAATAAGGGATGTAATTCAACTATCTCTGGTACTTTAGACAGTTTGTTATATACGTCATGTTCGCGTGCAGGTGCTGCACTTATTAACACAAAACCTATTGCCATTTGTTTTTTCACCTATTCTCCTGAAATATTATTGTATAATATAAACCTTTTCAAAAAAAGTTAATTTAATAAACGAAAAAAACCTATTTTTCGTCTTTTATTTTGATATTTATTGATTTCTTTTTTATCGTAACTATCTTTTTAATTTCCAACTTTAAGTCTTTATCAATTTGGTATTCGTCTATTGGTTTCTCTGGCAAAATACCATTTACCTCGTAGATGTAATAACCGTTATCATCATTAATTGATTTTATGTAACCTTTAGCTCCTTGCTTTTTTACTTCTATGCCAGGTATCTGTTTTAATGCATCAAAAAGATTCTTATTTTTATTTATCACAATTGTTTGCGATTCAATAAACGGATCTAATGCTTCTTCCATATTTTTGATGTTAGTCTTCAGGAGGTAGATATTACCAATAATTTTTTTGTTTATTAATCCTGCTTTTTCAAGTATTTTTATATGTCTTGATACAACAGGTTTTGATAAACCTATCTTTTTTGCAAGTGCCGTTAGATGTATTTCTTCATTTGCAAGCATCTTAAGGATTTTTATTCTTGTTGAACTGCTAAGTGCTTTAAACAAGTATTCGTTACCCATATTGATAACAATCGTTATCTAAAATGTAAGATTTTAATCTTACGGTTTTTTTACATATAAATATGAATAAAAAAGAAAACAGCACACTAAAAGCAGTTATTATATCAGTTATACCGCTAATTATAGTAATAGCAATTTTTGCAACCGCAATAAATATGGGAATAATGACTGATACAAACAATAAAATAAATAACATATCAAATAATAAAAACACAGGCGATCTAGAAGAAATAACTGCAACAATTACAATAGATTTTGGAAACGAAACAACTAAAACACATGAAATAAAAACTACCAATGCAACAGCATATCATTTCTTAATAGAAGCAGCTAAATTAGAAGGATACGGCATTAAAACAACATACTATGCAATATATGACAGTATCTTAGTCGAATCCATTTCAAATATCGAAAACGGACAAGACAACAAATACTGGATTTACTACATAAATGGTGAATCAGGAGCTATTTCTGCAGACAAACAAATAATAGAAAATAACGATATAATAGAATGGAGATTTGAAGAATTCACATATTAAAAAAAGAAAGTTAATAAACAAGATTTAGATTAATATATGGAGGGAAAAAAATGATAAAAAAAATAATTGATGAAAAAAACAGGCTGATAGCCGCCTTAACACTAATTTTATTAGGTGCAATATGCAGAGTTTTATTAAAAGGAGTTATAATAGATGTATTCTTTGTAATCGCCGTAGTATCTATACTAAGTGGCTTACTACTTGGCGGTTATTACACATTTATAGTTCCAATTTCAATAATGATGATAACTGATTTAATAATCGGAAACAACATGATATTCTTGTTCACATGGTCAGGATTTGCAATACTTGCAACAATCGGATATATATTAAAATCAAAAAAGAGCCTAACAATAAAAAAAGCACCGATGATAATAGGCTCAGGCATAGCAGGAATACTAATATATGATATCTGGACAAACTTTGGCTGCTGGCTTGGCTGGTACCCACACACACTTGAAGGACTTACAACCTGCTACACAGCCGCAATACCTTTCATGTTATGGCATCTACTTACAACAACAATTGCACTTACTGCAGTAATAATACCTCTAACACTATTAAACAAAGACGAAGATATAAGAATAAAACCACTAAAAAAACATACAACAATCGCAATACCTGCAATGATAATGATTGCAGCGATAATAAGTCTAATAGTCTAATCCTAACAAAACAACCTCTTTTTATTTTTTTTGTGCAAAACGCTTTAAACCATTTTTTATTTCTCAAATTATATGAAATATCCATATCAAAAAGCAAAAGATGAAACAAAAAAAATAATCCAAGATATATTAACAGAGTTAAAATGCAAAAACGAAATAAAACTTGAAACTCCACCTGAAGGATTAGGAGATTTTGCATTTCCTTGTTTTTCTCTTGCATCCATCCTTCATAAATCACCAAACGACATATCAAAAGAAATTGCAAGTAAAATTATAAAAAATGACTGGATTGAAAAAATTCAAACCAACGGAGGATACATTAATTTTTATCTAGACACAAACAAATTAAAAGAATCAACTTTCAATATTCTTTTTGAAAAAAAAGAAAAATACGGCACACTTGAAAAAAAGAATAAAAAAGTAATTATTGAACACACCTCGGCAAATCCAAATGGCCCTTTGCATGTAGGACGAGCAAGAAATCCAATTATAGGTGATACAATCACAAGAATATTTAAAGCAGCCGGATACAACGCTGAATCACAATTTTATCTAGATGATATGGGTAAGCAAGTAGCAATTCTAGCATGGGGTGTAAAAAACCTAAAGCTTACAGACATACCAAAGACAGATTATGATAAAGCAGATCATAAAACTGTAGGATTTTATCAAAAAGCAAATACGCTTCTAAAAGAAAACAAAAAAGTTCAAGAAGGACTCAATGAGATAATCAAAAAACTTGAAGAATGCGATGAAAAAACAATAGAGATGATCCATAAAGCATACAATCCAGTTCTTGAAGGTATGAAAGAAAGCATGAAAAAAATAAACATTGAAATCGACAGTTATATACCTGAATCAAAATTTGTTAAAGATAAAAGCGTTGATGAAGTCATAAAAAAACTTAAAAAATCAGAACATTGCAAAGATGAAAACGGCGCATTATATATCGATTTAGAAACATTTGGTATAAAAGGCAGAAACACCAAGTTTTTCTTTCTTAGAGGAGATGGTACAACACTTTATGCAACAAGAGATATTGCATATCATATATGGAAAGCAAAAAACGCAGATATTCTAATAAACATTCTTGGGGAAGACCACAAACTAGAATCCAAACAAGTTGAAATAGCCTTAGATCTGATTGGAGAAGAAAAAAAACCTAAGGTTGTTTTTTATTCATTTGTATCACTTCCAGGTGGAAAAATGAGCACACGCAATGCAAGAGTAGTTTATTTAGATGACTTAATAGAAGAATGTATATCAAGAGCATATACTGAAGTCAAAAAAAGAAGGAAAGATGAGTTATCAGAAAAAGAAATGAAAAAAATCGCAGAAATCGTAGGCCTTGCAGCACTTCGTTTCAATATAATAAAAGTACAACCAGAAAAAGATATTGTTTTCAAATGGGAAGACGCACTAAACTTTGAAGGATTTTCTGCACCATTTATTCAATATGCACATGCACGAACATGCGGCATTCTTTCAAAAGTAAAATTTGAACAAAAAGAATTTGATTCATCTTATTTAACACATGATTCAGAACTTAAACTTATCAAAGTACTTGCAAAGTTTCCAATTATAATAGACGAGGCTTGCGAAGGTTTCAAACCACATATTATTACCTCTTATTTATTTGAATTAGCATCACTTTTTAATCAATTTTATCGCGATTGCCCAGTACTCCCTGAAGAAAACAAAGAAATTAAAAATGCAAGAATAGGGCTGGTTCATGCCACAAAAACTGTTATTTGCAACGGTTTAAATCTTTTAGGTATAACAGCACCCAAGGAAATGTAATAGATATGATTGTAAAAGAATTAAAAGTTGATTCTGTTATTAAAAAAATTACTAGAAAAGATAACCTTTTTAAAGGAGACTACACAACAGATCCCTATCAAAACTGTGATTTTGGTTGTATTTATTGTGATTCATCTTATGATAAAACTATTTATGTTAAAATAAATGCTGCTGAAACACTTGAAAAAGAACTTAAAAAACTACCAAAAGGAAGAATAATTGTTGGATCTGTTCATGACCCATACCAAAACTCTGAAAAAAAATATATGCTCACTAGAAAAATTTTAGAAGTAATTAAAAAAAATGATTTTACATGTCATGTTTTAACTAAATCTGATCTTGTTTTAAGAGATATTGATATTTTAAAAAAAATAGATAAATGTTTTGTAACAGTAAGCATTACCAGCCTAAAAGATAAAAACTCAAATTTCTTTGAAAAAAATGTTTCAAATCCAAAAAAAAGATTCAAAGTTATTGAAGAATTAAATAAAAATTCTATATATTCAGGTATTGCAGTAATGCCTTTTTTACCGTTTATTGCTGAATCTGAAATCAAACAATTTTTTCAAGAAGCAAAAAACTATAACATAAAATATATTTTATATAAACATCTTGAATTAAAGGGAGATCAGAAAAAAATATTTTTTGAAGAAATCAAAAATTTTTATCCAGATATTTTAGAAAAATACGAAAAATTATACAGTAATTGTTATCATCCAAATCAAGAGTATATTAAAAAAATTGATGATATAATGAAAAAAAATTCTAAAAAATATAATATTAAAATAAAAATTTAAAAAAATGAAAAAAAAGTTTTTTATTTCTTTTTACCAAACAGAAGAATTGCCATAACTAGTATTACTACCAAAACCAATATTACAACTATAAATAGTGGCATTCCAAAAAACAACGCTGGTTTTTCACGAGCATATGGATAACTTGTTGCACCAAAAGGCATATGACCATTTATAGAAAGTTCTGCATCATATTTTATAGGACGAGTTTCGTCTTTTTCCCAATAATTATTATCACTGTATTCTGTACTTGGGACATACATTCTTAAATTTGGATCTCCAAAGTATACAACATTTTGAGCATCATCCCACCACCATTGCGGACCATCTTTACCACCACCTAAATATAAATTACCGACTGTACTCATCCCGCGAGTATAGGCCTCACCAACTGTATAACCAAGTATTATATCACGGGGAATAGATTGCCTCCAAATAGCACCATACCATGATGTCGGCCAAGGATCTTGCACCTGGAATACTGAACCATGTCTAATCATCATCAAATGTAAATAAGTATTACTTGTTTGACATATACTTGTTACAAAACCCACTGAATAGATATTTTCAAGGCCTTCTTCAATTTGTAATGCATTTTTATCTACAAGTGGATATCTAGAAAAAGAAACAGTTCCAATAAGACCATCATATAGATTATCTGTATCAAATGGATCAATAAAAGGTATAACTTGGTTTAATTTTTCCCGGATTGGTTTTCTTGCGAGAACCCAATCCATACCTGTAGCAGGAATTATCAAAGAATTATGATTTGTAAAAGGCATCATTCCTTTAATATCCATAGTCATGGTATCAGGTTCTTGTGTACTTCCCAAATACCAGTCATATCCACGCCAAGGATTTACCTCATACTTTGCACCAGCAAGTATTCCTGCGAGTTTATGATTCTCTCCAAAACCAGTATCAACATCCCAAAACAGCGTTCTTCCACCTTCCTGCTGTGTACCATGAGATGCATGTATCCATAATAAAACTCCTTGATTTAAATTATTTTGCACTGCCTGTAAATTTGTTGAAAAAGCTGTATCAAAACCTCCTTTATTCAGGTAAAATGGCACTATTTCAGTTTCAGTCATATCTGGAAAATACATCCCTGCATCTCCAGTATACTTTTCATTCACACCTTGGTCAATATGCTGCATACTTGCAGTCTCACCTGGAACTCTTCCATCCGCACATTCATATTTTGTTTCATAATATGCACTTGCACGCTCGTTGAAACGATGTTTATGAGTCACAAATGAACATAAAACAGGAAAATCATATTTTTCTTCTCCGCCCTCTTTCACAACTAAAGTATTTAAATACGGTTTTTGAAACAAACCAAGAAGTCCTCCTCTTTCACTTTTACTACCATTAATTAAGTTTACTGAACCTTTTAATGCAGGATTTTCAAAAATAAGCGCTGGATAAAACATACTCCTTGAAATAGACACCGCTGTATCAACAGGTGTTCCACAGAACCTGCCTGAATTTGCAACACCTACAAATACTCTATCCCATGAAACGCCTATATCATACTGATCTGCAACAGTAACTATGGTTTCATCACCTGGTTTGTCAAAACCATACTTACCAAGAAAATCATAAACTCTAGCCCCTGTAAGAGACATCTCTGCAACAGATGGTTTATAGTTATATCGCTCAGCAGAATATCTCCTCCAAAATTCATTATGCCATACTGCTGCTGATGAAAGTTCAGGGTGATTGTCAATAATTAAAACAGGTGTTCCATGATGAGCAGCAATATATGCAGCAGGACCTAAAAATAATCCTGCGTCTGTTTCATCACCTGGTTTAAGCTCTGCAACATACCATTTTGTCCAAGGATCAATTGTTGTAAAAACAATACTATTACTACCTGTATCATTTAGTATATCTGTATATATATCCTCAAGTTTTAGATAGTTTTTTTCAATTTTTGCTATCTTTGTTAGTTCGTCAAATATTTCTTTGTTTAAATTTTTATTTATATCAACAATATAAATATTTTTAACACCAAGTGTATACAAAGCATTACTTGTACATTCAGATAAACTATCAGCTTTAGTATAAAGCAATGGTGCATTTAGGTTACTTGCAAGAACCGCGCCATTACTTGCCGAAGCCAAAGAATCTGCTTTTTTTTCAGGTATTTCTTGTTTAAAACTATATTCTAATGTAAAATCCACAGGTATTGTAACATCATTTAAAGAAAAAACAGATACTTTATAGCTTTCATCAGGTAAACATTCACCCAAGAAATCTATTGTCATTTCCTGATTTTTTGTTTTACTTTCATTAATTTCTGTGTATATTGCCTCACCGCCAGGTCCAATAAGTGTAAAACCTAATACAACATCGGGATTGTTCCATGAAAGTTTAAATTCTGCATCTCTGCATCCAAAAGGAGGAGCATCAGGTAACTCAAAAGTAATCCCTGGAAACAATGTTATATCAACATGATAATTAACAACTGGTTTAAAAAAATTGAAAAGAGATCCTTGCAACTGAAAAAGATTGGGAATACCACTACGCGGTGCATCAGACTCTGTTGGAAAATCAGTAATTGTAACACGCCAATCTCCTGGACTATAAACATATGATTTTGTAATTTCATGACCTGCAGGATAATAAATATTCCAAGCAGCGGTCGCAACAGTCTGCATCCATTTATCATCTTTTTTGCAATATAATTGAATATCTGGGTCACCTGTAGGAAGCATAGTTCCTGCAACTAACATTCCATCCCACCATGCTTCTGCTTCTATGAAACAGTACTTTTCATCAACTTCAAAAAATGCACTTACCGGATTTAATCTATTTGTCTGTTCAACATTAAACGTTTCAAGCTTTTTTATTTTATTTGCAGGCAACTGTTTTTTAATTTCATTATGTTTTTCTTGCAGATCTAAATTATCAAATGTTTCTTGAGAAACTGCAATTACAGCATTATCACTATAACTCCAATCACTAAGAGCTATTTTACTTGCAATTTCATAAATATCTTCACCCGTAATCTCGACTATTTCATCTGCACGCCATTCAGGAGTTATTTTTTCTGCTCCAAGATTTATAAGAGTCATTTGATCTAATTTACCATTACAATAACTCATATAATCTTGCATAAAATAGTAGATACCAGTATATGCATCAAGAGAACGATACTTATCATCGTTATATTCTAACTTATCTTGATAAAATAATAAAGGATGCGAAAAAAGTTTATTCTGTTCATTAAAAATAGCAGTTGGAATACTTGCTAGATATGCATAATCATCAATATAACTATCTTCATCAAAATTTACAAAAGTCACCTTTTTCATAGGAACAACACTTGTATAAGAAGGACCTTTATCAAAACCCTGATATACACCTGTATCTAAACCCTGAATCAACGGTGCAAAACTACCTGCTAAAAAAAGAATTACTATCATTAATAATATAACTTTTTTTGATTTATCTTTAAATTTTAACACAAGCTTTTCCCCCAAACATTATATTTATATTGCCTATTGTATATTATTATTGGTTATTTATATATTGACTTTTTATTCTTTTATCTAAAAAAAATAAAAAGAATTTTTTTATTTTTTCTTACGACCAATGAATGCTATAACTATTACAAGCAGTATTATAACTAATAATAATACGAAGATAACTAGCGGTATTCCAAAAAACAACGCTGGTTTTTCACGAGCATATGGATAACTTGTTGCACCAAAAGGCATATGGCCATTTATAGAAAGTTCTGCATCATATTTTATAGGATGAGTTTCGTCTTTTTCCCAATAATTTTGAGCTTCATAATCGTATTCTGTACTTGGTGTCCAAACACGAAGATCAGGATCGCCATAGAATACAACGTTTTCATTTAAGTCCCACCACCATTGGTCGACTAGATACTGTATTCCTACTTCAGCCATTCCTTCTTCATATGCTTGACCTATTGTTTTACCGAGTGCTAATGCTCGGGGTATATTATGTAACCATATACCACTATACCAAGAAGTTGACCATGGGTCTAAGATTTGATATGGTGTACCGTGTCTTATGAGAGTCGTATGTAGATAAGTATGCGCAACAAGACATGATACTGCATTAAGACCACAGCTGTGTAAGTTTCCTAAATCATCATCAAAATTTATACCATTTCTACCAGTTAAAACGTTTTCACCGCCTGGTAATGGATCTATTACTACACCATCGTCACCATATGCTCTGAATTGCCTACCAATAATGGGTATTAAACTTAGCCCTTTTGACTCCTTAATATGATAATCAACGCGAAATGCATCACAGAATATAGACACAGGTACTTGAGGGTTCATAACTGCAACATCCGGATCCTCTGTGCTGCCCCAATCAACTGCTAAAAGATTAATAGGTGTTGTTAAAATGCTTCCTAATTTGAATAACAAACTAAAAGAAGGCATCCCCATCTCATGCAATAATTCTGGAGTATACTGTGTAAACTCTTTAAGAGTACCCGCAGATACAAGAGGTCTCTCATAAGCACGCCACGGGTTTTCTTCATAGACATAAGGACTTTCTGTATTCCAAAAGCCAAGGTTTCCATAATTACCATTTCCGCCATGGCAGCTTTCCATCCACATTATTACACCTTTGTTTAGATTTTCTACCGCTACGTCATAGTTTGTCGAAAAACAATTACTGTAACCTGCTTTTTGACCATAAAAAGGTACAGCATATGTCTCATGTATATCTGGATAAAACGCTCCTACTTTATCTGTCGCTCCATTATCAATAGAATAAGGAGATGCTGTTTCATAAGGTATGACGCCATTTGCAGTTGTATACATACCTCCCCAGTGATTGCTTGCTACCTTGTTAAAATCAATTAAGTAAACATTGTATGTATGCAATATTGGATAAGTATATTGTTCTTCTTGAGATTCGCGAATTATTCTTAAATCTGTACCTAAAGGTTTCATAAGTTTTCCAAGTATTGGAACAACGGTACTTTTACTACCATTGACTAATGTAACTTCACCTTGAAGTGCTGGATTTTCAAATATTAGTGCTGGATAAAAGAAGTTTCTTGATGACCAATAAGCAATATCCACTGGAGAACTACAAAAACGACCAGGTATAACTCTTCCTGTAAACGTTCTATCCCATGTAGCACCAATGTCAAATTGATCTGCAACAGTAATCATTGTTGCAAGTTCTTCTTTATTTTTAGGTAGATCAAAGCCCATAGATTCTAAGAAGCTTATTACATTTCTACCCGTAAGAACCATACAAGCAACAGATGGAAGGTTAGGCCTATATTGATCATTTGCAGTTTTTCTCCAAAATTCTGTATGCCAAACAACAGCCTGTGAAAGTTCTGGATGATTATCAACGATAACAACAGGCGAACCATGATGAGCAGCAATGTACGCTGCGGGACCTATAAATAATGCACCAGGATATTCATCTACTGGAACTGCATCTAACGAATAATAATAGGTCCAAGGATCAACGGTTGAAATTATAATATCGTTACTGCCTGTGCGATCTCTTATTTCATCATAAATTTCTTTGTATTGATTGAAAGTTGTAACTTCGCCAACTTGTTCTAATTCATCACATACTTCACCTGATGCATAGTTGCCTAAATCTACAAAGTAAATATTTTCGATGCCTAATTTGTATAGTACATCGCTAGTAACTTCTGGCACAGCATCTTTAGTTATGTAAAGTAAAGGTACATTTAATGTGCTTGCAAGAACTGATCCTTCCGTTGCACTAGCAAGCATATCGCCTCGCTCACGTGTATAATTTTGCTTCCAACTATAGCTAACTTCAAAGCTAAGATCACTTTTTATATCATCAAGAGAAAAGACACATATCTTATATTTATCAGTTTTAGAAGTCTCTCCTAATTTTTCAAGTTCTATATCAAGTTCAGTAGCCCCTCTCTCAATACCGGTTACTATTTCATCATTAGATGGAACAGAAGCTGTCTCTGCACCGGTAGGGTCTAGAACTAAAAAGCCTAGAGCAACATTTGGATTATTCCATTCAAGAGTAAATTCAATATCTCTGCAACCATATGGAACAGCATCATCTATTTCAACTTCTACACCAGGATATAAGTAAATTTCTACATCTTGTTTGTTACTTCCACCTAATGCTGTTTTTGAGAATAAACCTGTTGGTTCTTCAACTGTTTTAAAGTTTGATTCCATTAGTCCTTTATCAGCAGAACGCTGTGTTGGCATATATGTTACACCAACTTCCCATTTACCATAGTTGTATACATATGAACTAGCTGTTTCACCTGCACCATAGAAAATGTTCCATTTTGAATCAGCATCAGCCATACCTAGCTGGTTATCATAAAGTTGTAGATCAAGATCTATCGCCACATTATCCCAAAGCATGTTTGCTATAACATATTTGTAAGGCGAGTTTATTTCAAAGTCTTCATAGTTTCCACCTACACCTATAGTAGGGGTTTCCATCTGAAAAGTGAAATCTTTTGTATCATATCCTGCAGGTATAACACCCTTGATTACACCTTCATGTTCAATGTTTGGCGATTCAAATTCTTCATCAATTACTGCGATTACTGCATCTTTTGAATAACTCCAATCATTAAGAGCAATATTACCAGCAACCTCATAAATATCATCACCAGAAATCTCAACAACCTCATCAGCACTCCACTCAGAATTTACCTCATCAACATCAAGATTCACAAGAGTCATCTGATCAAGCTTACCATTACAATAACTCATATAATCCTCCATAAAATAATTAATACCTGGGTAAGTGTCAAGTATTCTATATTTATCATCATCATAGTCTAGTTTATCTTGATAAAACAATAATGGATGCGAAAAAAGTCTACCTTGATCTTTAAAAACAGCAGTTGGAACACTTGCAAGATACGCATAATCATCAATTAATGTTTCTTCATCAAAATTTACAAAAGTTACCTTCTTCATAGGAACAACCGAAGTATACGATGGTCCTTTATCAAAACCGTCAATTCTATCAATATCTTTTGCATTTACCAAAGGTACTAGCATGCCTAAAGTTAATGCAGCTACTACTAATACTGCAAAAAAACTTTTTTTAAAATTTTTTTTATTTATCATTTATTTGTCTTACCCCCAAATTCTTTTTATTATACAAATATGAATATTTTTTTTATTTATATAAATTTTCTTGATATTCTATATTTTAATTTTTTAATTTAACACAATATATTATTATACTACAAGTTATATAAATTTATTGTAATATATTAGGAGAAATATTGTTAAATTAGACATTTTGTAGCAATATAAAATGATTATTGCTCTAATAATAACAGATAATTCACATGTTATTTATTAAAAAAATGACAAAAAATACTATTTTTAAAACTTAAGTAAAAACTCTTATTATAGATAGCATTATACCAAATAAAAAAAATAGAAAGGAATCCATATGCGCCCGGAATTAGAAAAAATACTAAAAAAACAACACTATGCAATTGTTGGAAACCATTCAGCAGTAAAGCTTTGCCACTGGATGAGACAAAGCCTACTTTTTAAAAGAGAATGCTACAAACAGACATTTTATGGAATAAAAACACACAGATGCCTACAGATGACGCCTTCAATTAATCAGTGCAATCATATGTGTCTTTTTTGCTGGAGACACCAAGGTTTTACCGAAAAAGAGTTTGAAAAAGTTGACGATCCAACATTCATACTAGATTCTGCAATCGAATCACAAAGAAAACTTATTACAGGTTTTAAAGGTGACGAGCGCTGTGATCTTAAAAAATGGGAGGAAGCAAACAATCCCAACATGCTTGCTTGCTCGCTATCAGGTGAACCTACTCTTTATCCTTATCTTAGTGATTTTTTTGCTGAATGCCACAAAAGAAACATTACAACTTTTCTTGTAACAAATGGTACAAACCCAGAAGCATTAGAAAAAATGGATACACTTCCAAAACAACTTTATGTATCTATTGTCGCACCAAATAAAGAAGTTTATAAAAAAATTTGCTCACCTTTAATATCTGATGGTTGGGAGCGAATAAATAAGACTCTTGAACTAATACCTTCTCTTAATACACGAACTGTTATACGTAATACTTTGGTTCAAGAATGGAACATAGATGAAAAATATATACAAGAATATGCAAAACTAATAAGTAAAGCAAACCCGATGTTTATCGAACCTAAAGGTTATGTTTTTGTTGGTTATTCTCGTAAAAGAATGACAATTAAAAATATGCCATCTCACGAAAATATCAGAGATTTTGCAAACAAATTGGCAGAAGAAACAGGATATAATTTTTTAATGGAAAAATCTGATTCACGTGTTGTTTTGCTTTCAAATAAGTTAAAACCGACAAGATTTGATAAACAAAGTTAATATATTATGTTAATAATATAATTAATATCAAATGAAGAAAACAAAAAATGTAAAGATATTATCATTTCTTATTATATGTTTATTATTTTTAACTATATTTTCAAGTATTGCATCAAGTTTTAAAGTTGAAAAGTATGAAAGAGAAAATAATGAAAAAAACGATTTTATTATAGAGCTGATAGATAAACCTAGTTTTATGTATTTTAATTGTCTTAAAAAAGAGAGAAGTTCTTTTTTTTCCAAATATTCTGATTCATTCTTAAAAAACAAAGTTGAAAGTTACCGCAGTTCACTTTTGAATTCTCATGAACAAGTCATTAGTTCAATTTTAGCTTTAGTAGATGAAAAAGATCAAACAAACATTGTTTTTTCTCGACAGTATACTGGTATTTTTAATGGTTTTTTTATCAAGAGTATGCCTGTTAGTTTAGTTGAAAAAATAAAAAATTTACCTTTTGTTAAAAACGTTTATCCAAACTATAAATTTTCTGTTTGTTTGGCCGAATCTGTTCCTTTGATTAAAGCAACTGAAGCATGGAACGTAAAAGATAAAATTGGTAGAAATATAACTGGCCAAGGAATAAATATTGCAATTCTTGACACAGGTATCGATTATATGCATCCTAGCCTTCAAAGTAGTTATATCGGCGGCTATGATTTTGTAAATGATGATGACGATCCAATGGATGACCACGGACATGGAACCCACTGCGCAGGAATTATTACAGGAGATAAAATAAACTCAAACTACCCCGGGGTTGCGCCTGACTCAAATATTTATGCTTTTAAAGTTTTAGATTCCCTAGGATCTGGGGACCTTAATAATTATCTTGCAGCTCTAGATGCTGCAGCTGATCCCAATGGAGACGGCGATCCATCAGATCATGTTGATATTTTATCAATTAGTTTTGGTACTAATCAGGCTGGTTCACCTGATGATATTGTTAGTTTAAAAGCAGATGAAATGATGGATATGGGCATAATAGTAATTGCCGCTGCAGGAAATAATGGTCCAGCGCATAATAGTATTACTTCACCTGGTTGCAGTCTTAAAAGCATCACGGTTGGATCCATTAATAAAAACAGTCAGATTTCATCCACTAGCTCGCGTGGGCCTGTTGAACTCAATGGTTCATATTATATAAAACCAGATATCGTAGCCCCTGGAGTTCAAATAAAAAGTACATATCTTGACGGCAGATATGCTGTTATGAGTGGCACATCTATGGCTGCTCCACATGCCGCGGGTGCTGCTGCACTGTTACTTCAAGCAAATCCTGACTTAACATCTGCAGAAGTTAAACAAATTTTAAAAGACTCTGCTTTTGATCTTGGGGAAAATGGCGATGATAATACATATGGAAGCGGAAGAATTGATGTATTAAATGCTTTAAATCCACCTGTTGCATTTTTAAATATTTCAAATAGAATTTCACATGGTTTAGTAGAAATAAAAGGATCTGCTAGAAATAGTTCAGGAACTACTGATGATTTAATAAATTATAGTTTATATTATTCTTATGAAAGCTCTTGGGTTAAAATATTTGAAAATGACAAAGAAGTTGACAATGATATATTATATATTTGGAATACAACTAATCTTACATCAGGTTTTTATAAATTAAAACTTGAAGTTAAATGCATAAATCAGACAAATGTAATTGTCAAAAACCTAGTAATTGGTTATAATGACAACCCTTTTGTTGTTTCATTTCCAAAAATTGTTAATGAATCAAGTATTTTTCAGGTTAAAATCACTGATTTTAATGGTACCCCTATCAAAGCATTTGTTATACTTTTTTCACCATTTAATCTACCACGTATTAAATACGGCAGCGAGGTAGATTTCAAAGCACCACTTGTTCATAGTTCAGTATCTGAATCAAAAAAAGGAAAAATAGTAGTAATTAGATTGCTAAAAGGAGAACGTGTAACTGAAGAAATAACAATAGTAAATAGCTAATCGCTGAGTAAATCTTCTCCGCCTTTAAATTCTAATTGTACTGCAGTATAAATATTAGATATACCTTGAAACTCTTCTTTTCCTGTGGGATATATTTTTAATTGTTCTTGAAAATCTTTGATAAGATTTAGAATTCCTCTGCTCATCTCTTGATAAATTGATGCTTTTTCAGAAAGCATAGATTCCTCAAGTATATCTGGTTCTTCAGCCCATCTAAATATAAGATCTAGTTCTTCTTGCGGTAAAATATCTGATTTGCTAAGTATGTTTACCTGAGGTTTTCCAAGTCTAAAACTAGTATTTAATGCAAGCAACATCTGAGATACAAAACCTGATGAAGTCTTTGAAAGACCAGGATCTATAAGATAAGCAATCATACTGCGTGCGGGATTTAAAAACTCAATTATGTATTTACCTGCTTCTCTGAAAACAAACAGCTCAAGCTGCCCGGGCGTATCCATTAACACATAGTCTGTTTTAAAAGATTCAATACTTTCTTTAACATCAGAAGTATTTAGCGCAAGCATATCTGCACAGGCAATCTGTGCACCGTTAGGGCCAAGGCCGTATTCTTTCATCACTTCGTTTAAAGATATCCAATCACGAATATCTACATCTGGGGAATAAGGTAGATTCTCTGCACCTGGATCAAGGTTAACAGTTATTGCATCAAGACCATGATTTGTCATCCATTGTTTAAAGATACTTGTAAGAGTCGATTTACCTGAGCCTGCTGTTCCTATAAAATAAAGATAAACTTCTTCTTTCATAATAATTACATTCCACGAAGCTTGTTCATATGATCAATTCTTTTCTGTATAAGCTTTGTTGTACCAATGTCATGACGTATAAAGATATGCTCGCCTTTAATATAAGTAAGTGCTTTTTCACATATCTTTTCAGCCTCAGAGATACTTTGCGAGATTCCAACAACAGCAAGAGAGCGAGAAGAAGTAGTTGTAACAGAAGTATTTTCTTTATTTACAGATGCATAAAAAAGTTGAGAGCCAGTTTTCTTAATATTTTTTTCATCAACAAAAACTTTTTTACCAGTTATACTTTTAGAGCCATAACCTTCTGGCACTATATATTTACATACAGTTGAATTCTTCTTCATTTTAAGTTTTAGTTTACTAAGTTCACCCTTTATCATTGCTTCACATAGTTTAACAAAATCTGTTTCTAGTATTGGTAGTACATTCATCGCTTCAGGATCACCAAAACGTGCATTTATCTCAATTATTTTAGGACCATCTGCAGTAAGCATAAACTGACCATAAATAGGACCGATATACGAACATCCTTCATTGCCTAATGCCTCTACAATTCTTTGCAGAATTACAGCTCCCTCTTCATAATCACTTTTATTTAAAAAAGGTAGAAGACCGTTTTCACAGGAATAAGATCCCATACCTCCTGTATTTGGTCCTTTGTCACCCGGTAAAAGTCTTTTATGGTCTTGTACTGCATGAAGTGGAAGAATTGTCTTACCATCTGAAAAAGCTTGTAAAGTGAATTCTTCACCTATTGCTTTTTCTTCAATTAAAACCTTTGATTTACCACCTATTTTATTATCTATTACCTCTTTTACATATTTCATTGCTTCATTAATACCATCAAAATGATCACCTGATACACGTACACCTTTTCCACCTGTAAGACCAATTGGTTTTATTGCAACTTCACAGTTTAAATCTTCTATAAACTTTTTAGCTTTTGAAGCATTTGTAAAAGTTTCACAACGTAGCTGCCCAGGGATATTATGTTTTTTAAGTAAATTTCTCATCCATTCTTTATCTGTTTCTATTCTTGCAGCTTCTTTTGTTGGTGCACATGATTTAATGCCATTTTTTTCAAGTGCGTTTACAAGTCCTGCCTCAAGTGGTGCCTCTGGGCCAACAAGAGCAATATTTATATTTTTTGTTTTTGCAAAATCTAGAACTTTTTCGATATCAGTTTCTTTTTCTAAAATATAATCTTTTACGATTTCCTTAATACCTGGATTTAGGTTTTTCATCACAGAGAATAACTCTACATTTTCATTAGAGCGGACAACGGCATCACATATAGCATGTTCTCTAGCACCGCCTCCAACTACAAGTATTTTCAAACTTAATCAAGCCTCCCGGGAATCTTATTGAATGCAAAACAGATATTTAAAATTAAACTATTTTTTTAAAATATCACTAATAGACAAAAGAGGAATAAAACTTATATCAATCTGCTGAAGTTTTTCTTCAGCTCCATTTTCTCTATCCACAACTGTTATCACCTCATCAACTACTGCCTTGTTTTGACGTAGTATTTGAACTGATTTAATAACAGAGCCGCCACTGGTTGTTACATCTTCAACAATTATTACTTTTTTTCCTTTTACATCAACACCTTCAATTTGCTTTCCTGTCCCATGTTCTCTTTTTTCCTTTCTAAGAATGACATAGGGAATACCTGTTTGCAGAGATAATGCTACAGCAAGAGGTACTGCACCCAGCTCCATACCCGCAATTATATCATAGCCTTCTGCATATTCTGCCATTGCCTCTGCAATCTTTTTTAAGATACGCGGGTTTGTACTTGCTTGTTTTATATCAATATAATAATCACTTACCGCACCTGATGTTAAAACAAAACGGCCGAATTGTATTGCTCCGCAGTCTTTCAGAAGATTGATGAGCTCTTTTTTATCCATTAAAAAGCCTATAACACATAGTGTTATATAAAATTTTTATAAAAGAAAAAAAGAAAAGATAAAGATTTTAGATTAGATTTCTTTGTATATATGCTCAGAGAAATCATGCTGTACAGATGTAACCACACATTTACTATTCTCTAAATTCCAATCACTTCTTATTACATCTCCTTCCAAACCATATTTAAAGGTCTGTACTGCTTTAACTGTAAAACTACCTTTTAAAACTAGTTTTTCATCTTCAAATATTAATAGATCAACTTTGAAGTTATCTGCAGTAAGAACTATTGGAATTTCTATCTCAGCAGTTGTATCTCCTGCTATTTTTCCAATTTCAACTGTATTCTTATACTCAGCTATTTTATTGCTGGTTTTTACAACATATGCAATAATTTTTATATCGCCTGATTCTTCATCCCAAATATTAGTCATATAAGGAGTACAAGTAACATTTACAGTTTCATTTGTCTCCCCTGTTTTAAGAAGATATGTCTCTTCAATGAAGAGATGCTCTTCAGGTTTTTCAGATGTTGCTACAATAGGTTCGTTCATAATCCCTAGAAATACGCCTGCGCATACTAACACAGTAATAGATAACGCTGCTCCGCTTAGGATACCTGCTTTTTTTGCTTTTTTAGACATGGTCATTAAATCACCAAATACTTATTATCTAGCTGGTTTGTATATAAAAGCTCAGAAAACGTTCGGAAAAAACCGAACAAAAGCAAACACTATATAACTAAATTAAGAATAAACTATAATATTAGAATGTCTAAACTAACACTTGATATGAATACATTCAAAGCACTTGCATCTGATACAAGGCTTGATATTTTACGCGCTCTTGATGGTAAAAAATTAAGTTTAAACGATATCTGCAAAGCAACAAACCTTAACAAGGCAACTCTTCATGAGCATCTGATAAAACTTAATGAGGCAGGTCTTGTTAAAAAGAATGAGCGAGAAGGACATAAATGGGTATACTATAAACTTACATGGAAGGGTGAAGGGCTTCTTCATCCAGAAAATACTAGAATTGTTGTAATGTTCAGTAGTACATTTATTTCTTTATTAATTGCAGTTATACTTATAGTAAATTTTTTACAGCCCATTCCTATAGGAATTGCTGAGACGATAAATGATACAACATATCTTTATGAAGTAGAATCTGCAGGTATTCCTATACTAGGTGAAAAAAGTTATAATTTCAGATATCTTGCAGAGGTTGATGCAAGAGAAAAAACTGTGGAAAATATAACAGTGACGCTTCAGCAAAATGCTCTTCCTACGAACAGCATAGGATATACTTACGATCAGGCCGATATAGTTTGGTTTAATATAGAATCTGCAAATATACAAAATTTTGATGATGCCTGCGGTGATAAGTATATCTTATCTGCAGAGCAATCTAATCAAAAGTTAAAGATCGAAACAGATTGTGCACATATCCCCAATCAACAAAATATGGTATATGTAATATTTGAAGAGAAATATATGTTTAATAATGACACAAATATCTCAGCTAAAAAAACATTAAAAGGAAATAGTACAGAAGGCAACGAAACAAATGTCTCCCCTAATGATGAATTTGTAAGAGATGAAAACGAAACAAATGAAACTACTTTGGGATTTGAATATGGCGAAGGATCTTTACATTTTTACCCCGCAGTTCCAACAATGATAGCAACTGTACAAGATACAACATTACTATATTTAGCAGTTGCGTGTCTAACATTTTTTACAACATTATTTACTATATCACTTTGGAGATTTAAAGTAAATAAAAAACCTAAACTCTAACAAACCCACCATAAACGTATAAATAAAAAAATAGATTTTAGTTAATGTAAACTATCTCTTAATTCATTAATTTCCTCATTTTCTTCAAAGAAATCAAATAACGTCTTTTGCATCCAGCATCACCTCAAAAAATATGTATGAAAAAACATAGTTATATTTCTTTCGATGAAGACAGACTAAAACATCTATTTAATCGTTTTAAGATCTACTGCATTATATGTGCATACTTCATGACAGCAGTAACATTTTATACACTTTGAATAATCTATTTTGGCTCTTTTATCAATTATCTTTATTGCTTCTCTAGGACATATTGCTTTACACTCACCACAGCCTACACACTTTTCAGTTATACAAGGAAAACGATTTGGTGTTTCTTCACCTGTAAGAAGATAACCTGCCGTAGAAGGAAGCAAAAAATTCTTATATTCAGCATCTTTTGGAGAAAGCAAGGGATAATTAATTTTTGTTGGCCACATGTTTCTTATTTTTGCTTCTTTTAACGTTGGTATACCTACAGGCTCTATACCAAGTATCTTGCAGACAGCAAGATCTAAGGCTACAGCATTATCTGATGCAAGCATAACTCCCAACTCAACAGGTATGCCGCCCATAGGCCCATCACCTTGCATACCAACTATTCCATCCATAATTATTAAATCAGGTTTTGCAACAGAAAACACGTCAAGTAACATTTCAGAAAAAGCTTTTTGCCTAATAAAAATAGAATGATATTTAACCTTGTTTAGACCAGGAACAACACCAAACATTATTTTTGTTGCAAGAGTCATCATCATAAGTGAATGTGTTTTTATTTTAGGCATAGCTATTGTTTTATCTGCCTTTAGAAAAAAATTACATAAAGGTATCTTTTGTAATCTTTTACCGCCAGGAGAATCAATTTTTTTATAGCTAGTATCATAATTTAATTCAATTCCTAACTCTTTTGAAAGTTTTATTAAACCTGATTTTTCATATACTTTTTTTAATCTTCTTTTTGTAAATGGACCTGACGGCGAATCTCCAATATATGGTATTCCTCCTATGTTTAAAACAGATTTAGCAACAGCACTAATCAGAACAGGATGTGTTACCACAGCTTTTTCAGGTTCAGTTGCATTCAAAAGATTTGTTTTTAATAAAACTCTTTCACCTTTATTTATATAGTTTTTAAAACCTCCAATTGGTTTTAAAAGAGATTCAACATCTAAATTTTCATATGTTGATTTTTGGATACTTACCGATGCTGTATTACAGACTTGATTATACTTCACAGAATGGCAAATGTTATTCATTAATATAAAGTATTATAAAATTTCATCTAAGATATAAAAAGTGGGCCCGCTGAGATTTGAACTCAGGTTACTACCACCCCAAGGTAGAAGGATGCCAAGCTACCCCACGGGCCCAATAAACGTTGAGAAACGCAATATAATTTACATACAAAAACTTATTCTCATAAAAATCAATTATTTTGTTGTTTTCTTTTTTTAAAAAATAGCAGTAAAATCAAAAAAATAATAACAAATATTAGCTGAAAACCTAAATAATCAACTGATGATTCATAACTATCTTCAACTGGATATATAGTAACCACCTCACTTGATTTGTAATCACTCCATGTCTCATTTATTATGTTTACACTTACAACTGTGAAATAAAATGATTCTGTATTTTTCCCAAAAAACTCAAAATCAATATTCAAAGGAACATTACCCTCAATAAAATCACTATCCGGTTTAACACGCATCTTCCAAACCATAATATGCTCATCATATTTTTCAGGGTTCCAAAAAGTTATATCTCCTATTGCCCTTGGATCAAAATCATATAATTGTGCATTACTAGGCAGATTACTAGGTTTTTCAAGTAACTCAAAATCATATGGTGGACCATAACAAGACATATGATAACTTATAGATTTTAAATCTGTTTTTGTTTTAACCCATATCTTTACATAAAATGGTTGACCAAGTTTAAGACTTGTATACGCAGTTGCATTTTCCCAATTTAAAGAATCTTTGCTAAACCATACATCACAGATACCTAAACTGTTTTCAGCAGGTTTGTTTGCAAAAATTATCTCTGAAAAAAGAAGTAAAAAAATTGTTGTAATTAAAAAAATACTTTTTTTCAACTCCAGCCATCCTCCTCAGAATAATCCCCCCAATCTCCAACCATAAAACCCCAAGAAGGCACAACTGAAAAAGAAACTGTCGTAAAACCAAATTTCAAGCGGGTGTTTCTACCTACTTTAATAGTATTTTCAAGGTTGTATACATCTTGCTCTTTTCGTACATATATCTGCGGGTCATGACCAAAAATAGGGTTAAAAATTGTTTCATCGCTACTGTCGACAACCTTGAATTCAGCGTATTCACCTTTAACATCTATAATCCATATATTAAGTGTTATAATCCATGGTGTAACAGGGGTAGGTGGTAGAATTGGCAGACCTGTTGGACCTAAAGTACAGATGTTTCTAAGACCCATTGTTTGAATTGTTTTACCTTCAAACTCTGTTTTTTTAAAAGGCGTTAAATAATCAGGAGATTGGTCAACTGCAAGTTTTACTGTTTCGCCCCATTCAAGTTCATCGTTTTTATATCTTGATAAATCCATATCAAAACCAAATGGAATAAAAAATTGATTTTGTAAAAAATTCATACCTTCACTTGATAATGTATCTTTTATATCTGATGCACTAAAGCCTTGATCTGTAACATGTTGTGTAATAAGATTATCAATTTGATTGTTTATTGCATTTTCAACTTGTAAAAAAACATTTTCGATGTCTTGTCGTACTTTATATACATACCAGTCGCGTACATAGTATACTGCTTTGTTACCTGTGCTTTTAAACAAATCAGAATCAGCATATCTTTGTTTATCTAAGAAGTCATCAAGCTTATTGTCATATTTTTGAAGTAAATCAGTTTTTATAAGCTGTAAAAGCTCAAAGGTATTTGGATAATTTGTTGAATTAAGAGCAGGGTCTTGTTTGATTTCTGAAATCTGAGTATATATCTCTTCTAAAGAAAGCCACGCATTATCTTGAACCCAGCTTGGAACTGTACCACTTATTTTTTCGTTGTAATATGAACCTGAAATTTTCTGTAAAAGCTCAACATAATTTGGAAAATAAAAAGAATAAAGATATGTGTTTAGAGTATCCTCAAGGTTTATATCATTATAAACTGTGTTTTTGTATAAAACATCAATTATGTCGCTTTCAGAGCTTTTATATTGTGAATAAGCACTAAGTATTACACGGAGGGTTACATCATCTTCTGTTTTTATGTCAATTGCAGTATATTCATACCAGGTATCATTAATTTTTTTACTCCAAGTATGCTCTCTTTCAAAGACAAGATCATACACCTCACCATATAACGTACAACCTGGGGTGATAAAGCCTTTATCTGGCTTGTCAAAAGTCTGAGTAAGAGCCATAGAAACAAGACTCCAATCAGATGTACCATTGTCGATAGGATACCCTGTGTGATCCCCTATGCTAATAACTGGAGCTGAAAGATGCGCAACAGTTGTTTTAATACTAGCAGTATAAACATCTTGTAAAATTTCAGTTATTTTATCTACCGTAGTCTGATTTGTCTTTGTTTTTGCTTGGAGTAATTGTTCAAATTTATACCCTTGAGATTTATAATCATTTATAATCTGAGTGACATCTTCTTCTGTAAAAGGTGTAAAAATCTCTATTTTTATAGTATCATCAGGTTTGCTTAAAACAACATATGCACTTTCCCAGTCATATAACGGCCTTTGTGCAATCTCAGAAAGATTAATCTCAGGACAATCATTTGTATCCTCTGGAACACTTGCAGGATCGGTAATATCTACCTCATTTGAAAAATCAGATGTAACTATCTGCAGGCCAGAAGGATCTGATAAATCAGTGTTTATTAAATCTGTTAAATCAGAGTCTTTGTTTTTCAATGTTTTATATGTATTATTTACAAGTTGGATAAGAGCCATCGGATCTGCACTTCCAAATGTAAAACTTTGTTCAAATAAAAGACCTGCATTTACAATAAGTGCGAGATGCTTATTATCAACAACATTTTCAGGATCCCCATTTTGGTAGTGTTGATAACCTCTTATAAGAGTATATAGGTTTGCGATAATTGTTGTAAAAGTCCACAGTTCATTTATACCATTAATTGTTTTATTATAATCTTTGTCAACAAGATTTCTAAGAAGCAAAAAACGTGAGGTCAAAATACATGAAACATCAATTTTTCTCTTTGTTAAAAATTGGCTAGGTTTACCAGTTTCAAGTTTTTTTATTTCAACTTCAACAGGTATAAATGCCATATAATAACTTGGATGAGACACTTCACCAAGAGGTGTAATAAAAGGTATGCTCATCGGTCTTTTAAGTTTCATTTCAAGTTCTTCAAAAGAAATCATATCACACGAATAAACAGGATAGCTCTGTCCTTCAGGAATTAAAATATTTACTGCATATTTACCGTCGTTAAACATTTCATAAAGATAATTACCAGTCAGATAAACATTCATTTCATCCATTATTATTTCACGAACAAGGTTTTTGTTTACATCTTTGACAGTATCACCATAAACAGTTGAACCCGCTTCAAAAACAGGCATTTCACCTATTTTTTTTAAACCTTTAAGACCAGCTATGTTTAAAGCAGTAGTCATATCTGCTTCTGCAAGGCGAAGAAGGTTTTCTACTTCATTAAAATCAACGGTATCTGAAAGTTCAATGGTTTTCTCAGTTTCAAGTTTTGCAATATAAACAGTTGTCATACTACTTCCAAGAATTAAAAAAACACCTATAACTGAAAAAGGAACACGAGCATAATTATTTCTAATAATATCTTTAATTTTCATCCTCTAACCTCCCAGATCATAAGTCTTACTTGGGCTTTATTTAACGAAATCTGATCAAAAAGCCAAGTAGAAATAAAATCATACAAATCTACAATATCAAAATCTGATAAAACAAAATCAATAAAATTTTGGATATAAACTGGAAAAACATTTGCAACTAACTTTGTTACTTCCTCTTTTATCATTTCTTCTAAAAAATTTAAACCTTCATCAAGTGATGCAAAAGAACTTCCAATAAAATCAGATATCTGCTCATTTATTTGTTCTGCAATACCATTAAAAATAGGATTACCGCCACCTCCAATGTCTGCAAAAAAGCTGTCAACTGAACCAAGAGCCTCACCCATAAAACTGTTTATTAAATCATCAGTAAAAACATTTATCACAGAGTTTATACTACTAAAACCATAATCTATCGCTAGATCAACAATGCCTGGAAATAATAAAGTATTGTTTGAATCTTTAATGCCTCCTACTAAAAATCCTTGTACAAGTTTAGTTAAATTTTCATTTGCAGCTATGGTAGCATTGGTTTTATTATCAAAAGGTGGCACACCTGCAGTATAACTGTTGACAATTGTAGTGATGTTTCCAACATTAGGAGTTTTTTTAAGTATTTCTTCTTCAACCCAGTATCTGGTAAAAGTATAATTTTTCCCATTGAAACTAAAAGTTGGTTTGAAAGGCATCATAATAAAACTTTTTGAAACATAACAATTTGTATCTGGCGGGGTATCACCAATTTGAATTTCTCCACCAAATGTTACACCTTTTATAGGATGCCAAATTGCTGTAAAATTAAATTTGTATTTATCTGAGAGATAATCGTTGAAAAAATCCTGTGTTTCTTTTTTAAGTTGCCTGTCAAAATCTCCTGTAAATATATTAAATCGATTTGTTCCAAAAACTGAAATCGGCAGTCTTATTTGACATGCAAGGTTTTCTGCGATAAGGTTTGCATGTGTTTTATGAAGTTGCTCTCTTGCCAGAATCCAGTCAGTAATTGATTTATATAAACCATCTGAAGAATTATCAATACCTATACTTCCTGCAACGTCATCTATTAAATCACCTGCTAGTTTATAACTAAATTTATCCATTCTGGAGACAAGGTAAGTGTTTAATGCATTATCTGCAACATGCTCGCGATGTTTATCAATCGAGCCTTTTACAGCTATATCACTTTGAAGAGCGGGCAGAAGTACTACTGCTGAAAGGGATACTAAAACTAGAAAGAAAACTGCATCGTACATCACCGCAAGAGCCTTTGTATTTTTTAAAAAAAATCTTTGTTTCAAGAGCTCGTGCTCCAGAGTATTACGGTTAGTTTACCAGGTTTGGTTTGAGCCTCATTTAAGTAAACACCTATTTCTTTGGAGATTGCTATTCGATTATAAACGCCATTTGGTAAATCGTCTGGAAAATCACTATAAGTATCAGCCCATTCTATTCTAACTACAAAATCTAGACCTGATTTTTTGTATTCTTCTTTTAAGTCAGCTAATAAATCCTTGCTTTCTTTAGTGTTTAAAAGAGGTATGCTTATAATTCCACCTTCTTTTACAAAAGAGCAATCAGGGTTGGTAATTTTTGTTACAATAAAATCAGCGGTCGTATATTTTTCGATAGCATTTATTCTTATTTCATATGCGTTGTATGTATTGGTAATCAGAAGTAAAAAAAGCGTAAATCCTATCATCACGAGGGAAATGGCAGGTAGTGTTGTAAACTCCTCAGAAACTGCTTTTTCATTTTTTATAAATTTTCTGAGAGTTTTGTTTTTCATGTAAATCCCTTCTTTTTCAAAACAATAATTTTTTATTTTATCTTTAAAATAAAATCTAGATATTTAATATATAATAAATGTGTTATTTTTATAACAAATTATTTATTAAAATTGTATATACGAGACAAAACACTCTGGTTTTAAGTATGATACCTGTTTTCAGCAAAATAAAAACAAAACAATAAGTATTTGGCAGTATACAAACAAATTAGTCTTATTCTAATATTATTATAATAAATTTATTAAAATTATTACATAATATTATTATACTTTTGCAACATGAAAATATAAGTTAAAAAATTAACAAAACAAAAAAACCTGTTACAAAAACAGGGGGATAAAAAAATATGAAAATTAGAAGAATTAAAACAAACGAAAAGGCGCAGGTATTAGGTCTACCAATGTATCTCATAATAATAATGATTGTCGCAGTAGCAGTAATAGCAGCAGTAATTATGATGATGCCGCAAGGTACAAAAATGATGGATGCACAAGTAATGTCTGGCTCTGTAGCAAAAGGAAACGGCAATGTTGGAGACCTCGATATAGATTCTTTTACTGTAACAATAAAAGTAACAACAGATGATGACCGAAGAGATCCTATAGAAGGAGCCGTAGTAAGATTATCAGGTGCACATGATGCAGCAGAATCGCTTCCAACAGGCACAGATGGCATTGCAACAATAACACTTGCTGAATGCAAACTTGACTCAGGTATTAATGAAGCATACATAAAAATGACTGTGAAAGCCTCAGGTTATGAAGACTTTGAAGAACCCAAAGCAGTAATAGTTTACAGAGGATAAAATTAAATCTATTTTATCCAAAAACAAGAAGAATAAAAAACTTTTGCGTTTAATAATTTTATTGTTTTGGGCGGAGAATAAAAAATGTTAGTTAACAAAAAAAACCACAAAAAGAAAAACGAATCAAAAATAGTTGAAGACAACATACAAGCCATGCGAAGCTGGGTTAGAAAAATAGAACAAACAACAAGCAGTATAAGCTCACGATTATCTGCCGTTGAAAAAAGAATTTCAACACAAAAAATAGATCCTGCAAAACATTCAATCTCTGGCGTAACAATAATAGAAGGACCAATTGAAAAAGTAATATCTGAGTTAAAAGAAAACGGTAAATCAGAAGAAAAACTAGATTATATTTTTGGCGTAGTCGACAATGAATTTTCTATGCTACAGGATGAAATCGACACCCAACAAAAAAAACTAAACGATTTTGCAGATAAAATTCAGCAGATAAATAGATATATACACGGACTAGAAGACAATCTTAAAAAAACTAGAGAAATAGAAATAAAATTTTTAACTAATTTTAGACAACGCATAGAAAAAATTGAACACTCTGCACCACCAGTTATGAAAATAGGTAAAATAGAAGTGCCAATCGAAATCTCTGGATTAATAGCAGGTTTTATTGCAATAACTGCAGCAGTATTTGTAAACTATGAAATGACTGAATTATTAATAAGCCCAGTTTTTTTAGGCACAATAGGACTTATCTTTATTGCATCTGCATTGTTTAAAAGTATTAAAACAAGACCCAGTTAACAGTGGTTTTTAAATGGATATGCAAAAATATGAAGGTTTAACTAAAAATAATTATGCAGTTATAGGACTTCCTTTAAGATTAACTGTTTCAATTGTTATTGGGACAATAGCACTTTCTTTTATTCTTCTTTACATATTAAATCCATGCATATTCCCAGGAAAGATGATTATTTCAATCGATCCGCTGATAAATAAAATACCTTTGGATTCTGAGGAGTATGACTTTGAAATAAATATAAATGTAAAAGATAGACATGGTTACCCTGTTAAAGAGGCAAATGTCTTAGTTAGAGGTTTAGGTGATGTTTTTTCTAATCTTACAAATGAAAATGGAATAACAAAAATTCATATAAAACCCAGACTTCAAAAAGGTGTAAATGAAGGATATCTTGATATTGTTGTAAAAGCACAATGCCTTGAAACTTTCTCACAAAATAAAATGATAAAAGTTGTTAGGGGCAACTGATTTTTATGAAAAACGCTGATGACAGAGCAGTAATTGGAATGCCTGTTTATTTACTGGTTGCAATAACCACTTCATCAATTATACTTACTGTTTTTTCTTTATCTATCTTAAATATAACAAAAAACGCTGAAGTAGACTCTGTAAAAAAAGAAGTTGAAAAGATAGTATCTCAAGCAGAAAACATGTTTGAATACGCAGATAGCGGCACAGTTTTAACAATAAATGTTAACCTGCCAAATTCTTTAAATAAACTTGTTTTTGGCAGCCTTCCTCAAAAAAATGTTTTTGATGAAAAAGACATAATATTTGACGAAGACACAAATAACAACTATTTTTTTGTAATGGACGATGGAACTACAAATGTATATTCTTCTAACGCAAGATTCACAGGTGAAAACATAGAACAAGCCTCTTTACTAAAATCAGGAACTTATAACCTTGTGATTGAACTTATAAAAAACAAAGGTAAAACCTATGTCAAGATTTATCAAAAATAATCAAGCATTTATGAGTTTAACATTCTCACAAATAGGTTTAATTATTGCGACAGGAATTCTGCTTTCTGCAGTTTTTTCAGCAGTTTTTTTAAACGATTGGCATAAAAACTCTGAATTAAATAATATTAGCTCACATTTCTCAACTCTTATAGAAGGAATGGATACGTGTTTTTTTGAAAACAAAAAAACTTATTATTTTCCAGATAAAGACTATGAATATAATGCATTTATCTCAACAGAATATATAACTTTAATTGCAAAGGGTAATTGGGATAATATAATATCTAATAAAATAAAAATTGTGAAAAAACCATTCATTTGTGGTGCAGAATCTAATTGGTCTTCTGGCGAAGAGTTTCATGTTTTTCTAAATGATACATATGATAAATTTGGAAATGAAACGCATCCTATTTTTAAAAAAGATATAAATTCTGTTAAAAAAATGATATCTAATGACTTTGAGAATATGAGTTATTTTTATTCAACAAATCCATTAGAGTTTGACATTTATAAACCGGTTGAAATTGAAAAAATCTATATTTTTTATGACAATAATGATGATAAAAAATGGGATAAGACAAACGATGAAAAACAAAGCTTTATTTTAATTCATCAAAATGAAAATTAAAAAAGAAAAAAATGTTTTTTGGCCACTTTATAAAATAAAAAAATTATTTTTCTATACAATTCTTAAAAGTTTTAGCCATATTTACAAGAGAGCAGGCAACTGTTACAGGTCCTACACCACCCGGAACGGGGGTAATTTTACCTGCGATTTCTTTTACTTCTTCAAACTCAACATCACCCGTGATGCCATTAGCAGTTTTAACAATACCTACATCAATTACAAAGCAACCAGTTTTTACATGTTCTTTTTTAATCAACTTTGGAACACCTGCGGCTGTGACAAGAATATCTGCTTTAGACGTATAATCTTTTAAATCTTTTGTAAAAACATGTGTTACTGAAACAGTAGAATTCCTGTTAAGAAAAAGAGCAGATAAAGGTTTACCAACGATATTGCTGTGATTTACTATTACAACGTTTTTGCCTTGAAGTCTTATTTTTTCTTCTTCAAGAATTTTTAAAACAGCAAGAGATGTACATGGAATAATATATTCATCACCTCTTAGCGTCAATCCCATATTTAAAGGCGTTAATCCTTCTACATCTTTTTTTGGATTTAAAACATTTATTAGTTTATCTGAAGAAAGATGTTTTGGAATTGGAAACTGTATAAGTATACCATGAACCAGTTTATCCTCATTTTGTTTGATTATCAGATCAACAGTTTCTTTTTCAGATACATTCTCTGGTAAACTAATGTGATTAGATTTAATACCTACTTTTTCACAAGCAGTATCTCTAAGCTTTAGGTATATATCAGATTCAGGATTGCTGCCTATTTTTATCGTAGTAATATTGGGTTTTATATTATATTTTGATTTTAATTTTTGAATTTCAAAAGCAACATTTCTACGGATTTTCTCAGCTATTTTTTTACCATCAACTATTTCTGCAGACATAAAAGCATCTAAAAAAGGAAATTTTACAACTGGTTATAAAGTCATTGGTTTACATCCAATTGCATAAAACTGTGGAAAAAAATTTAGTTGAACGCCTTCATCCAAGGATTTAAGGTAATCATATTCCCATTTATCTATTTCTTTGGAAGAAAGACCTGCATCTTTTAATGCTTTCACATAAAAATCACGAGCATGTTGGTAATAAGATTTATCTTCTTCACAACTCCAGATGCGGTTATTGCCGATTCCTACTTTTGTATCAAGTCCTGCTCTTACAAATAAAAGCCTTAGTTTTCGACCAATATGCGGATCTCCGCCACGTTTTTTAATTGCTTCTCCTGCAAAGACGGGATCAATTTTTGGGTTTTCTGGATAATGCAACTTGCCTCCATAATCTGGCTCAAGTGATGCTAAAACAATACCACCTGGTTTTACAACACGAGCCATTTCACAAACTACTTTCTGAGGAGTATTTGCCCACATTAAAACAAGGTTGCATGTTACAACATCAAATGTGTTATCCTCAAAAGGTAACTTTTCTGCATTTCCAACTTTTAACTCAACATTTTTAAAATCTTTAAGAACTTTTTTTGCAACGCATATCATATCTTCTGAACCATCAATTGCAATAACTTTACCTTTGGTAAGACGTGCTATATCACGTGTAACCATTCCTGAGCCGCAGCCGACATCAAGTATTAAATTTGCATCTTTTAAATCAATTTCCAGATACAAAGGCAGTCTTTCTTCAGCAGTTTCCAATGCCTGCAGCTCTAATTTTTTTATAAAATCCTCAAAATCTTCTTTTGAACGTTTATGAAATTCTGCTTCTTTTGTAGGTTTCATCTATTTTTCAGTAAAACGTGTTTTTGTATAAATTTTTCCGTTTCAGAACAAAAAAATTAATAACAATTATATTATTTATCTAATGAATTGAGATGTGGATGAATAAAAGATTATTAGATTTAGTAATAGTATGTAGTATATTATTAATATCTGCTTTAGCAGGTTGCATATCAATTGATCCAGATGAAGATACTACACCAAATGTCCCATATCCTTTATTTTCAAATGCTCAGGAAACATCATACAAAAACGATACAATCTGTAATATACTAAATGTTAGCTCTGATTTGAATAAAACCTTTTATGTTACAGATTCTAATATACTAGATATAGTCAACTGGTACGAAAACAAAGAAAACTTAGGGGATTATACTCTTCTTGACGGCGGACGTACTGGAATATCAACTACAAATATCGACCCTAACAACATCTCATATGGTTTTGTACAAGTTCATAAAAACAATAAAACCCAAGGATTGTTTATATTTATAATAAAAGGATTAGAAGAAATGAATTTAGAAAAAGAAAATTTAATGGGCGTAGTAACGGGACATTGGGATTTAATAAAAGCTTGTGAAAAAACCGGAAATTTTACTTCATTAAAATAAGCACTATCTTTTAAATAACGATTTGTTTATTCTCTTTTTAATGAAACCAATACTGCAAGTAGCATTAGATTTACTTAATGAGCACAGAGCAATACAAATCGCAAAAGAAAGTGTTAAAGGTGGTGCAGACTACCTTGAAGCAGGGACACCTCTTATAAAATCTGAAGGAATGGATATTATAAGAAAGCTTAAAGAAAAACATCCTGACAAAATAATTGTCGCAGATATGAAAACAATGGATACAGGTGCTTTTGAAACAGAGATGGCCTCAAAAGCAGGTGCAGATATAGTGGTAATTCTTGGTGCAGCAGATGACTCAACGATAAAAGATGCTTTAAAATCAGCACGTAAATACGGCTCAAAAATAATGATTGATTTAATCGGTGTAAAAGATGAAATCAAAAGAGCAAAAGAACTAGAAAAGTTAGGTGTAGATTATTTATGTATTCACGTTGGAATAGATGAACAAATGATTGGTAAAAAACCATTAGAGCTGGTAAAAGAAATAGTTAAAAACACAAATACACCAGTTGCTGTTGCAGGTGGAATCAACAGTGAAACAGCAGCAAAAATAGTCAAAGCAGGTGCAAGCATAATAATTGTAGGTGGAGCAATTACTAAAGCAAAAGATGTAACTGAGGCAACAAAAAACATTAAAAAAGCAATAAATGAAAAAAAAATAATAAAAACCCAGCTTTTTAAAAAATATGATAAAACACAACTTAAAAAAGCATTTAGTCTTGTATCAACACCAAATATTTCAGATGCAATGCATAAAAAAGGTGCGATGAGTGATATAAAACCTGTAAAACTTGGTTTTCATATGCTTGGACGTGCACTTACAGTAAGAACTATTGATGGCGATTGGGCAAAACCTGTTGAGGCAATAGATAAAGCCGATAAAGAAACTGTTTTGGTAATAGATGTAAACGGCGGGAAAACTGCCATTTGGGGTGAGCTTGCAACTCATAGCGCAAAAAAGAAAGGACTTGCCGGAGTAGTAATAGATGGTGCTATTCGTGATCTTGATGATATAATAAAAATAGATATTCCTGTGTATAGTAGATATGTAAGTCCAAATGCTGGAGAGCCAAAAGGATTAGGCGAGATTGGTGCTGAGATAAACTGCGGAGGTCAAACTGTGAAAACAGGTGATTGGATAATAGGAGATGACTCTGGAGTTGTGGTGGTTTCAGAAGAAATAGCCCAAGAAATAGCAAACCGTGCACTTGATGTAAAAGAACATGAGAATCGTATACGTGAAGAAATAAAAAAAGGCAGTAGTCTTGGCACAGTTGAAAAAATTAAAAAATGGGAGAAAAAAATAGGGTGAACATTTTTTATGAAAAAAGTTGTTTTTTTCACAGATGAAAATAAAATAGGAGAAGCATTTGATAATTTTAATATGAAAGGTTTTGAAAATAAAAAAGTACCTTTTAAAGTTCATATGGGTGAAAAAGGAAATATTTATTTTCCAAGAGTAGAAACTGTTAAAAAAGTAGTTAAAAACCTCAAAGAAAGAAAAATTAAGCCTTTTTTGTTTGATACAACTGTTGCATATCAAGCTATGAGGCATACTAAAGAAGGGTATCACAAACTTGCAGAAATGCATGGTTTTACAAAAGAAAATATAGGATGTAATATAGTAATTGATGAAAAAGGAATACCTGTTAAAATTGAAGATAGAAATTTTGAAGTAGCAGAGCATTTATACAAAAGCCAGTATATTTTTGCATTTTCACATGTAAAAGGCCATATTGCAACTGGTTTTGGTGGAGCAATAAAGAACTTTGGGATGGGTGGTGTTACAAAAGAAACAAAACGCAGGATGCATCATGCAAGCCGCCCTATATTTCAAAAAGATAAATGTAACTATTGCGGTGTTTGTGCTAAGGTCTGTCCATTTGACGCTATAACTGTAAAAGAAAACATTTGGACTCAGGATATAAATAAATGTTTTGGCTGTGGAGTATGTGTTGAGAACTGTAAAGCTCAGGCAATAACTTATAAAGATGCTGATTTGCAGTTTGTCCTTGCTTGTGCTGTAAAAGCATGTTTGCAAGATAAAAACATAGTTTATTTTAATGATGTAAACCGCATTGCAAAAGGTTGTGACTGTGATCCAGATGCCGGGCCTGTGATATGTCCTGATATAGGTTATCTAGTCTCAGATGATATTGTAGCAGTTGATAAAGCAAGTCTTGATTTAATAAATGAAGTAAAACCAGGTGTTTTTGAAAAATTTAATCATGTAAACCCTGAAAAACAAATTTTGTATGCTGAAAAATTAGGTCTTGGTTCATCAAAATATAATTTAATCAAAATCTAGAAAATCAACAAGACCTGATTCAAGATTATAAACAGCGCAGACAATTTTTAATTTATTGTCTTTTACCGCTTCTGATATAATTTTGCTGCGTTGGAATAATACATGATGCTGTCTTTTAATATTTCCAATAATATGATTAGCATCAAGTGAAAAACATTTTTTTATCTCTTCAAATAAAGCAACACTATCATCATTTGATTCCTCTGATGCTTTTACTGCTCCGCAATGTGTATGACCAAGAAGTATCAAATGACTTATATTAAGGTGATCAACAGCATATTCAAGTGATGTAATAAGAGATGAATCCATTGCAACGTTTCCTGCAACACGTACAACGAAAAGCTCACCAATTTTTTTGTTAAAAATAAACTCTGGGACAACACGTGAGTCTGAACAGGTAAGAACAGCAATTTTTGGTTTTTGACCAGATACATGTTTTTTTAGTTCAGATGAATTTTCATCTGCATATTTTTTGTTTAAATTTATAAGTTCTTGGATTATTTTATCAGTCATACAAAAATGTATTATCACTAAAGAGTATAAAAAAATATAGAAAAAGAAAAAAAGAATTATTTTTGTTCAACTTGTGGTTTGTATATAAGTGCAATTCCTGCGGCAACAAAACAAAGAATTGCTGCTGGGACAAATGCATACATGTAGCTCATCCCTGCATCTTTTACCATACCTGCAAGTATTGGCCCTACTATTCCACCAACACCATATGAGGTAAATACAAAACCATAGTTCAGACCTACGTTTTCTGAGCCGAAGCTATCTGCGGTTGCTGCTGGAAACAATGCAAAGTTTGCACCAAAGTTAAAACCTATTAGTGCTGCTGCCACATAGAAAAACAATGGATTTGCTGTTGTATAGAAAAATGCAAGCATCATTATTCCCTGTAATATACACATTATAATAAGAGATTTTTTTCTACCAAGGTTATCTGATACTTTACCCCAGACTATTCTTCCAATTCCATTAAAAATTGGTAGGCATACTGCAGCACCTATCACTGCTATATCTACTGCTGAGCTTGAAAATTCTGGGTTTGCTGCAAAACCATCGACATCTGATGTAGCAAAGTTTTGAATGTTTCCGATAACCATAAGTCCTGCGAGGGCACCTATAAAAAACATCATCCATAAAAGATAGAATTGTCTTGTATGAAGCATTTCTTTTGGTTTTAAATCTACTAAATATTTCTTTTTTGAAGATTTATCTTCTTGCGCAGGTTTGTATCCTTTTGGCAGCCATCCTTTTGGCGGGTTAATCATAACCAGTGAGCCGATGACAACTAATGCCATAAATGCTATTCCATAAACTAAAAAGACGTTATCAACCATTGAAACTGTATATGATGCACCTTGACTTAATGTCAAAAACCCATTAAACCCAAGTACACTTGGCGGATTTGCCATTAATATCCATATAAAGGCACCAAAGCCAAATCCTGCTACTGCAAGACCTGATACAAGTCCTTTTTTATCTGGGAACCATTTTACACCAACGGCTATTGGTACAACGTATCCTAAGCCAATACCTGCTCCACCCATTATTCCAAGTAATATAAGTTTTAATGCAAAGTTTGCACCAACAAAACTTGCAAGGATATATCCTAAACCTAAAAATACGCCGCCTAATAAAGCTATAATTCTTGGACTGTATTTTTTTGCAAGTCTGCCGCCAATTATTGTAAATATCGCAAATGTTGCAAGTCCTGCGCTAAATATTGCTTGTGTTTCTGTTTTACTAAAGCCAAATGCAGTAGATTGTAGTGCACCGGTAAATGCACTCCATGCATATATTGCACCAAGTGCCACCTGTATCATTATTGCACCAATTACAATTATCCATCTATTCATAACTTTAACATCAGTTTTTTGATCTGTCATAATA
>CAZFAZ010000038.1:0-2966 GCA_964517155.1 uncultured Thermoplasmatales archaeon
TACTGAATCTGGTGGTCAAGCAGGTTTTTTATATCAAGGTTCTACAGGTACAGTTATGAGTAATTTAAATGGCATAAGAGGTTTTTTTTCAAGCACTGAAATATTATCTTATGGTGTCATTGATAAAACAAAGCTAGATGCATTAAAAGATTTAAGCGACTCTTTATCATATGAAGATATGCTTGAATTTTTAGGTCTGGATAATATTATTGAGATGAAATATGGATCAGATCTTTATTTATCTATAAAAAACATTCAAACAAATGAAGTAATATGGTATTGCGGAACACTTGATTACAACAAAGATATAACAACAATTTACTCCCGCGGACTTACATTAAAAACAAAAGATCCTGCTGCAGATAAAACAATTTATCTTCCAGTAATCTTTGAAATAAGAATGTCTTCTGTTTAATAAATTACAATTTTTCAAAAATAGAGATTTTGCCATTGATACAAAGGCAAAAAATTAGAATGTACTAAAACAGAACCTATTTTACACATCAAATGCGATATGTTTAAATTATGGTATTTGTATTTAACTTTGATGGGATGTGAATGATTGATGCTAAGAATTTAACAAAGAGTTTTAAAATTAAAAACTCAAAGGATACTCCTAAGTATACATTTATCACTGCTGTTGACCATTTAGATTTTAACATTTCTAAAGGAGAAATATTTGGTATAGTTGGCCCCAATGGCGCTGGAAAAACAACTACTGCTAAAATTCTTTCGACAATTATACTTCCAGATGAAGGAACAGCAACTATAGATGGTTATGATGTTGTACAAGATGCAGATATTGTTAAAGATAAAATAGGGCTTTTAGCAGGAGAATATGCACGATCGCTATATTGGAGAATAAGCGGTATTAGAAATCTTGAATTTTTTGCAAGATTAAGAGGTATGCGCAATGCTAAGGATAGGATAAAAGAACTTTTAGAAATGTTTGATTTAACTGATAAGCAAAATGAGCTTGTAATGAAATATTCAACAGGGATGAAACATAAACTTGCTTTTGCTGTTAGTTTGCTGCATGATCCACAAGTACTTTTTCTTGATGAGCCATTAACTGGTATTGATCCAGTCACAACTCATGAATTAAAAAAATTGATCAAAAAAGAGTTTAGCGATAAAACAATTATTTGGACGTCTCATAATCTTTATGAAATCGAGGAGATGTGTGATAGGATTGCTCTTATAGATAAAGGTAAAATTGTTTTACAAGGCAGTCCAGAAGCTTTAGGTAGAAGTTTTTGGGATCATATAAAAATACTTGTAACTTCTGATAATCCCGGGAAATTTTCATATTTTGATGCCGTAAATCTAAATAATAACACTGTTGAAATTAAAACAAGAGATGTAAATAAAACTATTTCAGAGATTTCTGATTTTTCTAGATTAAATAATATTAGAATCTTTGATATAAAAACAATAAAACCCTCTCTTGAAGAAATCTTTTTGGAAGTGATGAAGAAAAATGTTTGATGAACTAAGAAAAATCCCTTTTTTTGTTGCAAGAGATCTCCGAATGCTATTTACTTATAAACTGGCTCTTTCTTCAGCTATTTTTAGCATTATTTTTAATCTATTTTACTTGGTTTTATTTGGCACTATGTTTGGTGCTTCAAGTTTATCTTCTATTTCAGATTATGGCGGTGATTTTATTTCATATATACTTGTTGGATCGGTAGGTTGGGGTTTTTTATGGAGCATTATGGATGCAACATCTACATCTTTAACAGAAGAAATGAGAGTGGGCCCACTTGAATCTGTTTTGCTTACTAGAACAAGGCTTTCTACACTCATGCTTTCTTATTCAATATATGGGTGTTTTTTTGGTTTAATAATACTTGTAATACTTACATTGGTTGGTTTTTTCTTATTTGGCATTTCAGTATTTGCTAATGCAACTATTTACACTTTGTTAATCTTTATTTTATCAATGACAATGATGATGGGTTTTGGGATGATGTTTGGAGGGTTGACTATATGGTTAAAATACATTGGACAAACAGTTCCTTTGCTTCAAAATATTGTAATGTTATTTTGTGGCGTGTATTTTCCGATATCTGTTTTACCAGAATTTTTTCAACCCGTATCAAAAGTTATACCCTTTTATTATTCGATAGAAGGATTGAGAAGATCACTTATTCCAGCAACTACTTTTACTGAGATTATGTATTATATTTGTATTCTTTTTGTTTTGTCAGTATTTTTTATTGTTTTGGGTTTGTTTGTATTGCGTTTGGGTTTGAATAAGGCAAGGCGAGATGGCTCTTTAGCATATTATTAAATAAAAATTTTTATCTTTTTTTTCTCCTTATTTATCAGGTATGGTTTTTATTTTTTCATTTTGTAATTCTGACAAGAAATGTTTATATATTATTAAATTTAAAGTATATCATAATAAAGGTTCATGTTATGAATCTTTAATGTGGAGATAAAAAATAGAAAGGAGGTAAAAAAAAATGACAATATTTAACCGGCCAAGGTATATAGTTCCCTTAAGATCTGAGGATGTAACCGATAATTTGTTAAAAATTTAATACTTTGTATTAGTCACGATATTTCTGTCGTGGCTTTTCTTTCAAGGTAAGAAAACATCTGATGGTGTTTAAGTCTAATGAAATAAATGTCCTGTGGGTTATCCTGCAAGCTAGAATTTGGAGGGTTTCTTTCAGGTTTTTATTTTAAATATTTTTTTTTAAAATTTTTTTGCATTCTACCATATCGATTTTTTAAAAAAATGTTGCTAAAAAGATTAAATAGGTGTTATTGTTACAGACTAAAACTGTTGTCTAGAAAAAATCCAAAAGATATGGATTTTTGAGTAGATTTAACTGTTTCAAAATAATTGCATAAATGGAGTGTGTAAAAATATCTCGTCTTGAGTTACTTGATTTCAATGAAAATCCAAATGTTGGAGTATTCTGCCGTGCAAATGATAATGTAGTTTTTGTTCG
>CAZFAZ010000039.1:0-7070 GCA_964517155.1 uncultured Thermoplasmatales archaeon
TAGGTTTTATTGCAGCATCAAGTCTTTCAAAAGAAATTGAAGGAAAAACAATTGATCTTTTAATGTCTAATCCTGTTTCTCGTAAACAAATTATTTTTGAAAAATTCGTAGGTCTCATTCCAATGTTTTTAATAATAAACCTAGGAACAATGATTGCAGTTATGGGTGTCACTGTTGTAATTAATGAAGAGTTAAACTTTACAAATTTAGCCCTTGTTCATATCGTATCTATACCTTATTTTTTAGCAGTGATAAGCATTGGGCTTTTAATCTCTGTTATTTTAAACGAAAAAATGAAAGCAGCTATTATTATGATAGCAGTTATTGTAGGTATGTATATAATAGAGTCATTAAGTCAAATGGCACCAGATTATGAAGCAATGGGATATGTTTCACTTAATCATTATTTTAATCCATATGATGCTTTAAAATTTGGTGAAGTGGAATTATCAGGAGTGCTAGTATTAATAGCTGTTGCAGTAGTGTGTTTAGCAGCCTCGCTTATCTATTTTGAACATAAGGATATACAAGTATAAAAAAAAGATTTTTAGTAAACTTTAAATCTAGTTTTTTCTTACCTTGCTTTTGTAATCTGGGCATTGTTTTTTGTTTTATTGTTTCCAGCCCAAAAAACCAGGAAACAGTAAGAAAAAATTTATCTGAGGTGAATTAGGATTTTGAAAGAAAAACAAAAAACTGCGATATTTGGATTTATCATGTTTGTTACATTATTACTTTTTTCTCTTGATTTCTGGGGATGGGGACAGCCTACATCTGTAGACTCCTTAGTTTTAGGTTTACCTATCTGGATTTATTATCTATTATTTCTAACCCTTGCAACATTTGTTTTTTTCTATCTTGTTGCAAAATATGTTTGGAGGGATGAAAAATGATTTTTTTAGCACTTGTAATACTATATTTTATAGTTTTACTAACACTTGGATATTTTGCACATAAGCTTACTAAAAAAACTCCTCAGGATTATTTTCTTGCAAATCGCTCTTTTGGACCTATGATTTTATTTTTTACACTTATTGCTACAAATTTTTCAGCATTTACATTCTTGGGTTTTGCAGGTTCTTCATACAAGTATGGCTTGGGTCAGTATGGTATAATGGGTTTTGGAACAGCCATCATGGCTATTATGTTTTATGTGATAGGTCGCAAGGTGTGGAAGCTTGGCAAAGAAAAAGACTATATTACGCCCCCTGAGCTTATTGGTAGACATTTTAATAGTACAAGCCTTAGACTGCTTTTTATGGGCGTTATGGTCGTATTTACTATTCCTTATTTAGCAACTCAAGCAATTGGTGCAGGAATATTGATTCAAAATATGACTGCAATTTCTTGGCAGATTGGAGCTGCAATTACAATGATTGTAATTATGTTTTATGTGCTTTCTGGGGGCATGCGCGGCTCAGGTTGGACTGATGTTATACAAGGTGTTATCATGATTCTTGCACTTACTTTTGCAGTTGTTTTTGTTGCGGTAAGCCTTGGTGGTTTTGAAGCAGCAAACACTGCTGCTTTTAATGCAAAACCAGAGCTTTTTACAAGACCTGGCGGCGATGGTTATTTCATGTTTCAAATGTGGTTTTCATTTATGATTCTCTGGATTTTTGCAGATCCTATGTTTCCACAGATTTTTTCAAGGTTTTATACAGCAAAAAATGAAAAATCCCTAAAGACTGCAATGATTCTTTATCCATTAGTTGTATCTTTTTTGTTTTTATTTCCAGTGCTTATCGGCGTTTGGGCTCATGGAGCAGGAATTGTTCCTGAAAATACAGATAATGTGCTACCTTTAATGGTTGAAAAATATGCTGGACCTGTTTATTCTTTTGTTATGATTGGTGCACTTGCAGCTCTTATGTCTACAGCTGATTCTCAGCTGCTTTCTCTTTCTACTATGCTTTCTCATGATATTCCTTTTAGAAAAAGACGAATTTCTGAGATAAATCTTGGAAAAATAATTGTAGTACTGCTTACTTTTTTTGCAATAATATTTGTTATTATAGGTTATGATCCAAATGTTGGTATTATGGGAACACTTGTGAAAACTACGTTTTCAGGTCTTGCAGTTTTATGTCCTGTTACTATTGCTGTGCTTTATTGGAAAAAAGTTACTAAATGGGGTTGTATATCAAGTATTATTGTTGGTGAGATATCTGTGTTTTTATTTCAATACAATGTTTTGCCAAGTTTTGGATTTTTACCTGCTATTTGGGCTGTATTGATAGCTATTGTGGTCCTTGTTTTGGTAAGTTTTGTTACAAAAAAAGAAAAAAATATCTTATATCAATTTGAAAATGTAACTAATCACAAAGTTTTATAAATAATATTAAATATATATAAAAGATGAAAGACTGTAAAAAAAGCCTTAGACGTTCAATTTTTTCATTATTTTTTTAGACTTAATCGACAAAGATAAAAAGAAGAGGGAAAAAATACAAAATATTTTTTGCTCTTTCTTTCCATTTTTTCTCTGAATCTACAATCTCAAAACAACTATTCTTTTTTAAAACTGCCTTAACCTTTATTTCACAACAAAAACTTATGTATTCTGCTACAAAGGATACAAAAAATATATATCACAATAAAAAAAGAAGATATATTGTATAGCCTGCAAAAATATGGCTTACAGAATCTTATTAAAAAGGCAAACTAGACCAACTTTTATTAAGTTGTTTTTTCATATTTTTCACTTCCATTTGATATTGACTTCTTTGCCTCCACCTTTTCTTCTTTTTAATACACCTTTCTTAACTAACGTTAAAACTCCCAAATCTCTATACATACCAATAAATTCTTCAATTTCATCTTTTGAGATGCATCCAACATCTAATAAAAAGACGGCGACATTATCAAAAGCTTTTTTATAAAATAAAATTTGTCCTGCTAAATCTCGTAATTTTCCCTTATTGTCTGCAATCTTAAGTTCAATAGCATATTTTTCATCTATGACAATATCAATTTTACCTTTGTCCGTATTGAATTGCCTATTTATTCTGTTTGGAATCTTTGCTTTAAGCCATATAACCAATTGATTTTCTAAATCCGTTTCATCTCTAACTAATTCAGGTTTAAATTCTTCATCTATCAACAATAAGACACTTTCAAAAACATTTAATGACGGTTTTGTTTGATATGTTGTTTCTTGATAATTTCGTACTGGTTTTTCGTTAGAAGAACTGTGATTTATGTCTTTATACTCTGAATAAGAATAACTCCCAAGTGATAATCCACCATATGATAATCTAGCTCTAAACAAAAAGATAATCACTAAAACAATGATAATAATTCCAATTATTATTATAAGCCCCCATGTATTCCACCAATTTGCTATGGTATCACCAAAAAAAACCCATATAACTGCAATAGCAACTATTACCGCAAGAATTAATTGTCCCAAAACAGAACGTTCGTCTACCATTTTTTTGTCCTCAAAATAATATTTCTAAACAAATATTCTTTAATAATGTTTTATATAAAAACATAACAAAGAGGTATTTTATTATATTTTGACACATAGACTATAAATACTTATTAAACAAAACAATTAAAAACATAGTTGGACAACAATATATTTTTTGTCCACATCTAATACGTTTTTAAACTGTTTTAATTATTTTTTCATTTTTGTTTGATATTCTTTATAAGTTAATTGCGTCATCCATTCCGTAAATCCTTCTAAAAAATAGATTTTATTTGAGAAGTTAACTCCATCTGATTCGATAAATGAATTAGAAAATGCATGAGTTATTTCATGAGAAATAGTTTCAAAAATATCATTTTTATCCATGGGGCATATAAGAATTACAGCTGTTTTTGCTTTTATTTCAATTTTATTCCATCTTGTGCCTATAGGTGGATAAATAGTCATTCCGTAATGGTTTTTATGTTTCTTTTCAAATGTTTTTTTTGAAAATTTTTCAAAAATAATTGGTACACGATAAATGGAACTTATGGGCGAGGTTTTGCTAAAAGAAGTCACTTTACTTATCATTTCCTCTGTATTTTTTACCGATTCAAGTATTCTTTCTTTTTCGTGTAAATTAAATTTTTTATTATCTCGACCTTTTTTATCTAATGAAAAATAGATTTCAAAAAGTTCTGTTTCAATTATTTCATCTTTTTTGTTCATTTTTCCAACCTTTTAAATCATAATAAAGAAAATTAGTGTTTGCTTCGTCATAAATTTTGAAATCTAATTTAGCGAGATACCAATCTTTTGCCATATCTTTAGTATCAACAACAATAAATCTTATTCCTATTCCTAATTTTTTATTTGAAAAAGCTGCATAAGCAACAGCTAATTTAAATAAATAACTTCCAACATCTTTTCTTTGGTATTTTTCATCGATAGCAATTCTACCTATTTTTAATGCGGGAAAGGAATCGTATTTTTCTTTTATATTTACTAAATTTAAAAAACTTAATCTATTACGTTCTTCAACTCGAATTGTATCTGCTAACAAAGAGATATAACCTACAAAAGTATTATTTGAATCTTTATCAAAAACAATAGTGGTAGTTGATAAAAATTCATCTTGGTGATCTAAAGCACGATCTGTTAGAAATCGATTTAATTTTTCATGTTCTTTAGAAGTACCACAACTAAATGAACCTATATTTATTGAATCGTCTAAAATACAATAATCTAAATTCATAATTTAATCTAAAGATTTTTGTTTATGGAGTAAATTCAAACAATTTTGAATAAAAGCTTCCTGCTCTTTTGAAATCTTTTTGTCATTAATTTCTCTATAGAATCTTTTAGCAGATTTTCCTTTTAGAATTGGAGTTGGTCTTAGTTCTTCGGTCATTTTTACCTCTTTGATTAATATTATTAATATGCAAACATATTTATAAGATTTATCCTATTTAATATAAAGTTAGTTTATTTATTGCAAGCAACTAACTCTCATCTTTTATCCATTTTACCGACATGTACAAAAGGAAGGCTTTGTTTGTTCTTAAATTTTGTTATATTGCTTAATATATCACAATTTTAGTAATATAAATTAAAAAAATGCTGTATAAATATGTTTTTACTCTGTAACTCCATAAAAGAAAAAAAGATATACAGAAATAATATTTAATGCTTATCACCAAATATATGACTACCAATTTGTTCAGGAGGAGAAAAAACAGCTAAAATTCTATCCATATTTTCTGTACACATATTTTGAAAATTAGGATAACTATCTTCATTGATTACACCACCGAGCCAAAAAGGATTGCTTTCCTGTTTTTTATTAATTTGTATACCAAAACTTAATATCGGAACCCACTTATTAATTGCTTTAATAAGTTCTTTATCAATACTTTCAGAAGGTGTATTTTTTTTATACAACCAATATTGTATAAAGGAAAGAGTCAACATCATCATAAAACTTGCAGCATATTCCCAGCCATCTCGCGGATATTGCGTTTTTTTGTTTTTTTCTAATTCTATCACATTTTCGAAGCACCTTAACGAAGCATATAACTTGTCCAAATCACCAAAATTATCCTTTTCAATTTTTTTAGAATTTAGATAACCCAAAGTTTGACCTTTACGAAACCATGCCTTTGTATAATGAGTATCAATAAACAAAGCTTCATCATAACAATTTAATGCTTCTTCAAGTCTATCCATATCCAGTAATGTATTTCCTTTGTTATACCAGTGTGTTAAATCATTTTCATCAAATATTTCATTTAATTTTTCTAACGCTTTTGCAAGATCTTTGTTTATTAACTTTAGTTTTGTAAATTCGAGATTCTCATTAAAATTTTTGGTAATACTTTTTCGGTACTTTTCTGCACACTGGCTACAAATTATTTTTTCTTCAGTTATCTCTAAACTACCTTTGCTTTTTCCAAAATAAGCATAAAATTTTTTACTTAGAATCGACATTTTTTTGTTACATATATTGCATATATTTTCAACCATTTTTCTCACTTAAACTACAGTATTTTCTTCTTTGCTATAACATAAAGTTTACCGTTTTCAAACTTAGCTTTTGTTTTTTTTGGTTTAATTTTACAATCAAGATGAATAATATCATACAAATAAAGAGACTTGGCTGGAAGTATAACACTTAATACCAAATCATTATCAAAAGAAAAAAGGTCGACATCCTCTTTATCGGCAGTTGTCCCTATATGTATTTGTAAACTAACATTCTTTTTGTTATAATCTTTCATTACACTATATTCTTTAACAACAGTTTTAATATGACGTGCTCTCTCTATATAATCAGCATGAAAAACACCAGCTGTTTGATAAATTCCAAATTTTTTCTTACCTATTTCACCTTTTAAAAATTCAGATAAGTCGCTAGTTCGATTTTTAATGTCTGTATGATTTCTATCTTTTGTTCTAAACAAACCCATCTTTCCTTCCTCAAAACCTTGAAAATCTATCATCACCATATACCGCTTTTCTTAATTGAGTTTTCAACATCATCATACCTATTGCTAAAATAAAAAAACCAATGCCCATAGGTATCATTAACCATAAATAGTTTGTAAACAAGTATACTGCATCAAACCATGCAAAAACAATCAAAGGAGCCGAAATAATTAAACCTATTCCTACGAGAATAAAACCTGTTTTCGTTCTTTTTTCCATATTTATTTTCCTCCAAACTCATATTTCAAAACAAGTAATCTTTAATAATAGTTTACATAAAAAATATGCCAAAAAACAATGTGTTTTGACAGGATTAACTCTTTTAATATCTACACTTTATATTCTTTTCTCACCAGTAAAGTTCGAAACCCTCCACGATGTTATCAAGATCTCTTGGATAATAATACCTACTTGACCTGACAACAACACACTCTGCCCAGTAATCTTTTCCAACTTCTAAATTAACTACTTCATTACTTTGAGGTTCTATAAAAAGAAGCCCTCTATCTGTTGTGTTAAATGCTACTAAAGCATGATTATGTTCACCACTTAAGTTTAAAGCAACATAAGCACATTTTATTCCATTACTTTCAGCATTATTCTTAACCTCAACTGAATAATGAACACAGTTAAATGTTTCTTCATCATAACGTTTACTACTTGTTCTATC
>CAZFAZ010000040.1:0-29126 GCA_964517155.1 uncultured Thermoplasmatales archaeon
TTTGTAAACGGTTGAAACGTTGGGTGTTTATTCAATTAGCTGGGAGATTGAAAGAGCAAAGAAGTGTTCTTTCAACCTAAATCTGCAAAAGTCTTGGTATAACTTACAGTTTGCATTAAATGATGAAATACATATACGGCCCAGTTGCTTCATGGAAACTTGGCAAATCACTCGGTGTAGATCTTTTATGCCGGCCTGGAAAAACATGTTCTTTTGACTGCATCTATTGTCGATCAGAAAATACTGAAAACATAACAAAACAAAGACAAAACTTTATAAAAATACCTGAACTTATAAAAGAATTAAAAGAAGCTTTAAAAAAGACTAAACCTGATATAATAACATTATCAGGAATGGGAGAACCTACTCTTGCAAAAAATATAGATGAGGCAATAAATAAAATTAGAAAAATAACAGACATTCCTATTGCAATACTTACAAATTCTACTTTGTTTTATGATAAAAAAGTAACAGATGCTTTAAAAAAGTTGATATAATCGTTGCAAAATTAGATGCACCCGAACCTGAGGTTTTCAATAAAATAAGCAGACCTGCAAAAGAAATTACCTTTGAAGAAACACTAAAAAAACAAAACATAAAAAAAACTCAGATCTGAATTCAAAGGAAAATTTGCGCTTCAAATAATGTTTATGAATAAAAACAAAAAATATGCGAAAGAAATTACAGATATCGCAAGAGGAATAAACCCAGACGAAGTACAAATTAATACTCCAACAAGACCCTGCAATATCAACCTGCTTTCTGTAAAAGAGTTAGGCGAAATAGAAAAAGAATTCTTTGGACTTAACATAATATCTGTATATCACAGCACAAAACCAAAGACGGACCCACTTGGTAAAATAGAGATTTTTAAAAGGCGAAGGCGAGAGGTCTAAATGAAACAAATACCAGTTGAACTAAAAGTAATAGGAATAATTCATTCACCATATAAAACAAGAGAACAAGCACCAAGACAAGGGACAAATGATACGTCAGAAATAGAGATATACAACGAATATGAAGAAGGTCTTACAGATATAGAAGAATATTCACACATTCATCTTTTCTATTGGCTTCATAAATCAAAAGGATACAGCCTCATGGTACAAACCCTGTGGGAAAAAGAAAAACATGGTGTTTTTGTTACTCGTTCACCAAATCATCCAAACCCTATTGGCTACTCGGTTGTAAAACTTGTTGAAAGAAAAAATAATATCTTAAAAGTAAAAGGACTTGATGCAATTAAAGGAACACCTGTAATAGATATAAAACCTTACATAAAAAGAATAGACCAAAAAGAAAACATTGTATCTGGTTGGAGTGAAAACATAGATTTTAAATTTTAACAAATTCAGAATTGTTTAATGTCTTACCCACTAACTCTTTTACATTTATTTTATTTTCTTCTTGCAGTATCTTCTCAATTTTAGCGCTTGTTGAAGGTTTATCAGGAACCGCAGTACAGCCAGAAGATGGTTTAATTGAATATTCATATGTGCCAATTTCTTTTGCAATCAAAATTATCTCTTCTTTATCAAAACCGATTAAAGGACGTAAAACCGGTATTTTTATTGATTCTTCAATTGTTTTAATATTCTGAAGCGTTTGAGATGCAACCTGGCCCAGATTATCACCAGTAACTATTGCATCTGCATCATATTTCTCTGCAATTTTTTCAGCGTATCTAAGCATCATACGTTTACAAAAAACACAGGTAAATTTATTGTCGCAGTTTTTTTTGTATTCTAAAAGATTATTTCCATGAGATACAATAATTAATTTAGTTGGACAAACTATTTTTTTAGAAAGATATTTTGCTAAATCTAAAAATTTCTTTTTTTCAGAAATATCAGAAAAAGGCTGTGTGTCTGCATGAACAAGTATTATTTCATCTGCTTTTTTACTTATTAGAAAAGTTGCAACAGGTGAATCTATACCACTTGAGAGAAGGCTTACTATTTTCATGATGTTTCAAGGCTTATATAGTCAAGATAGTCTTTAAGTCCACCGATAACCGGTAAAACAATAATATCTGGTACCTCATAAGTATGAAGTTGTTTAATGCGCTGAATTGCTTTTTTAACGTTTTGATCAATGGTTTTTGCAATTAAAACTACTTCATTTGAGTTTTCAATTTTTCCTTTCCAGCGGTAAACAGATTCAACGTTTGGTATAATATTTACACATGCTGCAATTTGCTCTTCGGTTAAAGCTTGCGCGATTCTTCTTGCAGCCTTAATATCATCAATTGTTGTGTATATTGCCGCTACCATAAAACGCCCCTTATACAAAATCTAATAAAGAAAAGAGCTTTTTAGTGTTTTGCATTAAAGACTTTTTTAAAATCAAGAGATAACAGGATACCACCAATATTTTTATCAGACGCATAAAACAAATGACTGCTGCATCTGCAATCGCTACAGCCAAAACCAGCAATGTTTTCTAATTTTTCATTTAAAATCTGTGCAATTCTACATTCTTCTTTAATTGTATTTTCTTTGAGATATACTTCTAAAATTTCTGCTTTTTCTAAAAGATAATCTATATGCCAATGAAATTTTTTCTCCTTACTTAAATGACGATTAATGCGTTTTTCTAAATTATTCATTGAACTTCCAACATAAACATAAAAGCCTTTTTTGAAAAATAATTTGCCAATTTTGCCGATTTGGATTTTTTGAGAAGTTTTTAGCCCTATAATTAAAATATAGCATCCTTTCATATTAAAATCCATTCTTATCTAACTTTAGATTTGTATGTCAATATGTTTATTATTACTATTATTATTTAAAAATTACAGCAAACATCTCCATTTTCTTTTAACCATTTTTGTTTCTCTTTGTAATCAGGCATTGCTTTTTCAACTAGTGTCCAGAAACGCTTTGAATGATTATGTTCGATGAGATGCGCGAGTTCATGAATGCATACATAATCAAAAACATCTTCTGGTGTAAATAAAAGCCTTGTTGAAATGTTAATGTTGCCTTTATGGGAACAACTCCCCCATTTTGATTTATGATTTTTAAAGTGTACCTTATTGATTTTTTGTTTGAAATGTTGTTTATTTAATGCATCGATTTTTTCTTTTAACTCTGGTAATTTTTTGTGTGCAATACATCTGCTCAGAAGATTTGAAATGTGATTATTTTGCTCTTGTTTTGACAATTGTGAAGAAATACGAAGGTAAATATTATCACCTTTTAATTTTGCTGAACTACTTGCTTTGTCTTTGTGTTCAATGTTAAGAATGTATCTTTCTTTACCTACATTAAAAACATCTTTATCATGATAATTCTTGCATGGTTTTGGTTTAAATTTCTCAGGGTTTGAGCGTATTTTTTCCTCAGCCCATTTTTTCATCTTGTTTAACTGATTATTTTTTTCTTTTTGACTAAGAAACGAAGGAATTCTAATGTTAATTATTTGCTTTCGGATAGATACAGTTGTGTTTTTTCGTCTTTCATAATGAATCTTTACAGTGTAATCAACACCGTTTACAGCCATAATTTCAAGATTCATATGTTTTCAACAACTTTTTCAAAATCTTTCATAAAATTGCTATTCATAAGTTTATCAGGAAAACCAATTGCGCCTTCAAGATCCCAGTCATAAGAAACTTTACCAAGATATTTGAAGTTTTTTTCTTTTGCATACTCTTGAATTAATGTTAAATCATTAATTTTCATATTTTCAACAATACCTAAAATTGGTAGTTTTAATTCTTCTAAAATGTTTAAAAGTTTATCAACTGCACCAAGAGCAACCTTTGAAGGAGTACTTACAACCATAAACTCTGATTTTTTAATAAGATTAATGACATCAAGTGTTTCATCTCCAATTCCAGGCGGCATATCAATTATTAAATAATCTAATTCTTCCCAACGGGTAATCGCAAGCAGTTCAATTATTACATTTGTAATATCTACTCCTCGCAGTGGTGCAGGTTTATTCTGTGTAAAATAAACAATACTCATAAAATTGATATCAGCAACTTGATGCGGAAGAATTCCTTTTTCTTCCTCGGGAAAACTAAAGTCAGTAACACCAAGTATTATATGAGAAGATGGACCATATATATCTAAATCAAGCAATCCTACACTATGACCTTTTTTTGAAAGATTAATTGCAAGACTTGCAGCAACTAGGCTTTTACCAACGCCGCCTTTGCCACTAGCAACAGAGATGATGCGTTTAATCTTACTAAGTCTTTTGTCAATTACGCTGAGCCTTGCATCCATTATTTCTCTCCTTTAATCTGAGTAATAGAAACCCCGCGGCCGGTAGTAATCTCAAAATCAGGACTACCGCATTTAGGACAACGAGTGTGAACAAAAGTAGTCTCAGGAATAAAATGTATTGATTCACCCTCATCTTCACTTATTTTTTTCTTCATATCAGAAAAAGACCAAGCATTCCCACAATTTTTACATTTAAGATTACTTTCTTCAACCTCAATTGTAATCTTTGTATTTTTAAGAATTCCACCTTGTTCTTTGATTATTTCATCTAATGCAAATTTAAAGATATCTTCTTCAATCTGTTGAAGTTCACCGAGTGCTATTTTTATCTCTTTGATTTTTTTCATTTTTTCTTTTTCTGCTGCTTCAACTGCTGCCGTTAGTATTGATTCTGCAAGTGCCCATTCATGCATACAGAAAAAACGTAAAAGAAGACTTGGTTTAAATTTTGCTGTAGAAAAGTAAAAAAACCATTGTCAAATTCCTCGTTTTTATGAAATACAATAAAAAAGAGTTACTAAAAGAAAAAGTAGAACATATTGACATTAAAAAAATTGATTCAATACAATTAATCGATAGTTTTGATAAAATGGCTTTTCAAAGTCGTAATCTTGCACGTGCCTGTAAAATATATGATACAATGATTAAAGATAAAGATTGCAGTGTTTTTTTGTGTCTTGCAGGATCCCTTGTTTCTGCAGGTCTTAAAAAAGTAATAATTGACCTTGTCAAACACAATATGGTTGATGTGATAGTTTCAACTGGTGCAATAGTTGTTGATCAAGATTTTTTTGAAGGACTTGGATTTTATCACTATAAAGGTTTTGTAAATGCAGATGATGATGAACTCAGAAAACTTATGATCGATAGAATATATGATACATTCATCGATGAAGAAGATTTGCGTGTTTGTGATATGACTACAAAAGAAATTGCAGATACAATGAAACCAGGTGCATATAGCTCTCGCGAGTTTATCTATAACATGGGAGAATACCTGGACAAACACGGTAAACAAGAATCATTTGTACATGAGGCATTCAAAAAACAAGTTCCAATATTTTGCCCTGCTTTTTCAGATAGTAGTGCTGGTTTTGGTCTTGTGTTTCATCAAACCGAGAAAAAAGAGCATATATCAATTGATTCAGTAAAAGATTTCAGGGAACTTACCCAGATAAAAGTTAAATCAAAAGATTCAGGTCTTTTAATGATAGGCGGAGGTGTACCAAAAAATTTTGTTCAAGATACAGTAGTTGCCTGTGATATATTAGGTGTCGATGCACCGATGCACAAATATGCAATTCAACTTACGGTTGCAGATGAACGTGATGGAGCACTTTCTGGTTCAACATTAAAAGAAGCAAACAGCTGGGGAAAAGTTGATATTGGCCTTGAACAGATGGTTTACGGTGAGGCAACGATTACATTTCCACTACTTGCAAGCTATGCTTATCATAAAGGAAACTGGAAAAATAGATCTGAAAAAAAGTTTAACAAGATTTTTTAATGCAAAATCTTATAATAAAATTATAAGATAACCTTTATTGAATAGAGGGGTATTAAATTTGGATAATTGGAAAAATTCAGTTTTACTTGAATCGGTTTTAAAGGCACTGCATACTGTTGCGAGTAGGCGCACTAGTATTCGTATGGCCGATGAAGCAATAGGTGCATCAATTAAAACACTGGAAAATAAGTACGATTTTTTTAAATATATAAACACTGGTGGCAAAAAAGGCATTTCACAAAGTGGTTTTGCGGTTAGTGTTTCACCGGATATAAATACAGTAAGTCCTGAGCGCGTAGGTAAAGCAATAGAAGCACTTATCCGAGTTGTTTACAATGATGTTGGCAACGAAGCAGGCTTATATTTTATAACAGAACTAAAGGAACATACTGGTGAAAATATAACTAAAATGATAAATAATTTAGATGTCGATCTTGATCAAGTTCAGCTAGAGCAACATTACGCTTTTCGCAGGCAAGAACGGAAAAATAAAATTCAAAAAATGGCAAGCACTGGTAGACTTAGCAGCAAACAACCAGATAATCTACTTGGTTACACTTGGGATAGTGTTTCATCTTGGCGCCATGATCCTAATAGCAAATATTGTACGCTTTATGATAAAGAAGGAAAGGTTATTGATAGATTAAACTTAGATAGAATCATCCAAAATTATGTCGAAAAACTTTCAGGATATATTGATGTTGATCCTCGTGAAATTGAGCGTGAAAGCCAGCTTTATGAAAAAGAATACAAACTTCTAAAATTGATGCTTGAGCGAGATATGGATGCAGAAACTGCACAGCATATGTTAAATGTATCTCGTGATGATCTTAATAATATGATTAAGAAGTTATCAGAGATGGAGATGCTTCAGTTTGTAAGCTTTGATACAATTGAGATTACTGAGACAGGCATTGGTTATATTTCAAGAAAAGAAAAAGACAAAGAAAAACAATAAATATTTTTAAAACTCCGTGGGTTTAAATTCCTTTAACATTCATAAATTTTAGAATAGAACTAACTAATACAAAAAAAGTTGTATAGATGAGGTTAATCCCGAAATATTTTTATATCAATCCCTTTATGTAGCACAAAATCGTAAAAAGTAACACGAGGCTATTGTATGAAAAAAAAACTAATATACATAGTTATAATTACGCTTTTGATAACAACCGTCTTTTCAGGGTGCATGGATACCGATAGCGCCTCTGCAGAAAAAACGGTAACTGATATAAGAGGAAGAGAAATAAATATCCCTAAAGAAATTAACAGCATAATTGCCCTTGGAGCTTGCTCTTTAAGGATACTAAGCTATTTTGATTCTATTAATAATGTAATAGCAGTAGATGAACAAGAAAAAATAGATACTGCCATGTTTCAGGGAAGCTATTTTGAAAGTTCTACATATCGTATTGCTTTCCCTGAACTAAGGAACCTTTCCTCCATAGGAAGCTCCAGCCCAGTAAATGTAGAAGAAATTATTGCAAAAGGCCCAGATATTGTATTAAGTTCGACAGCAGATGTAAGCATTCTTAATGATCTTCAGCAGAGCTTAGGAATTCCTGTGGTTGCAATCAACGCTGACCTTGAAATGGATGATGAAGATTTTTTTAATCAAATTACCATCATCGGAGAGATTCTTTCAGAAGAAAAAAGAGCAGAAGAGTTAAATGAGGCGATTTATAACATCATACAAGATCTTTCTAGTCGCTCAGAAAATGTAGCTGAAAATAAAACAGCATACGCCGCAGGAATGTTTTATTATGGCGGTGGCGGGCTTTTAAAAACAAGCGGCGATTACCTTCCGTTCACTTTTACAGGTGTCAATAATGTTATGCCTTCAAGTACAGCAGGTGTAGGAAAACAGCCATATAGTACAGATATTGAAACACTAGTTGAAAAAAATCCTGAATTTGTATTTATTGATTCCATCACAGAAGATGTATGCAAAAATAATTATTATGATAATAGAGAACTTTTAGATGAAAATGTTATAGCATTTGCAAACCATTCTGTTTATACTACTCTTGTTTACAAAAATTACGGAACAAACTGGGAAAATCAAATTATAAATATGTACTATGTTGGATCAATTGTCTATCCTGAACTATACAGTGATATCAACATTGAAGAAAAAGCAGAGGAGATATGGCATCTTTTCTTTCAGAAAAATCTAGATTATGAGGATGCAGTTGAAAAAATGAATGGACCCGGGCTTTCAAAAGTAGACTGGTGGGAAGACTAAAGCGAAAGAGAGTCTGAGAAAATATATGAGTTGTACAGATAGCAAAGAATTCCAGAAAAAGCTAAAAGGTATATACAGAGATGATGATTCAAAAGAGTCTACTACGATTCGTAATTATAAGGGTTTTGTCAAGTTCAAAAAGCTTTTTCTTGTTTTTTCTTTCCTCTTACTGATTGTTTTTATAATTATTGCATTAAATACAGGTGCTTTAAATATTTCCCTTGAAGAAGTGATTGCATATCTTTTCGGATTTGAAAGAGCAGGAATGGGCCGAGTAATCTGGGATATTAGATTAGTACGTATAATAGGGGCAATACTTGCTGGTGCCGGACTTGCAATATCTGGAGTAGTAATGCAATGTATTTTAAAAAACCCTTTAGCATCCCCATACACTCTAGGGCTTTCTAGTGCAGCAGCTTTTGGAGCATCATTTGCTATACTTTTTTTACAAGTGGGAACAAGCACCTCTTCATCGTTTATGGTTATTAACAATCCATATATTGTGACATTGAGTGCTTTTTTATTTAGTATGCTAGCCACAGGTGTAATACTTTTATTGACAAAGATTACATCAATTTCAGCAGAATCTATGGTTCTTGCAGGAATTGCCATGAACGCTATTTTTTCATCATGCTTGATGCTTATGCAATATCTGGCTGACAGCATTCAACTAGCAAACATGATAACATGGTCATTTGGAGATCTCGGCAGAGCTAATTGGACCTGGAATGCGATTATATTTCTTGTTTTAGTTCCTGTTGCAACCTATTTTATTTACAACAGATGGAACTATAATGCTATGGACTCTGGTGAGGAAACAGCTAGAGGACTTGGAATAAATCCTGACAGAATAAGGAGTATAGGAATGGTATTGTCATCTTTATTGTGTTCAATAATTGTTTCATTTTTTGGAATTATTGCATTTATAGGACTCCTTGGCCCGCATATCTCTAGAATGATTATTGGCGGGGATCACCGCTATCTTATTCCTGCATCCATTATTATTGGAAGTGTTATTCTTTTAATATCAGATACTGCTGCTAAAACTCTACTTGCTCCCGTCGTTTTGCCTGTTGGTATTTTAACATCCTTACTAGGTGGTCCCTTGTTTATTTTTCTTCTTATCCGGAGGCCACGTAAATGATATTTGATGTTAGGGATGTTGAGTTTGGATATAAGCGTGCCTCCACTATAAAGGATATCTCGTTTTCCATCGATAAAGGTGATGTTTTAACTATTCTAGGCCCTAATGGCGTTGGAAAAACAACGCTTCTTAAATGTCTAAACCGAGTGTTATTTCATCGAAGTGGTACAATTATGCTTGATGAAAAGCCTCTTGAATCCTATTCTAGAAGAGAAGTAGCAAAGAAAATTGGATACGTTCCTCAGAGAGGCTCTCTTTCAGGAATGACAGTTTTTGATTCTATTCTTCTTGGAAGAAAACCGCACATTAAATGGGATGCCTCTGATAAAGATCTAAAAATTACGGGGAAGGTTATTGATTTACTGGGACTTGAAAAGTTATCATTAAGAAAGATTAATGAAATCAGCGGTGGAGAATATCAAATGGTACAAATTGCAAGAGCACTTGTTCAGCAGCCTAAAATCATACTTCTTGATGAGCCGACCAGCAGTCTTGATCTGAAAAACCAGCATGTTATCATGAGCATAATACAAAAAATCGTTAAGATAAATGATATGGCAGCTGTTATGGCAGTTCATGATTTAAATCAAGCCATCAGATATTCAAATAAATTTCTTCTTATGAAAAATGGTAAATTTATTGCCTCAGGAGGAAAAGAAATTATTACTCCTGATATCATCAAAGAAGTGTATGAAATTGACGTACTGGTTGAAGAGGTAAATGGAGCACCCATGGTTCTTCCTCTTGAATAATAACATAGCGTGATAAAATGAACGGCTATAAAGAAAAATTCAGTGAACAAAGAAATTGCACGCAAAAAGAATTTTTTAATCAAAGGGCTCATGAATGGGATAAAAATACTAAACATGATGCAGACAAAATTAAGTATATTCTTTTGCAATTAGATTTGAGCGGTAGTGAAAAAATTCTTGATGTTGGTACAGGTACAGGAATTTTAATACCATTTTATATTAAGTATCTTAATTCAGGAACAATCACGGCTATTGATTTCTCTGAAAAAATGATTGATGTTGCATCATCTAAATACCCCCCTGAAAAATATCCACAAGTTGAATTTATTAGCTCTGATATTTATGATATTAATTATTCTAATCATTTTGATATTGTTATGTGTTATTCCTGCTTTCCTCACTTCAAAGATAAACCTCGGGCTATTTCGATTTTTAAAAAAATGTTAAAATCTCAGGGAAAACTTGTGGTTGCTCATTCAAATTCCAGGGAGGAAATTAACAGTGTACATATGCAATCAGGAGATGAAATATCAAAAGATATTCTTCCGACCAGTTCCGTTCTAAAAAATATGATTCAAACAGCTGGATTCAAAGTCATTTTTGAAAGAGATGATGAGAATTTTTTCATAATGATTGCTGAGAAAGTTTAAGATTTTGGGAGAGATTATGCTGTTTATGCCCTGAGTTTTAAAGGAGGCATGACCCAAGTTCTGAACAAGAATTGTAAGGTGTATGACTCGAGTTCTGAACAAAAGCCGTGCCACGCATACAGAACGCAGATTTATATAGGATTAGAAAACATGCCCTGAATACTGAACGCAGTTGACTAGGTGGGTTTTCTTCTGTTGGATGACGCGTATGCTGAACGGGGATGAGGGGTGTGTAGTATTTTTTGATTTTTTAACTTATTCTCTTGTGTGTTTAGTCTTTCTAATTATTTTTTCTATAACACTGTATTGCTGTTCACATATGTGATAAAGCTTCAATGGTTCATATATAAACATAACAAAAGCTTTAAATTCGTGCTACTTTTACATATGAAACGTGTTACTATGACAGAAAAAATTACAAGATTTGGAGTTAGTATCGAACCAGATCTGCTTAAAAAATTTGATAAAATAATCAAAAAAGAAGGTTATACCAATAGAAGCGAAAAAATAAGGGATTTAATAAGAAAAAATCTGATAAACAAAGAAACAACAGACCCAAATACAGAAGCAATAGGGACCCTTACAATGATATATGACCATCACACAGGAGACCTAACAAACAAATTACTAGATATGCAACATGATCATCACAGCGAAATACTAACAACCACACATGTACACATAGATCATCACAACTGTTTAGAAGTGCTAGTCTTAAAGGGAAAAACAAAAAATATACAAAAACTAGCAGACAACATTATCGCATTAAAAGGAATAAAACATGGAGAGTTAGTAATTACTAAAAAGCAAATATAACATAAAAAAATGATAAATTTTAAAATTAAATGATTTTTTATTATATAGGTAATATTTATATATAAAAATCACTATAATATTTAACCGTATATTATGCTTGGGTTTATCGGAGATTGTATTAGATTATTTAGAGTGCATCATATGGGCGCAATAGCTATAATTCCCGTATTGGGAGCAATTAGCCAAGGATGCTCTGATTTAACAAAACTATTTATTCTATTTATTATTGGCATGTTTTTGAATATTTTTCTTTTTGTATCAAATGATGTTGTAGACGCAAAATTAGATCGAATGTCTAAATTATCAAGAGATTTTCATGTAAGAGCTATTTCTAAAGGAACTATATCAAAGAAAACGGGCGTATATCTCTCGATTATATCAGTCATCATTGCATATATTCTTTCTTTTTTGTTTTTTTATCGTGAAAACTTTTCATTTTATTTAGGTATTCTTGCTCTATCTGCAGGAATATCTCTTTGTACACTTTATAACTTATTTGGCAAACGATTCTTAAGTTCAGCATTTCTAGCATCTTTTGCAACGGGCCTAGGAGTTTTTTATGGTGCATATATGACAACAAACAATAATGTTTTTAATGTTTATACCTGGCTTTTATTTGTTCTTGTTTTTAATTTTATGTTATTTCTAACAGCAGTAATCGGAGGGTTTAAAGATGCAGGAAATGACTGCAAGCTAGATGGAAAAACTATTGCTATATTTTTAGGAGTAAAAATAGATGAGGGTAAAAAAACCGTAATTATCCCCGCCAGTTTTAAAGTCTTTACAATACTTTTAGAAATATCTTCAATTTTTATTTTGTTTTTACCCGTCTTATTAATGCACGAACATTATGAGTTTTGGAAATTGATTTTTATATTAATTTTAAGTATTGTTTCTTTAATCTTTATTTTTAAATTTTTAAAAATAAAAAGCTATAATAATCAAAAAGTATACAAAATACTTATACCTCTTATGGCAGTTAACTCCATGTTTTTAGCACTTATATTGTTCCCAATAATTCCCGGGCATTATGTTTTGTTTCTAACACTTTTCCCGGGCATCTGGTTTGTAATAAATTTACCAATGTTACTACTTACAAAAAAATATTTACCCAAACCAAAGTTAGAACTCGGTGAAAAAAATATATGAATGAGAAAATAAGAGAGTTTGTTAAGTTAATTCGATTATATCCTATGTTTTCTACGTTCATCGTATCCAGTTCTATCGTTACTACAAGCTATGTTTTAAACTCTTCACAACATATTATAAATCTGGAAATGTTATTTTTGATTATTACTACAGTTTTTTCTTTGACAATTGCAACTGCTGCCTCAAATGTATTAAATCAAATCACTGATATAAAAGAAGATGAAATAACAAAACCTTATCGTCCGATACCAAGTGGGAAAATTTCAATTAGAAAAGCTTTGATAATTTGCATAATATTTTACGTTATAGCAAGTATTATATCATTTTTAATAAATCTATATTTTAGCTTATTTACACTCTTGTTTATTATTTTTACAATCACTTATTCAATTTATCCAAGAGTAAAAAAATTTTTTATCATAAATCAGCTGTGGATAGGTATTGCCAGAGGATGTTTTCTTATTTTGGCATCATGGAGTGTTTTTTCTAACCCACTTGAAAAAATGCCCTTAGCACTTTCAATTATAAGCTGTATATTCATCTTTGGCGGCATGTCATCTAAAGATATTTTTGATGCAAAAGCAGATACAAAAACAGGTGTGAAAACACTTGTAAATGTAATTGGATTACAAAAAACCGCCACGCTTTCTTTATTTTTTATGACCGGGTCAATATTACTTATAATTCCCTTTATACTTCTTGACATTTTTAAATTAATTCATCTGCCCTTACTTTTTTTTATAATTCCTGTTTTTTACATTTACGTTCAGATGAAAAACTCAAAAAAATATAAAGTTTTTGAAAATGTAGCCGCATGGGTTATTATGCATGCTACTAATTTTCTTTTTATTTTTTGTTTTGCAATATTAACTATAATATTCTCTTGATTTGTTTAGAAATTTAATTAACTCCATACAAACTATATAACATAAAAAAGCAAATAAAACAAAAATTATTGTTTTTATTTCACCTATTATCGGAAATAAAAGCATTGGAACAACAACTGATCGGAAAATGATTTGAACAATTATGTTTTTTCTTAATTTTTCTCTATCATAATATCTAAATCTAAACATCTTAATAGTTGATATAATTACAATTAATGTAAAAATAAAAATTAAAAATATTTGCCATATACTGTAATTCAACTTTAAAAAAAAGATAGGTGCACTAATAAGTATCGCAGAAAAAATACGTATACCCATTCCAAATGCAATAAAGCTTTTTGGAATTATTAATTTTTTATCTGATTCATTTACAGTTACTCCCATTTTTGTTGCATAGTTTTTAACATTTTTTTTAAAATCATGATCTGCGTCTTTTATTCCTCCGCTTATCGCAGTCATAAAAAGAGTTTGTGTAAAAAATAGTAAAGAGATTGTTATCGTTATTTCATTTAGATGTATCGTATCTGATACCATGTATGCAGCATAAGGAATTATAAGTGCTTGTGCCCCTCCTGCAAGAAACGCTGAAAAAGCAAATTTTTTGCCATAAATATTATTTATTGTTCCAACTGTTGCTGCCAACGTCAAACAAATTAAACCAAGATAAAATGAAGAATTGTTTCTAAAAAAGAATAGAAATGTTAGAAGATACACCATTATAAAACAGAAAAATGAAATAAATATACCTGTTTGTTTTGAAATGGTTCCTTTTACAAGAGGCCTAATCCTTAATTCCTCAACTTGTTTATCTACATCTATATCTACTACATCGTTTGATACAAACAGATAGATATATTGCAATGTTCCTATTATAAATAAAAAAATTAAAGGAGTTATTTCCTTTATACCCGTACTCAGAGCACCTAGTAACGGCGTTATTGCAAATAAACCAATACCTTGAAGCCTGAACAGGCGTATGTAATCAATAATTTTTTCTTTCATAGTAATTTACATGGTTTTAGGTTCGAATATTGTTTTAAAAAGTAATTTGTTCCATATTATAAATGCTAATGGTGGTATCAATACAATAATTCCGATTAGCGGGTTAAAAGTCATTAATATAACAGGCATTAGGCCATAGTTGATAACATAGTGCAATCCTATTAGTTTTCGTGCTTTTGATCTTTTAAATTCTTTCATTTCAAGCAGGTTATATGATAACGTTAACATTATAAGAGCAATTATTCCAATTAGAGCCCATTGCACATACTTGATAGAGATTTGAGATGTTTGAAATTCAATTAATATAAAAAAGGGTAGAAAAGCAAGTCCGATATCTACTATTTGCAAAAGATATGCTAATGCTTTAAAACTTAATGGAACTGTTAATATTTTGTTTTTTACTTGTACGCCCATCTTCAAAGCAAGTGTTTTTCCACCTTGGATATAGTCGTTTTCAGCATCCTTTAATCCTCCTGTGATAAACTGCATATATAAAACCTGAATTGTACCAACAGCAGCTATAATCCAAGTTATCTGCGATAAATTTGTAATATTTCCAGTTACAGTTGTTGCCCCATAGATAATTAAGAAAAATATTCCTGTTGTGACAAAGACATCCATACCTGGAAATTTTTTGCTGTATAAATCATAAATAGTTGCAAGAACTATAGAAATAGTGTATATTATTATAGGCAAATACATGTTTGTTTTTACTGCAAAATAAAATGTTATTAAATAAGCAATTATTAAAGATAAAATTGTAAATATCCAAGCCTGTTTTATTGAAATTGTTCCAGTAATTAAAGGCCGATTTTTAATTTCTTTAGAATATTTATCTATTTTATAATCTACAATATCATTTAATACAAATCCATAGGCATGGGAAAAAAAACCCAGTAAAAAAAGTAAAAAAAGTGTGAGTATATCAAATTGTTTTTCTGCAAGTGCACCCATCACGGCCATTAAACTAGTTAAAGTTCCACTGAAGGGTCTCATTAATTTCAAATACTCTAGCATGCTTTTTTTCATTTATACAAAAGTAATATTTGTATTTTTTGTAGCATAACATAAAATACATATAATAATAGTTATATATTAAAACAAATATTTTATTTTGTGAAATGAGATGAACACAAAAGAACAAGGAAAGCTAATTTTCATTATTTCCCCTTGCAGATCAGGGTCAACGGCTTTGTTATATTCCTTTGCACAAATTCCCAAAACAAAAACATATTATCAACCAATAAAAGGAACTATAAGAGAAAAAAAAAGCTTTATAATGCCTAAACTATCAAAAGGAAAAAATATTTTTAAAGAAACTCTAGGGCACGAAAATGAATTAGTATGCACATACAATCCATTAAATTTCATACCAAAAAACATAGAGTATAAAACACTATTTTTATTCCGAGATCCAATAAACACATGGCAATCATGGAAAAACCTTGCATGGATGCCTAAAATTGAATTGTTTTTACAGGCATACAACTCAGCCTTTAAAATATACAAAGAAGAGCAAGAAAAAAATCCAAAAAATACAACAGCTATGATACTTGAAGAATTAAATAACGGTAACACGGACATAATTCTTAAAAAAATATGTAACAGTTTGAATTTAAAATATACTAAAAAAATGTTATATTGGGGTCACAATGCAGATTTGAATAAATTTGTGTATCTTTCACAGATAAACAAAAAAGTTGCTTATGACTGCTCAGGCTTACTTAAAAAATCTAAAGGATTAAATGAAATAAAAGACAATGGTTTTCCAAATAATAACAACCCCGAAAGAAAGATAATTGAAAATAATCTAAGAAAAAAATATATTTTTGTTAAAGACCAATTTCAAATTATGTATCAAAACAAAAATCACAAGTTACCCTTACATGACATAAATGTCGTGACTTTACCTCAAGCAAAAAAAATTCCTGACGGTGTTTTAATCTAACAAATTACATGACATCCATCCCACAAACTAAAATTTGAAAATTTCTTGCTTGGATTTATGTTAAAAAAACTAATCCTTCATTGCACTGTTTAGCTCTTCTAAAAATTTTTTAACATCTACCCCGTGGACACTTGCAATATCACTTATTTTCTCAAAACTAGCTGCAATACAGCCTATACAACCCATATTATATTTTTGAAAAATAGGTATTACCTCAGGGTGTTTTTCTATTACTTCGCGTATATTCATATCTTCTGTAATTTTTCCACATGACATGTTTCTTTTCACCTTAATTTAACAATTGTTACTATTTGTGAACCGTATACATATAAACTATAAAAAAATATGGTGAGGAGAACCCGGACGGGAAAAATAACCAGGAGAAGAAAAAACGAGGGAGCCGTCCGGTTTGGATACACGCTTAAAAAACATACAGTTCTTTTGATATTTAAATAAAAATATGAGGTTACTGAAAGTATTAAATACAATTTTAAAATTTCGTTAAATATATGGAAAATCCGGAAATCTCAAAACTGGAAGATAAGATAGAAGAACTAAATGTTAAAGTTTTAAAACTCCCGCTTTTACTAATTATTCTATCGATAGTCCCTTTTGCTTTAGCAATAATATTTAGAGATAGTTACTTTGGGATTATTTCAGGGGTTTTAGCTATAGTTATATTTAGTTTAGCGATTGTATTTCTTATATATTTTACAATAAAATTTTTTAGATTAACTCTAAAAATAGTTAAAGAAAGAAAAAAAGAAAAGGCAGAAGATGATGATTACTAAAGGTAGGTGCTAAAAATATGGATGAAAATCTTCTGATAATAATCATATTTATTTTAGTAGGAATAATGGAGATAATACTTGGAATACCATTGATTTATAAAAAAATCAAACCAAACTGGTTTTATGGATTCAGACTGCCAGAGACAGTGTCAAATAAAGAAATCTGGTACAAAGTCAATAAACAAACAGGTAAAGACTTTGTAATATCCGGATTTATTTTGATAATTACATCTCTTATTCTATTAATACTGATAAGAAGTATTGATATTATCACAATAACAATGATTCAAACAATAGTACTTCTAGTAACAATCACTGCAATAATTGCAAGAGGTTTAGCACTACTTAAAAAACTTTAGATATCAAACAAAACCTGAACACTACAAGGCTTAGTTTTTTTAACCTCAAGCATATGATAAGTAACAGCCTTTATCTCAGCACCCGCCTTATGCTTAGAAATATTAAATTTTTCACCATAAAAAGTACCTTTCAAACTCTTTTTATTTTCATCAATATCTAATTTAAAAAAACCAAAAACCAGATTGTTTGCGCTGTGAAGATACAAAAGCTCAGAAAGAAAATCAACAAGCAACTGCTCAAGATCAGATGCTTTAAGTTCTATGTTATACTGACCTGTGCTTTCCACCTCGGAAGTATCAGTAATAATATCAAACATTGCCTTTGCAGCATTTTCAAAAGCCTCAGAAAGCGTTTTACCATATGCTTTAACACCAACATCTGCAGTATGCTCAATTAACTCATATTTTTTCATACAAAATCCCAGTTTTTTAAAAAAATATTATTATTTATGAATGTTTAATTAAACATATAGTTTTTTAAATTTTCAAAACATAACACTTTTTAAATTAAAGTTTAAAGATCGTGTTTATAATGAAAGAAAAAATAATGATAGTTGATGACGAACCAGATGTACTTCAATCCTTAAAAGTAGTCCTAAAGCATGAAAAATATGAGGTTGTGACTGCTTCAAATGGTGTCGAATGCCTTAAAGAAATGGAAAAAGGATTCAAAGGAATAATACTGCTGGATCTTATGATGCCTCAGATGGATGGCTGGGAAACAGTCAAAGAACTAGTAAACAAAGGCTACATGAAAGATGTAGCAATAGAAATAATAAGTGCATTAGGAATAAGAGAAAACAAGAGAATGGGACAGCTTGAACCATATATCTATGATTATTTAACAAAACCTGTAGATCTTAAAGATTTAATTCAAAGCGTAAAAAAATGCAATGTATATCTTTATGCACGAAACACTGAATCAAAACTATAATAATTACTTGCTTTTAACAAAATTTGACTATAATATGGAGTGAACCCCTCAATATTACACAATAAGTTACGTAAATAAGAAGATCTATTTGGGCAATAAGATGGTTAGAAAACGAAGAATATTTTCACGAGAATTCAAAATTGAGGTCATTCGAGAAATCGAACAGGGAACCAAACAAGCAGAGGTCTGCCGGAAGCATAATCTTCATCCAGTATTGGTGAACCTATGGAGAAAAGAATATCATCAGTGTCTTGACACGGCTTTTCAAGAACATGGGAAGCAATATAAGGATGAAGCAAAAATAACGGAGCTAGAACAACTTGTGGGTAAACTCTACATCGAAAACGAGTTTTAAAAAAACGTTGACAAGCTTGGATGATAAACAAAATACCAGCATTAGAAAAAATAATCTCCCGATTCACTTGACAGTAATGGTTTAAATAATTTAATAATGATAAGGAAGAGATTATATGAATAATACAAATTATAAAAAATTTGGTTTACTTCTAGCAACTGCGGTTGCTACTTTTGGGGTTATTTCATTATTATTAATTCTATTTAATATAGATTCCTTGTTCTCCCCATTAATCCTTCTTTTAATATTAGTTGTACCTTCTATACTTACTATAATATTAGCTTCAATAATTATTAAAAAGAAAGAGAATAAATATGGAAAATAAAATAAATAAAAACATTTGGTATTTTTTATTATTTGCAATATTGCAATTAGTGCTTTTTTCCATAACTTTATTTTCTAAGGGACTTGGAATTTCAAAAGATATAGAAGAATTTGTCGTTAACTATGTAATTAATTTTTTAAGAGCGATTTTTTTAATCTTGGCTTTTTATTTTCTGTATAAATCAATCAAGTAACAGTTTTTTAAAAAATGAGTGTTGATTAACAATTTTTGATTAAAATAAAGAATTGGACTGAAACCCAGCGGGTATGCAGCTAGTTAAATTAACATATTTAATTTTACCTTCTACTCGAAAAAATCTGGTGATTATAAAACACGTAATCTCAGTAATTTAATAATTTATAAACACACTAATAAAAATTAAAACCAAAGAGCGCTATTTTTAAAAAAACTCTCTACTGCTTTTAAGTTACAAAAATGATATAAGACTGATAATATTTTGTTATAAACGATAAAAATGATATTTGATAAAGGTAAACCACTGACAAAAGAATACTGCGAATTCTGTAAAAAAGAAATCAAACCTGGCGAAAAAATGATAATTTTATCTATCTGCCCTTCTCACGGCAGGCAGTTATCTAATAGATTGTGGTCTCCAGGCGTGTATAGCTATATAGATAATGCTCCTAAATATCATGAAGAATGCTACATAAAAAGTGCTAAGAAAAAATAAAGATTATTTACATATCCAAATATTTTAAATTATACATCTGCTGTAAAAATAAATACAGGCGTTGATCAACGTTTTTTTCATCTGGAAAAAGATTTTTTATTATTTCCAAAATATCTTTTACAGTATTTACGCCATCACATTTTTGCCATACAACACTTCCAAGTTTATCCATATTCCCTGCGAAATGGGTATCCTTTTTTATTATACGACAAAAAGATTTGCCGAAGTCAGATTCAAACTTCGGTACTTTTATTTCAACAAGACCATCACTGTTAACTTTCCATTGCAGATTAATTCTCTTAGGAACATATCTCAGGAATTCTTCTTCAGTTGGAAGTATCGGTTTCTTGTCTTTGTTACTCCTTCTCATTAGCAAATATTTCCCTCAGTGGTATATATGCTAGAAGCACTGCTACAAACAAGAATATTAGAATGCTTGGCAATATCGGTGGGAAGTTAAACAATGAAAGGTTAAGCCCACCAATTATCATGAATGCAACAATTACACCCATAAGTGCTTCACCAGCAATTAATCCTGCTGTGAGAAGTAAACCGCTTCTTATAACATTTTCCTTTGGTTTAACATCGGTCTGCTTAATTGCAATCTCCCAATCAGAAATTTCTTCTTCCTCCGCACTACCATATTTCTTTGCAATAAATCTATCTGTAACGTGTCTTACTATTCCTCCAAAGAAAATTGGAACACTAAGCGTAAACGGCAAATAAATACCGATTGCAACAGGTAGAACTGGTAAATCAATAAGTATCAATACAAATGCAAGAACAGCACCTGCAAGTACAAAAGGCCAAACCATGCCTCCGCCAAGAACTCCTTCGACGATACCACTCATAAGAAACGCCTGAGGCGCAGGTAAATTAGTACTACCTATTTTATATGCTTGATCAAGTGCCTGAACAACAATTGCAAGGATTGGTGCTGCTGCAATAACACCAATTATTTTAGATATTTGTAGATTTTTTGGTGTAGCCCCAATCATATGGCCACAAGCAAAAGCTTGAAGTGAATCACCAGAAATTGCAGCTGCACAACAAATAATTGCAGCAATCAAAATTGCTACACCATATGCACCAACATTTCCAGAAAGACCAAAACCAAGCAAGATAAGTGATGTAATAAGAAGAACTGCGACAGTTACACCACTAACCGGGTTATTTGAACTGCCAAGTAAACCGGCCATGTAACCAGCAATGGCACTGGCGATAAAAGCAAACAAGATTGCAAAAACAGCCATTATACCAGATATTGCCCATTCACTAGAGATATAACCATAAACAAGGAAAATTGGTACAGTTAGTGCACCTATTGCAAGAAATACATATTTAAAGCTGAGATCCTCATCAATACGTTTTTTAACAGTTGTTTTTCCGCCTTTAATACCAATAATTGCTTCTTTGATTCCATCCCCAAGACTTGAGCGTAACTTAAAAATAGTGTAAAGTCCACCAACAACCATTGCACCTACACCTATGTAACGAATGTAACTACCCCAAATCTCAAAAAAACCCCATATACTAGTGCCAAGATCAAGGTCGCCTGCACCAAGGCTCATTACATCTTTATAGATCTCAGGATCACTTAAATTAGGTGTTGGTAAACCTGTTGCAAGAGCAATAAGTGGTGCAAGTATAACCCAGCCAATGAGACCTCCTACAAGAATAAAAACAGCTATTTTTGGACCTATTATCCATCCTACACCAAGAAGTGCGGGTGATGTTGCAACTCCGCCATATAACACAGCGTCTTTTTCGCCGCCACCAATATCATATTTACCAATATTTATAAGACCATGCACCTGTCCAGCTAAAGAATTTAAACCCACTTGTACAAACTTAAAAAGTCCTGCGATAACAACTCCAACAAGAAGCCAAATACCACCTACACCACTTGAAGATTTATCAGCCTTTATTTCTCCACCACCTATAGTAGTGGTAAGCACTGCTGAAACAGCAATACCCTCAGGGAACGGCAAATCAGTTTTTATAACAAGTGCACGACGAAGTGGCACCATCCATAAAACACCAAGAAGACCACCTAAAAGTGCTATAATTGTTGTCTCAAACCATTGAATTTCTGTCCATGTTTTAAGTATAACAAGAGCAGGTATAGTAAATATTACCCCTGCAGCAAGTGCTTCACCTGCTGCTGCACCACCCATACCAATATTTACTTCAAGGATAGTCCCCTTGAATGGCTTAAGTAGCGCAAAGGCCATAACTGCCCCAGGGATAACCGCAGAAACAGTCATACCTGCATACAATCCAAGATATGCATTTGCAGCACCTAAGATTATTGATAAAAGTGCTCCTACTAAAACTGCTTTTAAAGTTAGTTCAGGTATCTTTTTAGTCGTAGGTATAAATGATTTAAAATCTTCACGTGACGTTTTTTTTGACATGTTAAACTCCCTAGTACTATTAATATATTACATTATTTATAAAACTATCGGTTTAAATTAATTTTAATATTTAAATATGATATTATAAATATCTATATTTTTTAAAATTCCAGAGGATACCTCAAAATACCTGCAATACCATTAAAAGCAGAATATAAAGAATCACCTTCTTCACTACCCGCAGATATAATTTCTACCTTTGAACTAGTTTTATCAGCTAAATCTGAAAGTTCATCAATAAGATCTATCTTTTCTTCCATATCCATCTGAGTAGGATTACTACATTTTGGGCAATTAGGATACTTGAAATCCTCAAGATCCTCTTCAGATATTGTCCTCCATTCAAAATAGTTACAAGTTGGGCAAACTATTTTAACCCTATACCTGCGCAGATTTTCAGATAAAAGAATTATATCTACAGCACCCATCTCAAGGGCTTTACGAATCTCAGATTCCCCATAAACTGCAAGGCTTCTTTCAGTTTTGGTCACCTCGTTAAGGAAACGCTTCATAAGTTTTTTCTCAGAAGAAACCTTAAGATTGGTCATAGTTTCAGAAGCAGCCGAAACAAGCTCCCTAAGACCAAACTCATCAGTATACCCTGTATCAAACGTATCAATTATCTTATCCTGAATCTCATAATGAAGATAATTTTCCTCAACAAAATACTGTTTAGTAGGACCCGGACCACCAACCATTATACCTTTAATATTTTCCTCCTGCTTAAAAATTTCACTTGCCGCCTCACCACATGTAACAAACCATTCATGAGCAGCAATTTCAGTAAGACGCTCGAAACGACGTTGAGACTGCCCACCGCGACCATGTTTACCTGGCACTTGTGAAGTCATATATTTAAGCATACTTATTCTATTTCCTTTAAGAAGACCGATAGTGCATTCACGTCTATCAATTAAAAAGAGACCATAAATTTCTTTTTCAACCATCATTGCCTCAATTGGTTCAAGATAAAATAAAGAATCACAACGGTAAAGAAATGTTGTAATCGGCATCGGCGGCTCAATTACATATGCAACCATCTCTGTTTTGTCTGCACCAATGCTTTTATGACCTACAAAAAACACAACACCATTTTCAGGAGGTTGTTTAAAATTCTTAAGACGACTCATAATAGATTCAATTGCAGATAAAACATTTTTCATAGTGGTTTTTGATTTAATATTCTGAGATTGAGAATACTCATTACGAAGATATGATGTAACATCATAGATTTGTTTGTTTGGTGGAACATACAAAGAAATAAGCTCAGTATGACGGCCTCTACATGCTTTAAGCTCTTCAAGTTTACGCTTAAGAACATATTTCTGCCGCTGTGTCATCTCAGTCATTTTTCTCACTTCAATTTTATATTTTTAAATATCTCTTATGAATAAATAAGTTTTATCAAAAAACGCTACAAGTTTACTATTTCGCCTGTTTTAGGAGATAAAACCTCAGCAAACTCACTAAGTGGCTCAACTAATGCTTCACGATTATCACTATGCATGAGAATAATTTTTTCAGGACCACATTTCTTTGCAAAATCAATAAGTTCACTATGGCCTGCATGAGCAGAAAAATCAAAATATTCAACTTCACAAAGAACTTTTTCTTTAACACCATAAAAATCAAGCATTTTATGATCAACAAGAAGACGAGAGTTGCTTTCAGGGACTTGATACCCTGTTAAAATCACAGCGTTTTTCCTATCGTCCTTAAGAGCACGCATATAACTAAGAACAGGACCTCCATCCATCATACCGCTAGATGTAAGGATAACATCTGCTTTTTTTACAGCAAGCTTTCTACCATGATCAGAATGAACCAGGTTAATTTTATTAATAGCCTTGCGCAACTCATCAGGTGATTTTAAAAAACGAGGATATTTTAAAAAAATCTTTGAAACTTTACGCCCCATGCCATCAAACCAAACATTATAACCAGATTTTCTTAAAACCATTGCAATCTCCTGAGAACGAGAAACTGCAAAAGCAGGAAGAACTGCAATACCGCCACGGGTTACCACTTCATCTATTTTATCAAGCATACTTTTTTCAATTTCCTGCCTTTTTGCAGGATGATCTCGCCCAGCATATGTTCCTTCAAGAAATAAATAGTCACATGGGACAGGATGTGTACCACGTACAATATTAGTATCAACTGTATTAAAATCACCAGTAAATAGAATCCTTTTATCTCCAACTATTTCAAACATAATAGAGCCAGGTATATGCCCTGCATCATGAAATTTTACTTCATTACTATCCCCTAATTCTCTTTTTTGTTTAGGAGCAATAGGTGTTACTGCATGTTTTGCTTCTTTGATATCTGCAGTAGTATAAGGTGCAGCATAACCTTCACTTTTTGCAATTGAGATACTGTCTTTATGTAAAAGATTTGCAACTTCGCCGGTGATTTTTGTTGTAAGGATTTTTTGGTCGAATCTGGAAAAAAGCCATGGTATCATACCTGAATGATCAAGATGTGCATGAGTAAGCATTATAATATCAACTGGATCTGGCGGCATCGGGTAACTTGGAGGTTTTCCTGGACTCATACCATATTCAAATAATATTTTTATATCCTCTAACTCTAAAGTCATTGCAAGGCGCCCTACTTCTTCTACGCCACCATGAAATTGAAATTTATAGCCATTATTCATTTTGTTTTAACCGCATCTGGGAAAAAATAAGGAGTTGTTAAATGTTTGTATGAAAACAACTTATTTGTTTTTGAGTAAAGAGTTTTAATACATGAAAACATTTAGGGGTTTTGAGGAAATAGGTTTATGTCTGAGATAATTAAAGTTAGAGCCCGTGAAGTTCTTGATTCTCGTGGAAACCCAACTGTTGAAGCAGATATTGTAACAAGTGAAGGTGTTTTTCGCGCTATGACGCCAAGTGGGGCAAGCGCTGGTCAACATGAAGCACTTGAGCTTCGTGATGATGATAAATCACGTTATCTTGGAAAAGGAACCTTAAAAGCAGTAAAAAATGTAAAAAATATTATTGCTCCAAAACTTATCGGTCTCGATCCTGTTGCACAAGAAACAATTGATAATATTATGTTAAAACTCGATGGTACTGAAAACAAGGATAAACTTGGCGCTAACTCAATACTCCCGGTTAGCATGGCTGTATGCAAAGCAGGTGCAGCGTCAAAAGGTCTTGCATTGTTTGAGTATATTGGCGAATTATTTGGCGTTATACCACATATGTTGCCAGTTCCAATGTGCAACGTGATAAATGGTGGAAAACATGCAGGTCAAGAAAACAGCATACAAGAACATATGTTAATGCCTACTGGTGCCAAATATTTCTGTGAAGGTATTCGTATGATTTCTGAATCTTATCATCATCTTGCAAAACTTTTAAAAGAAAAATATGGGGCAGGTGCGGCATTAATTGGTGATGAGGGCGGTTTTGCACCTTCTCAAATGACTTTAGTAGAAGATAGATTTGATATAATGTTAAAAGCTGTTGAAAATGCTGGTTACAGTGGGCTTATGAGAATTGCCTTGGATCCTGCGAGTAGTGAATTTTTTTATGATGGCGCATATAAAATTGGTAAAAAATCTTTTTCTGGAGGAGAGCTGGTTGATTTTTATGTTGATCTTTGTAAAAAATATCCAATTGTAAGTTTGGAGGATGGTCTTGCAGAAGATGACTGGGACAGTTGGGTTTTATTGACTAAAAAACTTGGAAATAAAGTTCAAATTGTTGGTGATGATTTATTTGTTACAAATACTAAACGTATACAGAAAGGAATTAAACTTGGTGCTGCAAATTCTGTTCTTATAAAGCTTAATCAGATTGGCAGTGTAACAGAAACACTTAATGCAATTAAAATGGCTCATGATCAGGGTTGGACAGCGGTTGTTAGTCATAGGAGTGGTGAAACAGAGGATAGTTTTATTGCAGATCTTGTCGTGGGAACCAGTGCTGGACAAATTAAAACAGGTGCTCCTGCTCGCTCTGATAGAAATGCTAAATATAATCAACTTTTAAGAATCGAGGAAGAACTTGGTGATGAGGCAGAATATCCTGGTATTGATTTTAGGCTTGATCATTTAGCATAAATATTATTATATCTTTTTAGATACCTGTTCTTTGGGGTTGAATCATTATGAAAGTATTAATAACTGATAAAATGGCAGAAGAAGCCGTTCAAGTTTTAAAAAAAGCAGGCCACGATGTAACATTTGATGAGATGGATGCTGCAACTCTTTTAAATGAAATAGGGAAATATGATGCACTTATGATACGCAGTCGTACAAAAGCTGTAAAAGAAGTTGTTGATGCTGGTGCAAAAGGAAAACTTAAAGTAATTGGCCGTGCAGGAATTGGTGTAGACAATGTCGATATAGAAACTGCAGGCAAAAATAAAATCCCAGTAGTAAATGCTCCAACTGGTGCGACAGCTAGTGTTGCAGAACTAACAATTGGCCATATGCTTACTCTTTCAAGATATATTTCTTATGCAGATAAAACAATGAAAAAAGGAGAATGGGCAAAAAAACAACTAAAAGGCTTTGAGCTTGATGGAAAAACTCTAGGCCTTATCGGTACTGGAAACATTGGAAGATATACTGCAAAGCTTGCAAAGTGTTTTGGAATGAAAGTAATCGGTTATGATCCATTTATCTCAAAAGAAGACATGAAAAAAGATGGAATCGAAAAAATAGAAGAAGTATCAAATGTAATGCAGAAATCTGATTATATAAGCCTGCATGTTCCACATATTCCTACAACACATCACATTGTAAACGAAGAGATGATTGCAAAAATGAAGCCTTCTGCTTATCTGATAAACTGTGCTCGTGGCGGAACGGTTGATGAAAAAGCATTATACAATGCTTTAAAAAACAAAAAAATTGCAGGTGCGGCACTTGACGTATACGAAAAAGAGCCACCTGAAAAAAGTCCTTTATTTGAGCTTGGTAATGTTGTAATGACACCACATATTGGTGCAAACACAAAGGAAGGGCAAATAAAAGCAGGAACAATTTGCGCGGAGCAGATAAATAAAGTTCTTGCCGGTAAAAAACCTGATTATTGTGTAAATAAAAAGTTTTTGTAAAATTATTTTTTCTTTAATTTATTTTTTTATGGAAAACCTTAAAGATAGAAGACTGCTTTTATCGCTAGTATGAAAAACTTGGATAAAATAGTAGATAAAATCGAGAAAAACATTGATGGAAAAGATAAAATTCGCGAACAAGCACTTAGATATAGCCGTGAAATAATTATTTCTTGTCGCAAAGCAATCCAAAGTGTACATCAGAATAAAATGAAAGATGCACAAAACAACATTAAAAACGCATCTTCAAACTTGCAAACACTTTATGATATGACAAAACCACATCCTGATCTTTTTCATGCCGGTTTTGTAGAAAATGCTGCTCAAGAACTAGTTGAAGCAAGTTGTCTATATAATATTATTAAAGGAGAAGAGCTGCCAGACCCTGATGATCTGCAGACAACATATAGCAGTTATCTTATGGGCCTATGTGATCTTGTAGGTGAACTACGCCGTACCGCCTTAGACAGCATTCGTAAAGGAGACGCAAAAAAAGCAGATGAATGTCTAACTATGATGGAAGAAATATATGATGTAATTATCCGTTTTGATTACCCTTCAGGTTTACTGCCAATTAAAAAGAAACAAGACATGGTAAGAGGACTTATCGAAAGAACACGCGGGGAGCTTGCTGTAGCAAGTTGCGAGAGACGTATTGAATATCGCAATAGTGAATTTCGAGGAATGCTTGACCATGCAAATGGTAGTAAAAAGAAAAAAATAAATGTTAAAGATGAAGAGTCAAACGAGCTTAATATCGATGATATTTGGTAGTTTAAATACTAAACTCTTTTTTTCTCCTTATCATCAATCCAAACGTTTATAAAAGGCCTTTATATACTTCAGAATCTAAAAGGCTTGTATAATATGACTAAGATAAAAATTGAAAACATTGTTGCATATGCACAAGTTTCAGAGTTACTTGATATCGAGATTTTATCTCAAAAAATAGCAGGTTCAAGTTATAATCCTGATGAATTTAATGGTTTATCTGTCAAATACGACCAAGATAAAATCGCAGTTATCGTTCTTAACAACGGAAAAGTTGTTTGCACTGGTTCAAAATCTATAGATGATACAAGTGATAAAATTAAAAAAATTACAAGTCAAATAAAAAAAATTGGCTTTGACGTTAAAAAAAACTATGATATACAAATAGAAAACATTATAGTTTCAGCAGATCTTAAAAAAGAACTGCATCTAGCAAGTATTGCAACAGGCTTTGCACTTCAAAACGTGGATTATCATCCTGAAGATTTTCCTGGTTTAATTTATAGGATGGACGATATATGCACAGTTTTACTTATATTTAGCTCTGGTAAAATAGTTTGTACTGGTGCTAAAAATATTGATGATGCGACTAATGCTGTTAAAAAAATGGAAGAAAAACTTTTATCAATAGGAGCGTTATAAAAAAATATTAGGGAGGAAAAAAATTTATGCCAGAAGTAATAGTTGAAAATATTGTTGCATCTACATCTTTTGCAGATAAACTGGATTTAGATGTAATAGCACAATCGTTAGAAGAAGCTGAATACGAGCCAGAACAATTCCCAGGTTTAGTATACCGTCTACTTGAACCAAAAACCGCTACACTACTATTCAGAAGTGGAAAAGCAAACTGTACCGGCGCAAAAAACGTTGAAGACGTAAAAAAAACAGTAAATATTATTGCAGATAAACTTAGAAAACTTGGCGTTGAAGTCTACAAAGATAAAGATTTGAAAATTGTTATACAAAATATTGTAGCAATTTCTGATCTTGGAACCGAGCTTAATCTTAACGAGGTTGCAATGGGCCTTGGTCTTGAAAATGTAGAATATGAACCTGAACAATT
>CAZFAZ010000041.1:0-34348 GCA_964517155.1 uncultured Thermoplasmatales archaeon
CCACGTTTCGAGGTTGTTAGTTTTTCTACTTCAAGTGCGTAGTCAAGAGTTTCTGTTTTTGGGAAGTGTTTCTGTGCATATCCCTTAAGAACTGTTACGCGAACATCAGGGTTTGTAACAGATTTTATTCTATGTCCTATTCCTTGGATGTTTACGTTTTTCTTCTTCATGTCTTTTATCATAAATGTTGGGTCTTCACCTGCATACAAGTATTTTGTAAAATGATCTGCACTGCCTTGTACTGCTCCACCAAAACGAGGTCCAATTGTCAAAAGGCCACTTGCAAGACTGCTTACTAAGTCTTTACCTGCACGAGCACAGACAATTGCGTTGTGCGCACCTGATACTGCTGGTCCATGATCTGCAGTGACAAGCACGACCATTTCTATAAAGTCGGTTGCCCATTTTGGAAGTTCTTTTTTGAACCATAAAAGACCTATTACTCCGCCAAGGCCGATGTCGTCTTTGAATACCTTTGATATAGGTACTCCGCAGTACATAAGTTCTTCACCGCGGTCATCAGAAATGGTGCTGATAAACTCGGTTGGTTTTCGAATTATTCCTTCTTTAAGTGCTACTTTATAATCAATTGGTATTTTTGGTGGTTCTACTTCTTCTTTTGGTTTTATTGTTCCTGCTTTTACAAGTTTTTCATATGTTTGTTTGATTTTTTTGTCAAAATCTTCAAAGCTGTTTGGAACAATTGCACCTGCATCTTTTAGTGCTTTGTTTTTTGCATCAGCGGTTTCTCTATCTGCACCAGCACGTGCTCCTGCATGGCCGAATTGAACTTCAGCGGGGAACACTTTTGAGCATGTTCCTATACACCAGGCAATTAGTGGTTTTTTGATTTTACCTTTTTTGAGAAGATCGACTATTTCATATTCATCTGCACCACCTACTTCACCAAGTAGTACTATCATTTTTACTTCCGGGTTTTTCTCGTAGCGCAGGATATGGTCTATAAACACTGAGCCAGGATATCTGTCTCCACCGATTGCAACACCTTCGTATACTCCATCTGAGTTAAGGGCGATAATATTGTTTAGCTCGTTACTAAGTCCACCTGATTTTGATACATATGCAACAGATCCTGGTCTGTGAAGTTTACATGCAACAATATTGTCTAGTGTTCCTGCGGTGTTTCCAATCTTAAATGCACCACCAGCAATACCACCAACTGTTGCAGGTCCTATTATCCATTTGTTTTTATCCTTTGCAAGTTTTGCAAGATGTCTTGCACGTTTCTCAGGAACACCTTCTGCGATAACAGCTACGGTTCGAATGGTTTTTGTTTCAAGTGCTTCTTTTGTAGTATCATATGCTGATCTGAAACTTGCGAAGTTTACCATTACATCTGCATCTTTGTGTTTTGTTGTTGCTTCTGCAAGGGTTTTATACATTGGTATCATAATTTCTTTTGTGCCCCAGAAGCATTTGTGAAGTCCTTCGCGTGTTGGGTTTACAATACATGCAACAGAAGGTTTTTCACGACGGCATGCATAGTCAAAATCAAGCATACGTTGTATTGCATTTTGCTGAAATCCAAACACTATTGAGCGTGTATCTTTATCAAAAAGTTTATACTCGGGTTTATTTGCAGCCATTTTATTTTTTCCCTCCTTCAAGTGCCATAGGAACCACACGAGTCATATGTGTCTCAGGTCCATAGACTTCTATTGGAACACCTAGTTCTTCGCCAAGTTTTTTCATGATTTTAAGCCCTTCTTGATAGTTTGGTCCACCACGGCGGACATAGATTTTTACAGGTGTATCAATTAGTTTTTTCTTGTATTCACGAAGTGCCATAGTAATACCTTTAAATGTTTTTGCAACATCTGTAAAGTTTGCTATTCCTCCACCAATTATGAGGATTTTTGGTTTTGCTTTTGAAGCTTTTTCTTTTGTCATCAAGTCAAGTATTGTCTTTGCATACTGATATGTCGATTCTGTATCAGGGTTTCCACTGTATTCTCCATAGTTTGCAAGCTCATCTTTAAATCCAAGGTCAACAATGGTGTCTGCATAAATGACACTTGCACCGCCTCCTGCAACCATTGTCCAAACGCGTCCTTTTGGATTTAGAACTGTAAGTTTTAAGCTTGCACCTGTTTTTGCATCTAGTTCTTTTACAAAAAGCTCTCCACCTGAGAGTTTTCGGCCGAATGGTGCTGGGAATTTTAAATCACCCCATTGTGCTTTATGTTCAAACTCAGATGTATCATCTATTCTTGCGACCAAATCCAGTGGGATGATTTCTTTGTTTTCAATTGCAAAAGGATTGATTTCAAGATATGTATAGCCAAGGTTGTCATAGAATTTGTAAAGACCTTTGATAAAATCGGATATGATTTTTTTGTTTTCCTTTGGTGTATCTTTTGGTAGTTGTTTTTCGATATCAATTTTATCAACATCTGCGTCTACATCTACATGAATTTCAGATACGGTATCCCAAACACTTTCAATATCTACCCCACCATGATTTGAGAAATATACAATATCGCCTTCACGGTTTCCCTTAATTGCGATATAATACTCGTTTTTATGTGGAGTAAATGGTTCAATTAAAAAATGAGTGAGTTCTCCTTCGACTTTTCCAACTTTTGTCTCTTTGTTCATTCGCTCTTTAATCCATTTTTTAGCTTGATTGTAATCTGCGTTTAGTAAAATCAGACCATGTTTTCCACGTTTTCCAAAAAGCTGATCTGGTTTTACTACAAGTTTTTCTTTTTTAAGCCAAGCATTTTTACTTGCAAGCGTGTCCATATTTGTATCTGGGTCAACAAGTGCTACTTTTCCACTATATTTAAAATCCTTGCTGATGTAATCTTTCCAGTATTTTGCAAGCATGCTTTTAGCATCATATTCTCTAATTCCTCTTTGTGCCATATTTTTTTTCAACTCCCCTTTTTTATTTTCCTTTCATCTGATTAAGTGTTCCTCCTGCAAGCAAAACACTTTTTTGCCTGTCAGAAAGAGCATATACTACTTCAAACTCAGTTTTTTTAGTCTTATTCTTTACAACTAAGTTTTTACCTTCTTTCAAAAGCTTTTTGATATCTGGTATTTCTATATCATCACCCTGATCGATTTTATCATAGTCTTTTTCGTCTTTGAAGTTAAGCGGCAATATTCCAAAGTTTATCAGGTTTGCATTATGTATTCTTTCAATTGATTTAGCAATGACTGCTTTAACACCCATATACATAGGACAAAGTGCTGCATGTTCACGGCTGCTACCTTGACCATAGGATAGACCTGCAACTATAATGTTGTCTTTACCACCTTCTTTTATTTTTTTTGCCCTGTCATGAAAAGTTGGGTCTACTACTTCAAATAAAAACTCAGAGTATTTTGGAACATTAGATCGATATTTCATCTTAGCACCTGCTGGAATTATGTGATCTGTTGTGATTTTATCTTCTACTTTAATTGTTGCTTTTCCAGAGATTGTTTCTTTAAGTGGTTCTGCTGAGGGCGGGTTTCCTATGTTTGGTCCACGATATATATCTGTTTTTTTAGCATTTTTTGGAAAGATAAACATTGAGTCATCAATATAAAATTTTTTAGGCATATCTATTTTTGGATATTTTATTCCCATTTTCTCAAGTTTACGAGGATCTGTAACTTCTCCAGTGATTACTGCCGCAGCTGCTGTCTCTGGACTAACTAAGTATACATTTGCGCTCTTGGTTCCTGATCTTCCTAAGAAATTACGGTTACTAGTTCTAAGTGATACTGCATCTGTTTTTGGTGACTGGCTGTTGCCGATACAAAAGCCACATGCATTTTCTGCAAAACGAGCACCAGCTGCAAGTAGGTTTTTAAAACCACCATCTTTTGTAATGTTTTCAAGTACTTGTTTGCTTCCTGGTGCCACAACAAAGCTGACATTAGGATGAGCGACATGACCATCGACTATTTTTGCAACAGTCATGAGATCCTTATATGATGAGTTTGTACAAGATCCTAAACATACTTGATCGACTGGCATTTTTAGATCTTTTACTTTTGAAATATTTCCGGGGCTGTGCGGTGTTGCTGCAAGTGGCTCAAGCTCAGATAGATTAATTTCTACGATTTTATCATAATTTGCATCTTCATCTGCGACAAGTTCAACCCACTCTTTTTCTCTTCCTTGTGCTTTTAAAAATTCTTTTGTGATGTCATCACTAGGAAAAACGCTTGTTGTAACCCCACATTCTGCACCCATGTTTGTAATTGTTGCACGCTCTGGAACAGAAAGTGTTTTTACACCGGGTCCGCCGTATTCAAAAACACAACCAACGTTTCCTTTGGTTGTAAATATTTCAAGAACCTTTAAAATTACATCTTTTGCAGAAACCCATGGATTTAGTTTTCCTGTTAAATGAATTTTAATTACTTTTGGATAAGTTAGATAAAAAGCTCCTCCTGCCATTGCAACTGCGACATCAAGACCACCTGCACCTATTGCAATCATTCCGATTCCTCCACCTGTTGGTGTGTGTGAATCGGAGCCGAGTAGTGTTTTTCCGGGTTTTCCAAAACGCTCAAGATGTACCTGATGACATATTCCATTGCCGGCACGGGAATATACTATTCCATATTTTGCTGCGACACTTTGCAGGTATTTATGGTCATCTGCGTTTTCAAAACCGATTTGAACTGTGTTGTGATCGACATAGCTAACTGATAGTTCAGTTTTTACTTTTGGTACTTTCATTGCTTCAAACTGTAAATAAGCCATAGTGCCTGTTGCATCTTGTGTGAGGGTTTGGTCTATTTTTATCCCTGTTTCTTCACCTTTTTTAGGTTTGCCTTCTAAAATATGTTTGTTTAAAATTTTTTCAGTTATTGTAAGCCCCATATCTTATCAACTCATTTTTTCTTCGAGTAATAACAAAATGTTTAATAAATCTTTTGTATTGTATTGTACAAATTATGAAATATGGTAATGCATTAACATAAAAATGTAATTTTTTGGTGTTTATTTTGCTCTTTTTAACATTTTTTTGTTTTAATTTTGCGAATTTGAGAAAAATATATATTTACTTTTTATATTTCACCTTGCTGTGAAAAAAGATATTTTAACAAAAAAAGAACAAAAAGTTCTGTATGGAATAACAAAATATCCAAATATAAATGATAGCGAATTATCAGATATTATAAATATAAAATTATCAACACTAACATCTATTAAAAAAAGACTTTATGCTCAAGGATACTATAGAACACTAGATGTGCCGCTACTAAACAGATTAGGTGCTGAACTATTAGCAGTTATATATACTACATTTAATCCTGTAATACCACTTGATGAGCGTGTTAAAACAACAAAAGCTACAATTGAGGTTTTTGAAGAAATATTTTTTTCAGTAGGTGAACAAGAAAAAGGATTCTCAATAAGTCTTTCAAAAAATTACACAAACATTGGACGAATCAATGAGATTCGTACAGAAACGTTTGGAAAAGTAGGGCTTTTAGAAAATGAATACCCAAATGAGAGTATATTCCCATTTGAAATAAGTCACATAAATAGATTTTTTGATTTTGCTCGTGTTTTAAAAAATCTTTTTAATATTGAAGATGACGATAGCAAAAATAATACAGATACATGGTTTAAAGATATAAACAAAAATTATTTATCTGAAAAAGAAAAAAAGGTTTATGTTGAACTTATTAAAAATCCAGATGCTACTACCCAGCAAATTGGTAAAAATATTGGTCTTTCGCGTCATACTGTTTCAAGAATGAAAAAAAATTTTTATGATGAAAATCTTCTAAAAAAAATTACTCTTCCAAGTTTAAATCACTTGGGTTTTGAAATCCTTGCATTTTATCCGATTAAATTTAACCCAAATAAATCACCAAAAAAACAAGATATTGATGTTCTTGACACTTATTCAACGATATTTTTGGCACGTAGACAATTTGAAACGGTAATTATCTCTGCATATTCTACTTATCAAGATTATAAAGAAGATAAAATGAATAAAATAAGGTACTTAAAAGAAAATAATTTTATTTCATATTCGCCAATTGTTGGAAAATACGTGCTTGAAAAAATGACTGTAATTAAAGACTTTGATTTTGCGCCTATTGCACAAAAAGTCATTTCAAATATTATATAAAATATGGAGGAAATATACAAAAAATACTTATACTTAAATAGTATTTGCGCACCCCGTTTAAGGTTTAGATTTAACCTTAATTTAAGCCTTTATAAATAATTAAGGCTAATTAGAAAAAATAGATAAATAAAAACAAAGTAGGAGTGAAAAATATGGCTGAACAAGAAACAATGCCGGTCTTTAAACCGAGCAATGATTTTAGCTCAAAAGCATACATAAAAAGCATGGATGAATACAAAAAAATGTATGAAGAATCCATAAAAAACCCTGATAAATTCTGGGGCAAACTTGCTGAAGAGCATGTAAGCTGGTACAAAAAATGGGACAAAGTACAAGAATATGATTTCAAGAAAGGTAAAATTCGATGGTTTGACGGTGCAAAACTAAATGTTTCATATAACTGTCTTGACCGCCATGTAGAAAATGGTCATGGTGATGATATTGCAATTATCTGGGAAGGAAATGAACCAACTCAAGACAAGACTTTTACATATAAAGAGCTTTTAGATGAAGTACAAAAATTTGCAAACGTTTTAAAATCAAAAGGTGTCAAAAAAGGAGATCGTGTCTGTATTTATCTTCAGATGGTGCCTGAACTTGCAATTTCAATGCTTGCTTGTGCAAGAATAGGTGCAATACATAGTATTGTCTTTGGAGGTTTTTCAGCAGATTCCTTAAGAGATAGAATTAATGATTCTGAATGTAAAATGCTTATCACTCAGGATGAAGGCGTTCGTGGTGCAAAACCACTTCCAATGAAAGTAACTGCAGATAAAGCACTCAAAGAAACGCCAAGTATTGAATCGACAATTGTTGTAAAAAGAGTTGGTGCAAATGTTGAGATGACTGATAAAGACTACTGGTGGCATGAAGAAATGAAAAATGCAGAACCAAACTGTCCACCAGAGCAAATGGATGCAGAAGATCCATTGTTTATTTTATATACATCTGGCTCTACTGGGAAACCAAAAGGAGTACTTCATACAACTGCAGGATATCTTGTTTTTGTATCTGTTTCTCATAAATATATATTTGATTATCACCCCGGGGATATCTACTGGTGCACAGCAGATATTGGTTGGGTCACAGGTCACTCATATATTATATATGGTCCACTATGCAACAAAGCAATAACTCTGGTGTATGAGGGTGTTCCAAACTATCCTGATTGGGGTCGTTTCTGGGCTGTAGTTGAAAAACACAAAGTAAACACATTTTATACAGCACCTACTGCACTTAGAGCTTTGATGAAAGAAGGAGACAACTGGGTAAAACAACACGATTTATCTAGTTTAAAACTTCTTGGAACCGTCGGGGAGCCAATTAAATCAAAAGAGTGGAACTGGTATCACAAACTTGTTGGAGGAAATCGCTGTCCAATAGTTGACACATGGTGGCAGACAGAAACCGGTGGAATTTTAATTACTCCTCTTCCTGGTGCAACACCATTAAAGCCTGGTAGCGCAACATATCCATTCTTTGGAGTAGAGCCAGCACTTTTGGATGATGCTGGAAATGAGCTGAAGGGAAATGGAGTTTCAGGAAACCTTGTTATAAAAACTGCATGGCCGGGTCTTATGAGAACGGTATACGGTGATCACGAAAGATTCAGAAAAACTTATTTTTCAATGTATCCCGGATACTTTTTCACAGGTGACGGATGTTTAAGAGATGAGGATGGATACTATTGGATTACAGGTAGAGTTGACGATGTGATGAATGTATCAGGTCATAGAATAGGTACAGCAGAGGTGGAAGGAGCTCTTGGAAAACACCCAAAAGTTGCAGAAGCAGCAGTAGTGGGATTTCCTCATGAAATTAAGGGACAAGGAATTTATGCTTATGTAACTTTGAAGACTGGTGAAATAGTTGATACAAATCTTACAAAAGAGCTTGTTAATACGGTTAGACAAGAAATCGGAGCAATCGCAACACCAGATAAGATACAATATGCTGAGGGTCTTCCAAAGACACGTTCTGGTAAAATTATGAGACGTATCCTACGTAAAATTGCAGATGGAAACGTTGACCAGATTGGTGATACAAGTACACTTGCTGATCCAAGTATTGTAGACTCTCTTGTAAAAAATAGGCAGTAAATTAGTCTGCCTAAAAACTCTTTTTTTTATTTTTTTTAACACAAAATATTTTGAATGATAGTTGATACCCTATTTGTCTATAAAATGAATTATGATAATGTTGTGGGAGGCGTAGTAGAGCTTATCAGAAAAGCCGTAGTTGTGCTTCCAGATGATGTTGTAAATGCTTTAAAGCAAGCTTGTAAGATAGAAGAAGGTATTGCAAAAATTCAACTTGAAAACATCTTAAAAAATGTTGAACTTGCAAAAAAGACAGGCAGACCTCTTTGTCAGGATACAGGTGTTCAAACTTTTTTTGTAAAGGTTGGTAAAGATTTTTCTTACACTGGTAGTCTTAAAGAAATAATTTATCAAGGAGTTAAGAAAGCAACTATAGAGGTTCCTCTTAGACCTAATACTTTTGATGCTTTTACTCATGCGAATCATAAAGATAATGTTGGTGATTTTATTCCAGCAATAACCTGGGATTTTGTAGAAGGAGATTCTGTTGAGATTACTGCTATTCCAAAGGGGGGTGGCAGTGAAAATATGAGTAAACTAGTGATGCTTAAACCTGGGCAAGGAATTGAAGGTGTAAAAGATTTTGTTGTAAAAGAAATGATTAATGCGGGTGGTAATCCTTGCCCACCTACAGTTGTTGGTATTGGTATTGGAGGTGGTGCTGACTTGGCTATGAAACTTGGTAAAACAGCATTACTTCGCCCCGTGGGTGTAAGTCATCCTGATAAAAATATTGCTAAAATTGAAAAATATATAAAAGACGAGGTAAACAAAAGTGGGATTGGTCCTATGGGTCTAGGTGGAAAAACAACAATTCTTGATGTTCATATTGAAAAAGCACCAAGGCATCCTGCAAGTCTTCCAGTGGGCCTTGTTGTTCAGTGTTGGGCTGATAGACGTGCAACAATGATTATTAAATCTGATGGTTCTTGGGAGGTGAAATAATTTCCAAGTATAATCTTAAGATTCCTATTGCGTCTAAGGATGTTAAAAAACTTAGAGTTGGTGATATCCTTTATGTTTCTGGCACTATTTTTACAGCGCGTGATGCGGCACATGAAATCTTGCTTGATGAAAAAATAGACAATATTCCTTTTGACCCAAGTATTATGGGGCTTTATCATTGCGGTCCGTTAATGCAAAAAAAGGATGATATGTGGCATGTTGTTTCTGCGGGTCCTACGACTAGTAGTCGTATGGAGCTTTTTGAGGACAGTTTTATTAAAAAGTTTGGTATTAATCTGATAATCGGAAAAGGAGATATGGGAAAAAATACACAAAAAGCCTTACAAAAATATATATGTGTATATGCTTCATATACTGGTGGTGCCGGTGCTCTTGCAGCAGATAGCATTAAAAAAGTAAAAGACGTATTTTATCTTGAAAAGCTTGGAATGGCAGAAGCAGTCTGGATATTTGAAGTAAAAAACTTTGGACCTTTAATTGTTGCAATGGACTCTCACGGGGGTTCAATTTATAAAGATTCCACCAGATTTGATTATACGAGGTGATAAAAATCGCACTAGATTATAACGAGGTTTCAATCATAATTAAGGATTTTATCAAAACATACGTTGAACGCTCAGGTTGCAAAGGAGTAGTAATTGGTCTTTCAGGAGGTGTTGATTCAGCAGTAGCTGCAATTCTTTGTAAACAAGCGCTTGGTAAAAAAAAGACACGTTGCCTTTTTATGCCAGATGATATAACACCTGAATCTGATATAAAACATCAGAAAAGTATTGCTCAAAAATTTGATTTATTATGTGAAACAAAAGATATCTCAAAACTAGTGAAAAATATGGCAAATACTTGCTTTGTTAAACCTGATAAACTGGCACTTGCAAATATGAAAGCTCGCATTCGTATGACTCTTTTATTTGAATATGCAAATATGGTCGGTTCACTTGTTTGTGGTACTAGTAATAAATCTGAACTGCTTCTTGGTTATTTTACAAAATACGGCGATGGCGGTGCAGATATAATGCCATTGGGAGATTTATATAAAACCCAGATTTATGAGCTTGCAAAATTTTTAAAAATTCCAAAAGAAATTATTTGTAAGGCGCCAACTGCAGGTTTAATTAAAGGTCAAACAGATGAAAAAGAACTAGGCTTTACATATGAAACTCTTGATAAAATTCTTATGGGCTTAGAACGCAAACAAGAAATTTCTGATATTGCAAAAAATACTGGTCTTAAAAATTTTGATCTTGAAAAAATCAAAAATATGCGAGTTAAAAGTGAGCATAAAAGACACAATCCTTTAATTCCAAAGATTGGTCTGAGGACGCCTGGATTTGATTGGCGCTCAAGTGTTCAAATAGATTAAGATTAATTTTATCCTTTTAGGAAATATTTTATATAATGCATTTTTTATTATAAACTGTGAATAGAAAAATAAGTATTATATTTATCTTGATTTTATTTGTAACTCCCACGTTATCCTTAAATTCGATAAATGTATCTTCTGTTTCTTGTGATAAAAAAGTTACTGTAACTGTGAATAAATTTGATTTTTTTGAAAAAAAATATTTTGATAATGTTATACAGGAAATTGATATTGACAAAGCAGAAACTATCAAAAAACAATTTTTAGAAATTGAAAACAATTTTTCAGGTTTTGAAAAAATTCAAAAACAAATTAATTTGTTGAATAGTTTTGATGTTTTCATTGATAATTTTTTCATGGATCATCTCTCTACTTTGATAGATAGAATTAAGAATTTTGATTCAGGAAATTTTATTTTTAAAAGACTGAATAATATATTTTCGGGTCCAATGATTATTTCTCATTTTAAAATTGGCGGTCGTATACAGGGTATATCCCCTTTAAAACCGTTTTTTTACAAAAATTTTAATTTTTCTGGTTTTTTAAGTAACAACTATTTTGATGGAGTTATTGGTTTTTTACCAGTTTTTATTGGTTATAGTTTTTCTCCTGTGTATATCTCTATTTTTAGTGGAGATGTAGCAAATAGTTACAAAAATATTTATTCACCTTTTTTTGAGTTTTTGTTTTTATGTGCTGGTACAAGTATTGCTTTTGTTTTAAATTCAAATAATTTTGTTTTGTTTGAGTTTAATCTAGATATATGTTTCAAAGGTTTTATCACTGGTTTTTCTTACTAATATATATTTATATAGCTCTTTTTAGAATTATTAAAATATATCCTAATCTACAAAATCTAAAAAAAGAAGATTAGAAATCAAATTTCTTTCCAGTAATCTTTTCATATGCTTCCTGATATTTACGTTGAGTCTCAGCAATTACTTCATCAGGTAAATGCGGTGGATTACTATTTTTATCCCAATCAGTACTGCTCAAATAATCACGAACATATTGTTTATCAAAACTAGGCTGATTCTTACCAGGCTTGTATAAATCTGCAGGCCAAAAACGAGAACTATCTGGAGTAAGAACCTCGTCGACAACAATTATTTTATCACCAATTTTACCAAACTCAAACTTGGTATCTGCAATAATTATACCTTTTTTACGAGCAAACTCTGCACCTTTATTGTACATTTTAAGAGACAATTCTTTAAGTTTTTCAGCATCTTTTTCACCAATAAGTTTTTTCATTTCATCAAAAGAAATATTTATATCATGACCAGAATCAGCTTTTGTACTAGGAGTAAAAAGTGGCTCATCAAATTTATCTGATTCTTTTAAACCTGAACGTAACTTAATGCCACAAACAGTTCCGTCTTTCTGATAACTCGTCCAAGCAGAACCAGAAATATAACCACGAACAATACATTCAACAGGGAAAACATTTGCTTTTTTAACAATCATACTTCTACCTTTAAGTTCATCAGCGTGGTGTTTGAGCTCTTCAGGAAAATCAGAAACATCTGTACTAATCATGTGACTTTCAACAGTATCTTTAAAAAAATCAAACCAAAATTTAGAAATCTGCGTAAGACAAATACCTTTTTTTGGAATAGCTTCATGAAGCACAAAATCAAAGGCACTAATTCTATCTGTAACAATTAAAAGTAGCTTATCATTTAAATCATAAGCATCACGAACTTTTCCTTTTTTAAAAGCCTTTAAAGGTAAATCAGTTTCAGTTACAACAACCATATTTTTTCCTCCCTTTTAAACTATAATATTTTTGCACCTTTCTCAACAGTTTTATCAGATGTTAACTCTGTTTTTTCAGCACGCAATACTTTATTATTATAAGTAACTTTTCCATGGCCATCAATTATGAGGTTAATTTTTTTGAAATCATCAAACTCTAAAACACTTGCAGGTTTTTTGACAATTCCTTCAATTAATACTTCTGAACCAGGTTGTGAATCACCGGGGTTAAGCAATGCTACAACGCCTTTATTGTCTTCTGCGGCAAGAAGCATGCCACTGGATGTAACACCACGAATATTTGCAGGCTTTAGATTTGCAACAATGACAATATACTTGCCCGTGATTTCCTCAGGCGTGTAATACGGTTTCATACCTGCAACAATTACTCTTTTACCCATTTTACCCATGTCAAGATGCAACATATAAAGTTTATCGGCTTGAGGATGATCTTTCACACCGATTACTTTAGCGACACGCAAATCAACTTTTGAGAAAGGGTCATCCTCTTCAACGATTATATCTTTTAAATCAAGTTTTTTAAACAAAGGCTGAGGTCTTTCAAGTTTAAAACCAGTTTTTAAATCATCAAATGCAACTTCCCAAGATTTATCATGAATAGACTCTTTTTCACCTAATAAATTCCATATTTTATCAGATGAAAAAGGCAAATAAGCTGCCGTAAAAACAGATAAAGCTTTTACGATTTTAAGACAAATATGCAAAACACTGCCACAGGCTTCTTTATCAGTTTTAACTAATGCCCATGGTTGTTTTTTATCAAAATAAAAATTACCAAACTGTGCAAGAGTCATTGCTGCACGAAGGCCTTTTTTAAACTCACATTTATCAAGAGATTCAGATACTTCTTTTGATGTTTCTTTTATTTTTTCTAAAGCTTCTTTATCAAGTTTATCAAGAGTGCCAAGTTTAGGAATATGGCCAAAGTTTTTCTCTGTAAATGTTACAACTCTATGAACAAAATTGCCATATGCTCCAACAAGCTCATCATTGTTTTTTGCAACAAAATCATCCCAGAGCCAATCAGTGTCTTTGTTTTCCGGCATGTTAATAGACAGATAATATCTAACCGCGTCAACATCAAAATTTTTGATAATATCAGGAACCCATATAGCAATACCACGGCTTTTAGAAAACTGCTCGCCTTTAAGTCTTAAATATTCATTTGCAGGAATATCATATGCAAGATTTAATTTTTCATCATATCCCATAATAATAGACGGCCAGATAAGAGTGTGAAAAGGAATATTATCTTTTGCTAAAAAATAATAATGTAAAGCTTTAGAATCTCTCCACCATTCTTCCCATTTATCAGGTTTGCCTTTCTTTTGTGCCCATTCTTTACTTGCTGATAGATACCCGATTACTGCATCAAACCAGACGTAAATACGTTTATCTTCAAAACCTTTTATAGGGACTTTTATTCCCCATTGCATATCACGAGTGATTGCTCTGTCCAGAAGACCGCTTTTAAGCCAGTTCTTTGTAAATTTTAAAACACTGGATTTCCAATATTTTTTATCTTTCATCCAGGCAATAAGTCTATCTTCAAATTTAGAAAGAGCAAAAAATAAATGATCACTAGTTTTAATCTCAGGAGTTCCACCGCAGATTTTACATTTAACGTTTACTAAATCCTGTGGGTCAAGAAGTCTTCCGCATTCATCACACTGATCTCCGCGAGCGTTTTGACTGCCGCAGTTTGGACAACTGCCTTCGATATATCTATCTGGTAAAAATTTGTTACAATTATTACAATAAAAAGCTTCAACGCTCTTTTTATAAATATATCCTTTTTTGTATAAAGTTAAGAATATATCTTGAACGACTTTTTCATGATTTTTTGTAGTAGTTCTTGTAAAAAGGTCAAAAGAAATACCCATTTGTTTCATGTTATCGGTATGTTCTTTGTTGTACCTGTCAACTATCGCCTGCGGCGTTGTTTTTTCTTTATCTGCAGTAATAGTAATTGGTGTTCCATGCTCATCACTTCCAGATACCATTAAAACATCTTTTCCTTTCATTCGACAGTATCTTGCAAATATATCTGCGGGTAAATAGCAACCTGCAATATGTCCTAGATGAAGTGAGCCGTTGGCATAAGGCCATGCAACACCGATATAGATTTTTTCCTTCATATGAAACTCTCAATGCAGTATACAAGCACAACATTTAAATATGGCGCACGACTAATAAATAAGTAATAGTAAAGTAAATATAATAGAAAAATAGCACCTTTAGTGGTGCATTAATCAATTGAGATTAATTCGTATTTAACCGCTTAACTAATAATTTCATAATCGAGATGATGCATAAGTAATAAATAATTAGGACGGGTAAAAGAATCCACCTATTATTTGCTAAAGAGCGGATAATGGTGCTATTTTTCAGAAAGATAAAATAAAAAAGGTGATAATTAATGGTAATTGATCCAGCAACAACGAAATATTTAATTAAGGCTCATATAAAGGCTGATGGAATAATTGAAAAATCTGACGTGGTCGGAGCGATATTTGGTCAAACTGAAGGACTTCTTGGAGATGAATTAGATCTTAGAGAGCTTCAGCGTTCTGCTCGTGTTGGAAGAATTGAAGTAGAACTTGAATCAAAAAATGGTAAAAGCGAAGGAGAAATCACACTTCCAACTTCTCTTGATAAGGTTGAAACCGTAATTCTTGCAGCAGCTTTTGAAAGCATTGACCGTGTTGGTCCTTGTAAAGCAGCTATTAAAACAGAACGTGTGGAAGATGTAAGAGTCGTACGAAGAAAACAAGTAATAGATCGTGCAAAACAATTATTAAACCAGGTAATTGAAGAAGGTAAAACTGAAGGAGAAAGCATTACCGATAATGTTCGCCAATCGGTTCAAATAGAAGAAATTACACATTTTGGCCCTGATCATTGCCCAGCGGGTCCAAATATTGATAAAAGTGATGCAATAATAATTGTTGAAGGTCGCCGTGATGTTTTAAATCTTTTAAAATATGGTATCAAAAACGTAATTGCGGTTGGTGGAACAAACATTCCAAAAACTGTACTGGAGCTTACCAAAGAGCGAATCACTACTGCGTTTGTAGATGGAGATCGTGGCGGAGAATTAATTCTAAAAGAGCTTTTGCAGACTGCAGATATTGATTTTGTATCTCGTGCGCCACAAACACGTGAAGTAGAAGAAATTCCTCAAAAACTTATTATGAAGGCTTTGAAAAATAAGATACCTGCTGAGCAGTATGCTGAGATGTATGATATAAAAATTGAGAAAAAAGATAAAAGCGGTTTGGGTAATAGACCAGTGCAGCAATCAGCTCCTTCCAAAAAGGAAAAACAGCATGAAAAACATTCTAAAAATGAATCAAAAATAGAGAGTAACAGTCGCCAGGATAAATCAGAAGAACAAGAAGAATTTGAAATTCAAGAAAAAGATGGAGAAAAATCTTTGGAATTAGAAACAGAGAAGATAGTTACAGATAAGCAAAAAAATTATGGAAAAATTCTTGTTGAGATATCTGGCAGTTTAAAAGCAGTACTTTTTGATAAAAATGATAAAGAAATCAAGAAGATACCTGTACGTGAGCTTACTGATTCTTTAAAGAAAAGCAATAATATTTCAACTGTTGTTTTTGATGGTATTATAACTCAAAGGCTTTTAGATATTGCCAATAGTAAAAACGTAAAAGAAATAGTCGGCATTAAACTTGGCAATGTTATTAAAATACCTAGTTCGGTCAAGGTTTTTACAAAAAAAGATCTTGATTAAAACTCTTTTATTTTTTTTATTTTATATTATTTTGAGAACCCGTATCATTTCATTATATTTAAATTTTTGATGAAAAAACATAAAAAGCCTTACAGCTATTTAGTTGTCTAATTGTTTTGGGAATTGAGGGACGATATAACATGCAGAAAGATGAATTAATACAGCTACATACCTTTTTATTACAATTAAAGACACATTTGGAGGATATGGTCGAAAATAACGGTGGTGCAGATTTCATACCTTACAAAAAACTTGATGTAACTCCTTATCAGGTCTATAAGTCAAAACGTGAGCATAAACTTGCAGTATTTACTTTAAGTCGAGGTATTGCGACTTTAATGTCTAATAATAATTGTCCAGGTCTTGAAAAAGTTTCAAATAGACTTGATCAAATGGCTGAGCGTTTCATGACTGATAAAGAAAAGGAACTTCTTCGTGCTGTTGAGTCGTTAAAGATTTAGTTGCATTGTGTATGCGCTTTTGCCGTCTTGATAAAATTCTTTTATTTTTATTATTTTTTTAAATCCATGTTTCTCATAAAAATTTATTGCTTTTTTGTTGTCTGCTCTTACTTCTAATTCTATTGTATCTATATTTTCTTTTTGGGTTCTTTTTATGAATTCTTCTAATATTTTTGTTCCAATTTTTTGTTTTTGATGTGTTGGTGAGACTGATAGCATTAGTATTTTTGTTTTTTGATTGTTTATTTTTATTCCTGTCAAAAATCCTATTATTTTGTGATTTAAGGTTGCAACTATAAAACCTTCAGGGTTTGTTTCATAAAAGTATGTAAATAAATTTGGGCTGTATCTTTCTGTTAGAGTTTGGCTTGCAAGTTTTATTACGCTGAATGTATCTTTTGGCTCAAAGGTTCTTATTTCTATCAATACTTTTTGTTATATTTTTCTGGTTTTTTAATTGTATTGTTTATTTTTTCCGATAGTTTTATAAATGATTGATATTTTTCCATTAATGATTAATATGACTATTGAAGTATTTCTTATAGGGGGAGAAAAAACAATAAATCTCAAAAAAGCAATAGCAAGAATACTTTACAGCAAAAAAATAGAACAATCAAAGATATCAGAAATCCTTAATCTTTCGCAACCAATGGTTAGCAACTACTGCAGCACAAATGAGAAAGTACCACAAAATACAATGAAAATTGCACAAGAGATAACAGAAAAAATAATTAAAGGAAATAAAATAAATTTTCAAACCTGCATAACATTTTCAGAGAAAGACATACAAGGTAATTTTTTTATTGCAGATAAAAATGAAATTCTTACTGATGAAAACAGCAAAATAATTGATAATCTAAAACAAGCATTTTACAACTTAAAAGAAAAAGACATTAAAAAATTCATACCCGCAGTTAAAATAAATATTGCAATGAGTAAAAAAAATGCTAAAAAATCGGATGATGTCGCAAGTTTTCTAAATGGTCTTATAATTTCTGAAGATAAAATCACAGGATATAATAGCATCAGATTTGGTAAAAGCAAACATTTGTCTTCCATTATTATAAAACTTGGTAAAAAATTAGATTCAAATGCAATTATGAATATTGCATACACAGAAGAAATAGAAAAAACAAAATTTAAAACAGGATTTCTAACAAAAGATTTTAAATTAAAAGAATCTGGTAAAAATTTTGATATACTTATTCACAAAGGAGATTTTGGAATAGAGCCATGTGCATATATTTTAGGTAAAGATGCAGTGGATGTAACAGATAAACTTTTAAAAATCGTTAAAGAGGCAAAAATATGAAAAATAAAATTGCAATTATTGCAAACGGAACAATAAAAAATTATAATTTTCATAAAAAAATCCTTAAAGATTTTGATATAATAATATGTGCTGATGGTGGAGCAAATATTGCCAAAGAACTGGATATTACTCCTAATTATATAATAGGTGATTTTGACTCTATAAAAATATCAGTTTTTAATCATTTTAAAAAAATCAATAAAACAAAATTTATCAAAGACACAGATGAAGAAAAAACAGATTTAGAGCTTGCAATAAGTCTTGCAGAAACATTTAATCCATCAGAGCTGAAAATCTTTGGAGCAATAGGTGATAGAATTGATCATACTCTTGCAAATATCTACTGCTTAGATAAGATTTCAAAAGATATTTCTGCAGAGATAATTGATGATAAAAACACGATTCAACTTATAAAGAAAGCAACCGCGATTAAAGGTGAAAAAAATGATATAGTCTCAGTCTTACCATTATCTGATGTTTCTAATCTAAACTATCTAGGTTTTAAATGGAATATTAAAAATCTTGATACAAAAGCTGGCTGGTTTGGTATATCAAACAAAATGCTTGGAGATAACGCAAGCATTAATCTTTCAGATGGAAAAATACTTATTGTGAAAGTAAGGAGATAAAAATGTTAGAACTTGCAATTGTAGACTACGCAATAATTATTTCATATTTTGTAATGCTTTTTGCACTAGGTTTTTTTATAAAAAGAAAGGTTCATAATTTAAATGATTATTTTTTAGCAGGTAGAAGACTAACACTTCCAATATTTGTTGCAACACTTGTATCAACATGGTACGGAGGTCTTTTAGGTGTAGGAGAACTATCTTTTAATTATGGTTTTGTAAACTGGCTTACCCAAGGATTCTTTTGGTATTTAGTTTATTTATTCTTTGCGTTTTTTCTTGCAAATAGAATTAGAAAATCAAATCTTTATACGATACCTGATCAACTAGAACGTTTCTATGATAAAAAATCACGATTTTTGGGTGCAATTTTTAATTTTATAATGGTAACACCAGCACCATATGTGTTTTCAATGGGTCTAATCTTTAGTATAATTTTTGGATGGGATTTATGGATTGGAATACTACTTGGAACAATAGTAATTGTATTTTATACAATGCGAGGTGGTTTTTTTGCAGATGTCTATACTGATTTTGTTCAATTCTTTTTAATGATGATAGGAGTTGCAATGATAATACCCCTTGCTGTTCAAACATATGGTGGCTTTGATTTTTTAACATTAAATCTTCCTGAGACACATTTAACACTTACAGGTGGATGGACTACTCAAATGATACTTGTATGGGGTTTTCTTGCATTCTGGACACTTGCAGATCCAGGTTTTTACCAGCGTTGTTATGCTGCAAAAAACGATAAAATACCAAAGAAAGGAATACTTATTTCAATTGGATTTTGGCTCTTGTTTGATATCTGCACTACTTTTACTGGAATGTATGCTGCGGCTGCATCAAACGCTGGGCTTTTAGTTGTAGAATCTGCAACAACATCATACATCTCAATTGCTAGTGCTCTTTTGCCACCAGCACTATTAGGTTTGTTTTTAACAGGGCTAATTGCAACTGTTATGAGCACTGTTGATTCTTTCACATTTCTTGGTGCTATGAATATCTCCCATGATCTTTACAAAAACATATTCAAAAAACAGGCAACAGAAAAACAAGTAATTAATATGACAAAAATTGGAATTATAATAACTATTGGTTTTGCAGTGATTTTATCACTATTTTTCAATTCGATCGTTACTATGTGGTATACAATTGGAACATTAGGCATCTCTGCACTCATTGTTCCAATTATGATAGGATTTTTTTATAAAGGAAAAAAATCACCTTTGGCATCAATTTTCTCTATGATTGCAGGCTCTGTAACTTCTCTTTTTTGGATGATTAATGGTTACATGAATCTTGATTCTTGGGGATGGCCTCAATATATCGGAGGTTTTGAACCGCTTTATCCAGGTCTTTTGGCATCACTTTTGGTTTTTGTAATTGTAAATTTAATTCATACAAGGAGGATGAAATAAAATGGATCTTGCCTATCTTTTAATTGCAGATGCAATAGGACTTATGGTTGCAACATTTGTTTTAACATATTTTTTTATAAAGGATTTTTTAAAGGATAAAAATAAAAAATAGCGGTAAAAAACCACTTATTTTTTTTGATTATTTTTAGCTTTTGCAAAAGATAATATTGCGCCTAATGCAATTGATAAAAATGCAGCCACCAGCACTCTATACTCTGATGGTAATAAGAAAGTTATTGTATGTGCGGGTATCCAAAATAGTGGAATTGTTTTCAATACAACAAAAGATACAAAATTGCCCCAGTCTATTTTATTTGATATTTGATCTAGTTTTATATTAGTTTTCCCTTCAATGAATCTTAGATCTGCGTAAGTATCAGTAATTCTATGGAACGCCATCATTGTTGGTGCAAAAGTTAAATTCATTATAGCACTGGTTAAAAATGCAAATGCTATAGTGTATCCAGCTCCGGGCAATAATCCCTTTTCCATTGCATCTGTTATACCTGCAGGGAAAATAGTAAATATTAAAGTAATTACAACTCCTAAAAACCCCCATATAAATGCTCTGAATAAAAATCCTTTTCGTATTTTCCATTCGCTTGTAACTAGCCTATAGGCTAAAAGATCCCCCATCGTTGCCAATATGGCAAATTTTATAAATCCTGCTACATAAGAATAATTTGTGGTAAAACCAATAAACATTTCGTGGGTAGTTGGATATACTAAAAATGCTACAATTCCAATTAAAGCCGCAGCCCAAATAAAATCTCCTTTTTTTAACATAATGCTTCGCTAACTGGCATAAAATTGTGATTAATACATTTTGCTATATTTTTTTCAATGTATTTTTGTTTGCATTTTTATTATGGCCAGTATATCCTTTCATCTAGTTTATCGTTCAATGACTCTTTTTGCTTTTCCTGTGCTTCGTTCAATTGTCTTTGGTTGAATTGCCTTTACAGGAACATGTAGATTTAAAATGCTGTATATTTCGTCTTCTGCTTTTTGCTCAAGATCGTCAAGATGTCCTTGCCTCCAACGTGCTTCAGTTGGTTCTACTTCAACTGAAAGTTCAGTGATATCTCCTTTCTTGGATTTAATTATTTGATAAAACTCACTTATTCCTTCTACTTGCATAAGTCCTGCTTCTATTTGACTAGGAAATACTATTACTCCTTTGACTTTCATCATGTCATCAGAGCGACCTTTTATTCTTGATTGAATTGGAAGTGTTCTTCCACAGTCGCATGGATCTTCATATAGTGTTGCAAGGTCTTTTGTTCTAAAACGAATGGCAGGGAATGCTTTTTTTGTAAGAGTTGTAAATACAAGTTCTCCTTCTTGACCTGGTTCTAGTGTTTCTCCGGTTTGTGGGTCTATTATTTCTGCAAGGAAATGATCTGCGTTTATATGCAGTTTTTTATGTTTGCACTCTGATACAACACCGGGTCCAATAATCTCGGTGAGACCGTAATGTTCTGCGGCATGAATTCCCCATCTTTTTTCTACATTGCTTCTCATTTCTTCAGACCAAGCTTCGGCACCAAACGTTCCAAGTTTTAAATTAAAATCTTTTTTCGGCTCAAACCCCATTTCCTCTGCAACTTCTGCAATGTATAGTGAATAAGATGGCGTACAAGCAAGAACTGTGCTTTCAAAATCTTTCATGACATTAATTTGGCGTTGTGTATTTCCAGAGCCAATTGTTATTACCATTGCACCTATTTTTTGTGCTCCTTTTTCAAAGCCATGTGCACCTGTAAAAAAACCATATCCATATGCGTTTTGCATTCGATCAGATTTTCGCATGCCATTTGCATAAAGTGCTCTAGCCATGACTTCTCCCCAGAGATCTACATCGTTTCTTGTATATGGTCCTACGACGGGTTTACCCGTTGTTCCTGAGGATGCATGGACTTCTACGATTTCATCTAGTTCTGTACAGACGAGGCCAAAAGGATAGTATTTTCGCAAATCATGTTTTGTCAAAAACGGTAGTTTTTCAAGGTCTTTGAGTTCTTTGATGTCTGAGGGTTTTACTTTTGCTTCGTCAAACTTTAGTTTATAATATTTATTTTTTGAATAAACACGGTTTATAAGTTCTTTTAATCTTTTAAGTTGTAGTTCTTTAAGTTTTTTTATAGGCATTGCTTCTATTTTATTGTCCCACAAATCAGCTGGCATAAAGTTATATCCTCCCTTATTTCTTGGTGCGGAAAATAAAGAGTTTATTTATAATGATTGTGAAAATTTTTCAATAATAGATGATAATTAATAAAAAACAACGCAGTATTCACAAACAAAATAGGGATAATATGAATGTTTTAGTACTTGGCTCAGGAATGATGGGTCGTGCAATTGCATTTGACCTTTCAAGTTTTTCTAATTTTGATTCTGTTACAATATTGGATAATGATAAAAAAACACTTGAAGCTGCGAAAGAATTCTTAAAAAATAAAAAAATAAATTTTGGAAAAATTGATGTAAAAAGTTTAACTCAAGTAAAAAAAAGATTTGGACAAGCAGATGTTGTTGTTTCTGCGATACCATATAATTTTAATTATGATTTGACAAAAATTGCAATTCAAACAAAAACTCATTTTATAGATCTTGGTGGAAACAATAAAGTTGTTGAAAAGCAAAGATCTTTACATAAAAAAGCAAAAGATGTAAAAGTTACAGTTATTCCTGATTGCGGTCTTGCACCGGGCCTTGTATCCGTGATTACACGCGATATTGTTGATTTTTATGATAGTGTTGATTATGTTAAATTAAGAGTTGGTGGTCTTCCAAAAAATCCTGTTTTGCCTTTTAATTATCAGTTTGTCTTTTCACCTAATGGTCTTATAAATGAATATGTTCAAGATGCAATTGTTCTTGATAATAAAAAAATAGTTTTTAAAAAATCACTAACTGAAATTGAAAAGATTGCTTTTCCGGAGCCTTTTGGGGAGATGGAAGCATTTGTTACTTCAGGAGGATGTTCAACACTTCCATATACATTTAGATATATAATTAAATATCTTGATTATAAAACTATAAGATATCCTGGGCACTGCGAAAAATTCAAATTGCTAATTGACTTAGGACTCGGTTCTGACAAGTCCTTCAATATAAATGGATACAAAATAATCCCAAGGGAAATACTAATAAAACTTCTTAAAAAATTAATTCCTTTTGAAGGTGAAGATATAGTATTGCTCAAAGTCTTTGCACAAGGTACAAAAAACAATAAAAAAACAAAACTTGAGTATACAATGATTGATTGCTATGATTCCAAGAATAATATTTCTGCTATGATGCGAACCACAGGTTATCCCGTATCAATTATTGCGCAGATGATACAACAAAAAATAATTGATAAATACGGTGTTTTTACATCAGAAGAAATAATAAATCCTAAATATCTTTTCAAAGAACTCAAAAAAAGAAATATAGAAATCAAAAAGGAAAACAAGTTATGATAAAAGAAAGAGATTTCATTCAAAACAAAAAACTTACAATGCAAAAGCTAGAAAATGCAAAAAAAGAAAAACTAGTCGATGAAGGAATAATTCCTATAATTGATATTATTAATTCAAATGAAAACTACTATACCAGTAGCAGTTGTTATGGCCGGATAGTCTTACTTGAGCTGCCTGATCTTGGTGATAAAAAAAATGCAGAGTTTCTTGGCAAATGGCATAGAAAAATAAATGCCAAAGACGTTTTTTTATCTTTGGAAAAAAGCTCAGGAGCCGGACAACTCTGGTTTCTTGCACAATCACCAATTATTCATGTTTACGCAAAAGATATATATTGTGCAGATAAACTTGTAAAAACTACTGTTAACTGTGGTTTTAAACATAGTGGTTTTAAAACAAGTGAAAAAAATATAATTGTTGAGATTACAAGCACTGAGCGTATCGATGCGCCAGTGGGTATAAATGGTAAACTGTATTGTGATAAAGAATATGTTTTTTTGCTTGTAGATATTGCAAATAAGGTTTTTGAAAAATCTTTGTTAAAGCTTGAAAAACTTAAAAATGCACTTTCTCAAGAATTTTAAATAGTTTTTATTATATTTTTTAAGAAATATTTAAGTACTTGTAAAACAACAGATTAGTCTAAGGAATAAAAAAATGAAAAAAATAAAAGCGCTTACCATGACTATGACATTTTGGGTCTTGTTAATTATATTATCAATATCATGGTTAATATTTTTAATTCTAAACAATTTAATACTAGTACAAACAAATATCTTCTTACTCTTAGTTTTACTTGTTGCGGCTTTAAGCTTTACACTATCTATATATTTTATCTATCAAATTATTTTTGATGTACGAGTTGAACTTAAAAAAGCACGTGAAAAAGAAAAAAATGTAAGAGATATTCTTCAGTATGAACAACTCTTAGACCCGCCATCTATATATAATTAAAAAAATTACTTTTTTTAGTTACAATAATTATGAATTTTCCATGCGTCTTTAGGAATTTTTTTATAAATCTTATAAGGATCTTCAACTTTTTCTTCATGAGCTGCTTGACGTATCATCTCATCATTAAAAGACCAATAAAATTTTCTTGTAATTCTTCCTTGTTCTTTGAATTCTTCACGCCTCTGCTTTAACAGATTTTGTCTTTGAAGTTCATATAAAAGTGCTCTTGAATATTTATCTATACTCATGTCCTCTATTTCATCTTGACCGTCAAAAATATTTTCAACAGTTTTAGCAAGTGCAACAGCATCTTCTTTTGCCATTTCAAAACGATTTTTTAATGCCATCATTAATAAGTGCTTCATATTTTAAAACCTCACACAATTTTTATTTTGTAGTTTTTATTTAAAAAGACTTGTTGTACAACTCTTACCCTGCTTCTTTACAACAGTTATCCGAATGCTTTAAATCTCAATTGTTTATACACCCCACCAGCAAGATTTAATGGGGTAGATTTTATGACAAAAAGAATCTATAATTTCTATGCAGGACCAGCAACACTTCCGCTTCCTGCACTAAAAAAAGCACAAGAAGAATTTTTAAACTTTAGCGGAACAGGCATGTCAATACTAGAGATTTCACACAGGTCAAAAGAATATGATGCAGTCCACAAACAAGCAACAGACCTAGTAAAAGAACTTATGAAACTACCTGATGATTACAAAGTATTATGGCTGCAGGGCGGAGCATCTACACAGTTTTATATGGTTCCAGTAAACCTTCAAGTAAAAGGAAAACCAATGGAATATGTAAATACGGGCGTATGGGCAAAAAAAGCAATAAAAGAAGCAAAATTTTATGGGGATGTAAATGTTGTTGCAAGTTCAGAGGCTGAAAACTTTTCATATATACCAAAAAACATAAAATTTAGCGACAAAGCAGCATATGCACACATTACAGGAAACAACACAATATATGGTACAGAATACCATGAATGGCCAAAAACACCTAGTGATGTACCACTTGTCTGTGACATGAGCTCAAATATGATGGACAAAGTCGTAGATGCAAAAAAGTTTGGTGTAATATATGCTGGTGCACAAAAAAACATAGGGCCTGCTGGTGTTACAATGCTAATTGTAAGAGAAGACTTGCTCAAAAGAGTTTCTGAAAACACGCCAACAATGCAAAAATGGGTGACACACTCAGATAAAGACTCACTTTTTAACACATGTCCGACCTTTTCAATATATATGTGCAAGCTATGCTTGGAGCATCTGAAAAGTATCGGTGGAATACCTGCAATTGAAAAACTAAACCGCAAAAAAGCAAAAATAATATACGACGTAATCGACAAATCAAAAGGATTTTACAAAGGACACGCAAAACCAGATTCCCGATCACTTATGAATATAACATTTAGGCTTCCAAATGAAGAGTTGGAACAAAAATGTGTAAGTGAAGCAAAACAAAAAGAGCTTATTGGATTAAAAGGACACCGCTCAGTAGGTGGAATGAGAGCATCAATTTATAATGCAATGCCAATTGAGGGTGCTGAAAAACTAGCAGAATTCTTAAAAGAATTCCAAGATAAAAACCAATAAAAAAGTTATTTTTTTTCTTTTTTTTTGTTTACAATTTTTTCAATATGACATTTTTGCAGGTTAACTTTAAATACCATATTTGACAAAAATTGTCATGGTAAAGATGTTTCTTAGGAAGGTGAAAAAATAAAGATGAATAAAAGAGTAATGATTGTTGATGACGAGCCTGACGTCTTAATATCACTAAAAACTGTTCTTGAAAGACAAAACTATGATGTTATAACAGTTACAAACGGCTCAGAATGCTTAAAAGAAATCGAAAAAGGGTTCACAGGCGTAATACTTATGGATATAATGATGCCAGTAATGGACGGCTGGGAAACAATAAATCAAATAGTAAAAAAAGGTTATACAAAAGATGTTGCAATAGAAATAATTACAGGTAAAGGAACAAAAGACTATCAAAAACTAAGCATACTAGGCTCATACATATATGATTACCTTGCAAAACCACTAAATGTAGAGCAACTTGTAGCAAGTGTAGAGGCATGTAACAGATACTTTCACTCAAAAAACGCATAAAATCTTATTTTTTTTGACATTTTGTCATTTTGACATTTTACCAGATTAGCCTTAAATATAATTACAGTTCTACCAATTTTTACACATCCCATCCTAACAAAAATTTTTGTTGGGTCTGGATCAAAAAAAATTCCAAACACCAAATTCACGTTTATTAATTTCCTGCTTTAAAGGATCCAGGCCCTACTACCCCTCATTTTTTTAAAAATCACTAAGTTTTTTGATACTTTTTTGTTTTAAAAGATTACTTGTAGTTTTCCAAGAACGTCTAACCTGCGGAGGCAGATTTTTGTATTTATCAAGCCATTTGCTTAAAAAATTCTGAGTGATTGGATCGGCAGGATAACCACTGCCCATTGGAATATTTAGTTTTTTTTCAAGTTGCTCTGCAATCTTTACAATTTCTTCATCTCTTCTTGTTTTTGCAATAATTGATGCGGCACTAACAACAGGATAAATATCGTCTGCTTTATGTTTTGAAATAATCTCTGGTTTAAACGAAAGATTTGCAAGAATATCATTTGCAAAACGTTTTTCATTTACATCTGCGGAATCAACATAACAAATATCTGGTTTTAGTTTTTTAATAACACGTGCAAAAGCATTTACTTCGATTTCATTTAAAGTCATTACCTTTCGCATATCATCAATATCTTTTGCAGGGATTACTAAAACTTCATAATCAACTGCTATTTGTTTTATTTTTTCTGCTAAATATTCTCTTCTTTTAGGAGCAATTTTTTTAGAATCTTTTACTTTTAATTTTATTAAATCTTGATCGTTTTTGAATAATGCGCCTGCTATAATAAGCGGACCAATTACAGGACCTCTGCCGGCCTCATCTGCACCACAAATCATTTTATGCATAGTAACATCTGTTGGTAAAAAGATGTTGCGATAAAAAACAAAGATATAGGCAGTTTTTTATTACAATATTTTATTCACAGCCTTTGTTTGCCGATGTAGCTTAGCCCGGTTGAGCGGCTGATTCGTAATCAGCAGGTCGAGGGTTCAATTCCCTCCATCGGCTTAATATCATGATATTTTTATTTCTAAAAACCATATATTACTTTCTGCAGATTCTTCTTTTTGCATATATCCTGCTATAACAAAATCATCATCTGTTTTTTTATCTATCCATACGCCTGCTCCATAATGTTTTGCATCTATTACTTCTTGCCATACTTTTTTTCCGTTGTTGTCAACTTTTACTACTAATAAATTATCCTCCCCATAAACGCCTATGTATCCTGCAGCAAGAAATCCTTGAGAAGTTTTTACAATTGAGCTTATTCCAGCAACCAAATTATTATCAATTATCAATTCCCATTCTTTTTTACCATCAAAATCGGTTTTTACAATATATCCACACCAATCCCCAATTCCGTTCTTTTCAGTATGTCCTGCAAAAACAAAACCATCATCAAATATGATAACCTGATTAAAACGATCATTATATTCAAACCCATAAGTGTAATTCCATAATTCATGTCCTGTACTATTCACCTTTATTGCCCATGCGTCGCTATTTTCTTTTGCATATGATTTTGTAAAACCACAGATAATATAACTTTCATCATTTGCTTTTACAATTGATCTGGCTTCATCAAAATCTTCTCCTCCAAAAGTTTTATTCCAAAGTTCATGTCCGGTTTTATTTACCTTTACTAACCAAGCATCAGATATAAATTCTTTTTTTGAGTATGAAGCAGTGGAACCTACTAATAAAAAATTTCCACTACCATCTTCTGTTAGAGAATTTCCTTCATCCCATCTTACTCCACCGTATGTTTTATTCCAAATTTCATTTCCTTTTTGATCGACTTTGATAAACCACATATTTGCACCATAAATATTTGTTACGTATGTGTTTGTTGTGCCTAGTATAAAATAAGAATTATTATCTTTTTGAAAGACTATTTTACCATAATCTTTACCGTTACCACCATATGTTTTGTTCCATTCTTCTGTTCCTTTTTCGCTTATTTTTATTAACCATATATTTCCATTTTTATCGCTGTATGATTGTGTGTAACCAGTTAGTATGCATCCTTTATCTTTTGTTGGTAAAATAAATGAGCCTGAGGAATTTGCATTTAATCCAAATGATTTATTTACAGATATTTCAAATGTTTTATCTTTATTATCAAATCTAACAAATATAGTAACCGCAAGTAATATAATTGTTAGAATAAGAATAGTAGATATTGTAATTTTATTTTTTAATTTCATTTTTTGCCGCCTTTGCAATAAATTTAGCTTTAACAAAATCAATATTTTGAGTTAATATAATACTTTTGTTATTCTTAGTTTAAGAATGGATTTTGATAATGATTATACCATAAAGCTTTTATATATAAAAAATTATATATAATCTATATATTTGGATTAAAATAATAAAATAAAATTGCGGAGGAACAATTAAATGAAAAAAAATTCAAAAATAATTAAAGCTGTTTTTATAAACTGTCTATTACTGTTATCAGTATTTTCAGTTGTGTCAGCAGAGGACTATGATGTTGATGTATATGATGGTATAGAATATGAAATCGAAATACCTGAAATACATGAACTGCCTCAAATTATCTGCCCAGATAATGAATTTAGTAAAAAGGTATGGGACGATAATACTCAAAGTTGGGATGAAACAACTTCACATAATATTGGGGATATTATTAAATTCAGATTGATTTTTACAGCCGAAAAAACAACAAGCGATGTAAAAATTATAGATTATCTACCTAACACTGTTGCGTTCATCAATTCATCTAGCGCACCATCACTAGTATCTTATAACCAATATTTTGATTTAGGTAATGGTATATTAGGTCCTTGTACAAAAATAGAATGGAACATTGGAGATATGGGGGTGGGTCAATCCATAGAAATTATTATTCATGGTGAAATTATAGACCACTATAATAAGTATTATGAATCTGAGTACAATCTGTATGAACCTCGTGGTATAACTAATCCTGAGGCAGTATCTTCTACAAGAAATGTTGCTGTTTTAACAGGTACAAGATATCAATCAGGGTGTGGAAATCCATATCCTTTTACCAAAACCAACGATGCTTTTTTTACTATAATTCTGCCATCTGCAGATATTGAAGTCAACAAATATGTAAGAGATTTATCCTGTAGTTCATATCAATCTTACTCCCGCGATTGTTGTTTATATTACGATAGTGTAATTGTTGATAAAGGCGATTCTGTCAGGTTTAAGATAGAAGTTAAAAATACGGGGGATGTACCTCTTAATATAACTGTTTTTGATAGTTTGCCTCAAGGTCTTATTTATAACAATAATGCTACACCTTTTGAGCCTGAAACTATTGTTTTGTCTTATGTTAATGATGGTCATATTATGTATGTTTGGCATATTGGCATTGTTAATCCTAATGATACCGCAGTTATCACTTTTGATGCAATTGTAGATGGTTTTGGAGTTTACGAAAATTCAGCATCAGCTGTAGGTGCAGCACAAAGTGAAATTGTGGGTGATGAAGACATTGCTACAGTTATTGTCCCATGTGCACCTGGTGTAGAAATCGAAAAATGGGTTTGGAATGGAACTGCTTGGTCAGATTATGCTGATGTTAATCTTGGTGATAATGTTAGATTCAAAGCAGTTATTTATAATCCATCTGAGTGTTATTTAATGCATTTCTGTGGTAATGTTTTTGATCAACTGCCAAGTAATCTTAGGTATGTTAATGGTAGCTCTACTATTTATGAAAGCATGGGTTGGCCAAATATGGAAGTAGTTGATTGGGAAAATAATACTGTTACTTGGTATAAACCTCCTACTATTATGCCTGGTGAAAATCTTACTTTTTATTATAATGCAACAGCTGTAGATTGTGGTTTGGGGATAAATAATCTTACTGCGCATCCTGAGGGTTTTGATCCTGTTGATTATCCTGGAGGAGAATCTGTTTCCAATATCGACGGTTCGTATGATGTTTCTGCTAATGCAACTGTAAATGTGATTTGTGAGTTAGAGCGTGGTATTGACCTTGTAAAAACAAATGATATCTGTGAATGTGTAGATCTTGGTGGTATTATAACTTATACTTATAGGGTTACTAATATTGGTGATGTAACTCTTTATAATGTTAGTGTTGTGGATGATGTTCTTGGTGTTATTGGGTTGAATAGTACGGTGCTTGCTCCTGGTGAGTGGGCTGTTGGAATAGTGCAACATCAGGTAACTGAAAGTGATTTACCTGGGCCGATTGAGAATGTTGCTAATGCTTCAGGGGAGGATCAATTTGGTATTGTTGTGTATGATGATGATACTAATAGTATTGTGATTTGTGAACCGTGTCCAGTTATTGATATAGATGTTAAAAAAATTGTTAAATGGAATTGCCAAGATCCAACATATAATGATACTACCTATGCTCATGTAAACGAATGGGTTACGTTTAAAATAACTGTTAATAACACTGGTGACGTTCCAATTAATATAACGATTTGTGATATTTTACCGCCGGGGCTTGTTTATAATGGATATCCTAGAGTTAATGGTGCTGAAGTTCATCCAGATGGTATGTGTTGGACCATAAATAACGTTCAAACTGGTGGTACAGTAATAGTTACCTTTAGAGCTATGGTAATGGTCTGTGGAGAGCATATAAACACAGCAGTTGTTACCGCAGTTTACGATGGATATGAACCTGTTGTCAAACAAGATAATGCTACTGTTATTGCGTTATGTCCAGATATAGAGATTGTAAAAAGCGCTGATTCAAACCTTGTATGTAATGGCAGTGAAGTAACTTATACTTATACTGTTACAAACACTGGTAATCATCATCTTATAAATGTAACTGTTACCGATGATAAGATAACAGGTGTTTCTTATGTTTCTGGTGATACTAATATAGATGGTTGGCTTGATCTTGATGAAACTTGGATTTACAATGCAACTAGTATTTTATGTGAAAATACAACAAATACTGCTACTGTTTCTGCAAAAGATGAACTTGGAAGAATAGTTACTGATTATGATACCGAGTTTGTTGAAGTAATAGAGTGTCAAGAACCTCCAGAACTTGGAATAGAAGTTAATAAAACTGTTAAGAGAAACTGTTGTGGTGATTTTGGAGAAATCGCATATGTTCATCAAAATGATTGGGTGACATTTAACATAACTGTTACTAACACTGGTGATGCACCTCTTAATGTAACGGTTACTGATATTCTTCCATGGGGTCTTGATTATGATAATCATGCTACACCAAATGGACCTGATTTAGTTATAGTTAGTGTGGGTGTTCCATATCCTGATACAATTTATGTTTGGAATCTGGGTTTTGTTGATCCTGGTGAAACATTTATAATTACTTTTAGAGCAACAGTTAACGGCCAAGTTTGCGGTGGCCTTATAAATAATGTTTATGTGAGTGGAACTTATGAGGATTATCCTGAAGTAACAGATGAAGATTCTGCTGAAGTATTTGTTTTATGTCCTGGTATAAGTATTGTTAAGTCTGCTGATAAAACCTTTATTAGTCCTGGTGAGTTGGTTACTTATACTTATGAGGTTAATAATACAGGTAATGCTGCTTTGAGAAATGTTGTTGTAGTTGATGATAAGCTTGGTGTTGTTTCTTATGTTTCTGGTGATCTTGATGTTGATGGGTGGCTTGATCTTGATGAAACTTGGATTTTTACTGCTACTGCAAATCCAATGCAAGATGTTTGTAATGTTGGTACTGTTACTGCAGAGGATGAACTTGGAAAACAAGTTTCTGATAATGATACAGTGTGTGTTGTTGTAATCAATCCAGGAATTAGTGTTATTAAGAATGTTACTCCTTGTTGTGTTTTACCTGGAGAGTATGCTACTTGGAATATTACTGTTCAAAACATTGGTAATGTTATTCTTACAGGTGTTTGTGTCATTGATGATAATATAGGTATTTTGGATAGTATGATTTCTCTTGCCCCTGGTGAGAAGAAATATTATGAATATACCACCAGTCCAACAGTTGAAACAACAAATACTGTACAGGTTAATGGTACCGATCCTCTTGGTTTAGAGGTTTCAGATTCTGATAGTGCAACTATTGAAATCTGTGAAGTAAATATTGATATAAATGTTGAAAAAACTGTTAAACTTAATTGTTGTGGTGATTATCTTGAGAATGTTACTTTGCATGTTGGTGATTGGGTGACTTTCAAAATTGAGGTTACTAATACTGGTGATGTTCCTCTTGATATAGAGGTATGTGATGTTTTGCCTTTTGGTTTACAATATGCAAATAATGCAAAGGTTGATGGTGTTTCTCAGGAGCCTGTTGATAGCTGTTGGTTCATAGAAAATGTTGTCGCAGGTAGGACTGTTGTTATTACATTTGAAGCTGATGTTGTAGAGTGTGGTAAGTTTGTTAATACTGTTAATGTTGTAGGTTATTATGAGCAGTTTGAGCCTGTTATAGATAGTGATAATGCAACTGTTGAGGTTTTATGTCCTGGTATAAGTATTGTTAAGTCTGCTGATAAAACTCTTATTAGTCCTGGTGAGTTGGTTACTTATACTTATGAGGTGAGTAATACGGGTAATGCTGCTTTGAGAAATGTTGTTGTAGTTGATGATAAGCTTGGTGTTGTTTCTTATGTTTCTGGTGATACTAATGTTGATGGGTGGCTTGATCTTGATGAAACTTGGATTTTTACTGCAAGTACTCAGTTGGATAAGAGTACTACAAATGTTGGTACTGTTACTGCAGAGGATGAACTTGGAAAACAAGTTTCTGATAATGATACAGTGTGTGTTGTTGTACAAGAATGCCCACCAATAATTAATTTAGAAGTTGAAAAACAAGCTAAGAGGAATTGTAGTGGAATTTATGGTGACTATATATATGTTGAAAAAGGTTATTGGGCAACATTTAAAATTATTGTTAAAAACACAGGTGAGGTTCCTCTTGATATACAAGTTTGTGATATACTTCCTGAAAATTTGACTTATGCAGGTTATCCACAGGTAAATGGCGTACCGATTAATCCAATTGATATGTGCTGGGTAATAAATGGTGTAGAACCAGGTGAAAAAGTTATAATTACTTTTAGAGTAACAGTTGATGAATGCGGTGAACATGTAAATACAGTAATTGTTACTGGTTATTACGAGCAATATGAACCAGTTGTTGTTGAGGATACAGCAACTATTTTTACAATATGTCCTGATATAAGTATTGTTAAAACTGCTGATTCAAACCTAGTAAATTTAGGAGACCTTGTAGCATATACTTATACTGTTAAAAATACTGGTAATCATCACCTTAAAGACATTGTTGTAACTGATGATAAGCTTGGTGTTGTTTCTTATGTTTCTGGTGATCTTGATGTTGATGGGTGGCTTGATCTTGATGAAACTTGGATTTTTACTGCAAGTACTCAGTTGTATGAAAATACTACAAATGTTGGTACTGTTACTGCAGAGGATGAACTTGGAAAACAAGTTTCTGATAATGATGATGCATATGTAGAAGTTTTTGAGTGCGGTTGTACACCAAGTATTTCTATTGATAAAAAAGTATTTGACGGTGAAGTATGGGTTGATGATTTAGTAGTAGAAAAGTTTACTGCATATGTTGAATTCAAAATAATAATTAAAAACACCGGAACATGTGATTTAACAAATATTGTTGTAATTGATACAATGAATTGTGGTCTTGATTCTGCAACTGATTTTTCAGTTACACCTAATACTATAAATGGTGAACAAATTACTTGGTTAATACAAGGTGATCTTTTACCATCTCAGACAATTAATATTACATTTAATGCAACAGCGCATATGAATACTTCAAATGAGGTTTTGGTAACTGCTAATTCAACATATGATCAAACATCTGTTAGTGCAGATGATGAAGTAACAATTA
>CAZFAZ010000042.1:0-44491 GCA_964517155.1 uncultured Thermoplasmatales archaeon
TCGCCAAAGCTGTTTTTTGCAAGTTGTTTTACAGATGCAAGTGCTTTTTCCATCTGTTTTTCATCTTCGACCATCTGAATTCCAATACCGCCACCACCAGCTGATGCCTTAAGCATCACAGGATATCCTATTTCATGGGCGATATCTTTTGCTTTTTCATGATCTGCGATTGCTTCTGTAACACCAGGGACAACATTTACTCCTGCTTTAATCATTGATTTTTTAGAATCAATCTTTGAGCACATCAGCTCCATTGATTTTACAGGCGGGCCGATAAACTCTATTCCGTTTTTATGACACATACCTGCAAACTCTGCGTTTTCTGCCATAAAACCATATCCCGGATGAATTCCCTCAGCCTGAGTTTTAAGTGCAACATCAATTATTTTTTGTTTCTGAAGATAACTCTGACTTGCAGGACCTGGGCCAATATTGTATTTTTCATCAGCATATTTTACAAAAAGTGCTTTTGCATCGGCATCAGAGTACACTGCAACGGTCGATATTCCTAGTTCTTTGCAGGCTCTCATTATACGAACCGCGATTTCTCCACGGTTTGCTATGAGTACTTTATTAAGCATTATTATTACCTCAAATATCTTTTATAGTACTTGCATTAGAAGGTCGCCATTTGCAACAGATTCGCCTTCTTTAATAAAGATTTCTTTTACTTCGCCTTCTTTTTCAGCTTTAATTTCCTGCTCCATCTTCATTGCTTCAATAGTTGCAATTACATCACCAGTTTTTACTTTGTCACCTTTTTTAACTTTGATAGAAAGAATTGTTCCTTGCATGTTTGATTTAACGCCACCTTCAACATCTTTTGGTTTTCCACCAGCAACGGCTGGTCCTGCACCGGCTACCATAAATCCACCTGTTGGATTTACTTTTACTTCAAATGGCTCACCATCGACTTCTACTTCAAACTCGGTTGGAATTTGTGCAGGTCCACTGCGTTCTTCAGGTGCCACTGTTTCAAGCCATATATCTTTGACTTCTGGAAAACTTTGTTTTACCATACCTCGCGTTAGTTTATGATCGAGAGGTAATGGAAGCTGATCCGATGTAAATTCAGCTTGTGCCTGACCTTTTAAAAATTTAAGACCGACCTGCGGGTAAATTGCATAAGTCATTACGTTTTCTTCAGTATATTTTACATCACTGTGTTCTTTCAGCTCTGCTTTTCTCTTCTCCCACATTGGTTCAAGTAGATCTGCTGGTCTGCAGTCGATTACTTCATCTTTCCATTTTGGTCCAAGAACAAGTTTCATTATTTTTGGATCGATTGGAGCAGGTGATTTTCCATACATTCCTTTACAGTAATCTTTTGTTTCTTTGGTAATAACTTTGTATCTACCATGTAAAACATTCATAACTGCTTGAACACCTACTACTTGACTAGTTGGAGTGACAAGTGGAGGATAACCGAGTTCCTCGCGAACTTTTGCAGTCTCTATTAGAATTTCCTGATATTTATCTCCTGCGCCTTGTTCTTCAAGTTGGAAAATTAAGTTTGAAAGCATTCCACCAGGCACCTGGTGAAGTGTTACTGCTGGATCTACTTTGAGTGCATTGAATCTATGAAGATGCCTGTATTTATCCCATATTTTCATAAAGTATTTACGAATATCAATGAGAAGCTCTAAATCATAACCTGTATCCCATTTTGTACCCTGAAGTGCTGCAACAACGCTTTCTGTTGCAGGTGCTGCAGTACCACCAGATATAGGAGACATTGCAGTATCAAGAACGTCTACCCCTGCTTCAACAGCACGTTGATATGCCATACCTGTCATACCACTTGTATAATGACTGTGCAGATCAATTGGTATTTTTATCCCTGCATCTTTTACACCTTTAATTATATCATAAGCACGCTGTGGGCTAATCATACCGGCCATATCTTTGATACATAGACTGTCGGCACCCATTTTTGATAATATTTTAAACTTATCAACAAAATAATCAACAGTATGAATTGGAGATATTGTATAACTTAAACATGCTTGTACATGCCCGCCGTTATCTTTGACCGCTTTCATTGGTACTTCCATATTACGAATATCGTTTAATGCATCAAAAATTCGGAAGTAATCTACACCATTCTTTTTTGCTAAAAATATAAATTTTTTAACAATATCATCTGGGAAATTCCAATAAGCAACAATATTCATTGCACGCTCAAGCATCTGCATCGGCGTGTTTGGCATTGCTTTTTTAAGCTCACGTATACGCTCCCATGGACATTGATTTAAATATCTAATTGGTACATCAAAAGTTGCTCCGCCCCATACTTCCATTGAGAAATATCCAACTTTGTCAAGTTTTTCTGCAATTGGAAGCATATCTTCTGTTCTCATTCTTGTTGCAAGCATCGACTGGTGTGCATCTCTAAATATCATTTCATGAAGTTCTACCATTACTTTTAGCCTCCGGCTTTTTTATTTTTTTATATTAATTAATACCTTGAGATGTGGAATGGTATCTAGTTCCCCTACTTAAGAATATTGGATTTAAAATAAGATATAGGTTTATTATTTTGGTAATAATTTGGCAATAAACTTTATACCAGAGTTTTTTATTGTGATTCTAATTTAAGATGTTTAATCAAGGAGGCTTACTCTTGCCAAAAAAATCTGCAATAATAGTTATCGTACTTGGGTTGTTGCTTTTATCTTTTACAGATATATCTATTCCTCTTTCTAATCCAGGAGAGATATATGAAAAAAATGAAATACTTTTTTATCGTAATGTGACAGTTTATGCACCAGCTGTTGCAAGTACCGATAAAGGATACGTTGGAGTCATGTCTACTATAACTGTTACTATTCAAAGCCCTGGCAGTGGAAAGGTTTTTGTTGATACTCTTCCTTTGACACAGGTGGATATGCAGGGTTCTGCACGTCTTGCAGTAAAAGTTGCAAGTGCTCTTGTAAAAAATGATGAGAACTGTGATGTTAATCCATCTCTTTATGATTATTTCTTTGTTGTTCGTACCGATGCACCAGTTATTGGAGGACCTAGTGCTGGTGGGATTATGACTGTTGCAACAGTTGCTCTTTTACAAAACTGGTCTTTAGATGAACATACTGTTATGACTGGTATGATAAACCCTGATGGAAGCATCGGGCCAATTGGCGGCATACTTTATAAAATTGATGCAGCCTATAATGTTGGCGTAAAACGTTTTTTAATTCCAAAAGGTCAAGGAACCTATCTTGAAACTGTTAGAGAAACTGTAACAAATAATGGATGGACTAGCACCCAGATTAAAACTGTTACACGTAATGTTGTTGATTATGTAAAAGAAAAAGGTTATGATATCCAGGTAGTGGAAGTTGAAGATGTTGTTCAAGCAATCAATAATTTTACAGGATATGTTTTTAGTTCTAATTATTATGATGGCAAAATGAAAAGCGAAGAATATCTAAATGCTTTTTTTAGTCTTTCAAGTTCATTGCTTGAAGAATCACAAAGTCTATATGAAAATGCTAGTATTTTGTTTACTGAATCAAGTGATAATATTCCTAATCGAGTTATGGATTGGGATCGTTTTACTTGGATTTATCCAAATAGCGAAATAAAAAATTTTTTAGATCAAGCTAAGCTTTTAAAAGATGAATCTGAGACATGGTTTGAACGAGAAATGTATTATACTAGCACAACTAAATCGTTTTTATCTCTTATAAACTCCAGATATGTAATATATGCCTGTAATTATTATAACACAGATGAAGATGATAGAGATAATTATGTGAGTAATTTAATAGATGAAGTTAGTAGTCATCATGAAGTTAAAAAAAATCTTGCAAGAAATAGTAGTATTACTGGTTTTGTAACTTTGCAATGTATAGGTGGTGCTCAGAAACGTGCTTCTGAAGCAAGTGACTATTTAACACTAGCTGAAAATAAGTATGAACAAGAGGAATATTTGTCCGGCTTAGAATATCTAGCACGAGCAAATGAACGCAGTGACAGTGTAGGCTGGTGGATTAATCTAACAAGTTTTTTTAATGAAACAGATGAAATACATATATCTGATATTGACAGTCTTGCTATTGAATACATAGAAGAAGCACAGCAGGCTATAATATATTCAAGCATTCTTTTGGAGGAATTAGGCACAAGTTCAAATTATTTATCTGGTGCTCAAAATATGCTTGAAGATGCTAGAACTGAAAGAGAAAATGGTTATCCTGCAGCTGCCCTTTTTGAAGCACTTGATGCAATAACAAAAGCAAATCTTGAAATTGAAACAATTGGCATCAGCAGTGAAAATGAATACAGAGAAAAAATAAACAGGATTAATAATAGTGCTGTTGAAAGTATTTTAAAAAGTGTAGGATACGGCATTAAACCTATACTACCAGTATGCTATTATGAATATGCAGATAGCCTTCTTGATGAAAAAGACCTTACAACAGCACTTTTCTATTATCGTTTTAGCGGAATGATTGCAGGTGCTCTAAGTTTTACAAATATCAGCAAAGGTGCGATTTCTTCAAGATATGAAGGTTTTCCTAAATTTAATTCACCTGTTAGATACAAAATTGATTTTAGTTTCTTGTTAGTTATTTTTGGTTTTGGCGCCCTTGCGGGATTAGGTTTAGGCCTGCTAATTGCAGGTTTATTTAATAATTCTTCAAAAGATGATACGAAAATAACAAAAGAAAAAAAGACTTATGACGGCAGCACTTCATATACAAGCTATAAAGGCTACAGTTATCCAAATAATGAAATACCAAGAAGTATTAAAGATTATTACAGGAAAAACAAATAATACTAGTTTTTAATAATGGTTTTTTGTAAAAATGAAAATACAAGGCACTTTTATAGACGAAAAAATAATTGTTCAAAGAGCAAAAGACGTAGGCAGACTTTTTAATAAAAGTCATTTCGGCAGGCCTCTTAAAGACAACAAGCTTCAGCTTGATTTTATTGAAGGCTGTTTTTTAATTGATGAAGATAAAATAAGTATAACAAAAGACGAAAAAAAATTAAGTTTTGATGAGCTTGTATCAATTGCTGTAAGAAAAAATTTAGATTTTGATGTAAAGTATATTGTTTTTAAAGACATTAAAAATAGAGGACATTCGGTAACGCTTTATGATGAAATTAAAGGAGTTACTTTTTATGATTTTAAAAAAGAATTTTTTGTCTGTGTTTTTTCTGAAAACAGTTTATTTAACGTAAAAGAAACAATTAATCTTATATGCAAAGTTGTAAAAAAAGATGTAAAACTTTGGTTTGCCGTAGTTGACTCTGAAGGTGATGTTACATACTATGATGTTTCAATAGTTGATTTTAAAGGTTTTAATAAAAAAGCAAAATATACAAAAAACAAAGGTTTTTTGCTTGATAATTCTATTATTGTTTTTGATGAAAAACTAAAAAATAATTTATTTGAAAAAGAGTTTTTCGGCAAACCTTTTGGCAGTGGACTGCGTCTTTCTTTTGTTGAAGGTTTGTATCTTTCTGATGAGAAAATCTTAGATATTGTAGATATTAAAAAAAAAGACATTTCTCGCAAGGATTTTATCCAAAAAATAAAAAAGATAGATCCTATGTTTGATGAAAGGTTTAAAGTATATTGCGATTTGAAAAAACGTGGGCTTATTACTAAAACAGGTTTTAAGTTTGGCACTGATTTCCGATGCTATACACGCAGTCCAGATGAGATTCATGCGGAATATCTGGTTCATATGGTTGATGAGAAATTCAAAAGTGCTTGGTCTGAGATGAGTCGCGCCATTCGCCTTGCTCATTCTGTTAATAAAGAAATTATTTTTGCTTGTGTTGAAAAAGATAAGATTGAATACATAAAATTTGGTCGTTTAAAGCCATAATTTTTTTATAACAAGTTTGTGTTATAGATAGTTTACCGGGGGAGGAAAAAGAATAGTATGTTACAGATACGTTGGCATGGTCATGCATGCTTTGAAGTAACTAATGATAAAATATTGGTTACAGACCCGCATGATGGTAAAAGCATAGGTATTCCTACACCTAGTGTGCAAGGCGACATAATACTTGTTTCTCATGATCATTATGACCATAATAGTGTAAAAACAGTTGAAAAAACAGGTAGTAAAGTTGTTACGGATGGGCGTAAGCGCAATATCGATGGTGTAGAAGTTTTTGGAATAGATGCATTTCATGATGAGGAAAAAGGTGCTAAACGTGGTAACAATATAATGTTTAAATTTACAATTGATAACATAAGTTTTTGTCATCTTGGAGATTTAGGACATATACTAGATGATGAAACTGCTTCTAAAATTGGGGATGTCGATGTATTATTTATTCCAGTTGGAGGAACATTTACGATTGATGATAAAAAAGCATGGAATGTTATTAAAAAAATTAAGCCAAAAATAGTTATCCCTATGCATTATAAAATAGGTGGGCTTAGTCTGCCAATCTCAGGAATAGATGCTTTTCTTGAACAGAATCCTTATCGTGTTTTACATGTTGGAAATGAAATAGATATAGAAAAAGAAGATTTACCAGATGAGCCTGAGGTTTGGATTTTTACTCTTTAATTTCAGGGTTAACGCAGTTGGTTGGTGTTTCACCTTTTAAACCCATCAACATGTTTTCTGCAGCCATAATCGCCATTTTTGTCCTTGTTTCTGTTGTTGCAGACGCAGAATGAGGCTGTAATATAGCATTATCAAGTTTCAAAAGTTTTTTGTTTATCTCAGGCTCATGCTCATAAACATCTAATCCTGCTCCAAAAATCCATTTATTTTGTAATGCTTTTGCAAGTGCTTGCTCATCAACTATTGGACCGCGAGATGTGTTAATTAATATCGCTGTTTTTTTCATCATTTTAAATTCTTCTTCAGATATTATGTGATATGTTGAATCAAGTAAAGGGACATGAATTGAGATAAAGTCAGATTTATTTAAAAGAGTGTATAAATCCACTTTTTCTGCACCTATTTTTTCTTCCAATTCTTTATTTGCATTTGTGTCATAATAAATAACTTTCATATCAAATCCTTTGGATTTAAGGGCAAAAGTAGTTCCAATCCGCCCTGTTCCAATAACTCCAAGTGTTTTACCTTTTACATCTTGACCATGCATAAGCATTGGCGCCCAACCTTTGAATTTACCCGCTCTTGTAAATTTATCTGCTTCTACGATTCTGCGGGCAACTGAAAAAAGTAATGCCCATGCCATCTCAGCTGTTGTATCTGTTAAAACATCTGGTGTGTTACTGACAGGTATTTTGTGTTTAGTCGCTGTTTTTATATCTATATTGTTATAGCCTACAGCATAGTTTGCAATCATCTTAAGCTTTGGTTCTGATTCTATTATTTCTTTATCAATTGTATCTGTTAGAAGACATAAAAGCCCATCCTTTCCTTTGAGTCCAGTTATTATTTCTTTTTTTGAAAGAACTTTATCATGTGGATTTATTTGTATTTCATGGTATTTTCTTAAAATTTTAAGACCCGGCTCTGGTATTTTACGGGTTACAAATATCTTCATTTTTTTTTACACCTCCTCTTTTATAGTCTCAAAACATGCAAATGTAAATGTTCTTCCTACGCCTTTAAGTGTCCTAAGTTTATCTACGACTAATTTACCGATTTCTTTAAGTGAACTGCCTCTTACTTTTAATAAAAGATCGTATTCACCTGATATTATGTGTACTTCTGAAATACCTGTTAGTTTGCCTATTTTTTTTGCTAGTTCTCTTTGCGATACTTCAACATTTGCTTGAAATCCTATAAAAACAAATACTTCTGTTGGAAAACCAATTTTTTTATAATCAATATTTACACTGAAGTTTTTTATTATCCCATTTTTTTGCATTTTTTGTATTCTATCATGTACTGTTACTCTAGGTATTGAAATATTCTTTGCTATATTTTTTGTAAAGTTACGGGAATTTTTTTTAAGTTCATCAAGTATCTTTTTGTCTTTTTCATCAATCATAACTAACATTATGTCGGTTTTACTTTATATTTTTTACTATTTTTAGTATTTTTGACGAAAAAAATAACACTATGATTAAATAGTCTGAATTGTAAATACAAAATATATGAAAACAAAAAAACAAGCAATACTTAAAGTTCAAAGCAAAATAAGAAGAATACTTGCAGAATATTTAGAATCAAAAGATTTCATCGAAATAAACCCTGTAATACTCTCACCAATGACTGATCCATTGAACCACCCAACAACACCTGGAAACATAACCTGCTATGGACAAAAATATCATCTAACACAAAGTATGATATTTCACAAACAAGTAGCACTAAAAACACTTGAAAAAATATTTGTTTTCTCACCAAACATGAGATTAGAGCCAAAAGATAGAGGTAAAACAGGAAGACATCTATTTGAATTTACACAATTGGACTTAGAAATAAAAAATGCTTCAAGAGAGGATATAATAAAACTATGCGAAGAAATGCTTATGACTCTTATAAAAACCATTAAAAAAGGCTGCAAAAAAGAACTAAAAATCCTAGATAGAACAATCAAAACACCCAAATCTCCTTTTAAAAGAATAACATATAAAGAAGCATATGAAAGATATGGGCAAGATTTTGAAACAAAGCTTTCTAAAAAATACAAAGAACCAATCTGGGTTATAGACATGCCAATAATGCATCGTGAATTCTACGACAGAGAACATAAAGACAAACCAGGTTTTCTTGCAGACATGGATCTCATATATCCTGAAGAATATGGCGAGGCACTCTCAGGTGGCGAAAGAGAATATGAGTATAAACGAATAAAAAAACGCATGAGAATAAAAGGTAAAAAATGCTCTGAGTTTAAAACATATTTAGACTATGCTGCTAAAGGATTACCAAAATCAGCAGGTTTTGGAATAGGAATTGAGAGGCTTACTAGATACGTTTGTGGACTTAAAAGAATAGAAGAGACATCGCTTTTTCCAAAGATTCCTGGTAAAGCGTGCATCTAAATTTTAGTTTGGCTAGTTTTCCATCTCAGCAAGTTGTTGCATTACTTGATCTATTTCGCCCTGCAAGGAGTAAAAATGTATATCTTTTTCGTTTTCAAGATGCCCTTGTGCAAAAAGTGACCATAATGCACTTGTAGGATAGACGTTTGGCATTGTATAAACTCTGACATCATAAGATCCATCTGCTGTTTTCTCTGTGTTTACATACAATCTAAATGAACAATCTGCGTTTTTAACATAAGATAGACTTGATAGTTCGTTAAGGTATTCATTAGTTAAATTTTCATCATATATCCAGCCTTTTAACTGAACACCTTGATATTCATTTACAAATTCAACATCCTCAAATGTTTCATCTATTGGTTCTTCATAGGCAAATGAGTCTATCTTAAAAGTAGGTAAATATAGGTAATCCCAATCGTTCTGGTCATAAGATTCATCATTACTTCCATCTGAATAATCAAATAGATTTTTATCTCTCCAGATGTAATTATAGTTCATAATGCTGTGATATTGTTCTAAATATTTCTCATATTCGTCATCTGGCATATTAGGATATCTGCTTCCAACAGGGTCCATTATATCTACACCAGCGAAGGTCCATGGCATTAATCCCATTGAATGCCCCATTTCATGTAAAACACCTTTTGCTACAGTCACACGCATCATTCTTTGTGAAAAAACATACCTTTTAAGTGAAGGAAGAGGAAAACCATTACCGACCAAGATAGTATCATAATAGTTATATTCACTTGGAATGTTGTATCCTAATGTATTTGCAACGATTAAATATCTAAAAATTCCTTTTCTCTCATCAGCAAAATTATGTCTATAAAAACCTAGAATTTGCCCTTGAGTCTGATCAAATTCATTAATGAAAGGCAACATTTCACCACCACCATTCACCGGACCATCATCCCAACCGTCATCAATATAAACATTAATACCATGCTGAGCAAAACGCTCAATAATCATCTGTTGAGACTCTTTAAAGAAAATATGTTTTGAATCAAATAAACCTTTACTTTCCATACCATCTGCTTCAATATAAAAATCAGGTTGATAAGGATCAGCAAAATATTTTCTCATCTGATATTCCTGAAGATTACTAAGTCCATCAACATCAGGATCAAGGTTTTTATGATCATCATAAGTAAATGGATCATAACCCCATTTCCATTCCCATGCTGTTGGAATGCCATCATTATCCGGATCTAGCTCCCTATCATCAGCTGTTGGATCAGATCCAAGAACATTTACCTCAACCCAGTATGGAATACCATCATGATCAAAATCAGCTTGATATACATTAAACCAAACTTCATAATATTCCCCAAGATAATGACCATACCCATCACTATCCCTAAAATTATCATCACCAGACCAACGACCTGTACGGAAGTTATAAATAACTTCAATTTCTTCTTTTACAACATCATTTGATTTACGACCAAGAAATCCAGTTGGAACTTTTTCAACAATAGAGATGCTCACATCAGACTCCTCTACCTCCTCACCAACATAATAATTCACCTTAGTCTCTAAACCTATATTATCCCACATATTAAAAGTACCACTAGAACCAAGACCGACATAACCAAGACTATCACAAATCTTGCCATCAACATCAATAATCCAATAAAAACTTGGGGTGCTCTTCCAACTATTACCTAAAACAAGCATCTTATCCATAAGACCACGATTACGAATCCTTAAAACTTCAACAGTTATACCTTGATTAATATCAGGACTAATGCGATTGTCAAACTTTTTTTCAGGTTCAGTTTCTTTGGTTTCTTCTTCTGTTTTTGTATATTCTACATATGCAATTAATCCGGCAGTAACAAGACAAGCCGCCACTAATATTACAACACCAATATATATATTATTTTTTTTGTTCAACATTATTCCCCCATATCTATAGGTTTTCATTAACAATATTGTTTTATCATCTATATAAATATTTCTGACTATAAATATTTTATATTTCATATTATAATGTTTTTTACTCAAATAGAAAGTTAACAGTTGTTAATAAATAGATATTTCTAAAATAAAAACTAACATAATACAACAACAGAATGCAGGACAACCTCATTCAAAGAAACGTCCAAACCAAACTCTAAACCTTTTCTAACAATAAAACCATTAATACTATCAATTTCAATTTTACGACCTTTTTGAATACTTTGAAACATGGACGAAAAATTATCACATGTATCAATAATAACTTCCCTAGTTAAATCAAGCATAGCCTCATAGGAAAGAAAAAAACCTGACGCTCTAGCAACAAGAGTAGACTCATGACAAATTCGCTCCATAATCTTTTCTAAAACAGGATTTTTTAGAATATAGCCATTTTTACATCTAAAAAAACAAGTTAAAGGATTAATACTAGAATTTACAATTGCCTTGGCCCAAATATCAGATACAACATCATCAGAAAGAGTTGTTTTGATACCAGATTTATTAAATAAATCAACAAATCTTTCTTCAACAGAAGTGCTTTTTACAATACCGCCTATTTTTGTTTTACCAACACCAGTATGCTTGACAACGCCTGGTTTAAAAAAAACAGAGCCGTGTGTTGTAATACAAACAAAAAGTTTCTTTTTGTCTACAAATTTTTCTATTTTTTCGATATTGTCCAAACCATTCTGCAAAGACATAACAAATGTATCTTCACTCATGACTTTTTTAATTTCACATGCTGCTTTTTCTGTATCATAAGACTTAACAGAAATGATGATAAGATCTGGTGAAAAAGAAATATCTTTAACCGTTTCAAATGCAGAAACTTTCACAGTAGCCTTTGTTTTACCTTTTATTTTAAGACCATTTTTTCTAATCGCCTCAACATGGTCTTTTCTACCAACTAAGACAACATTATTGTTTTTAGCAAGAATTCCTCCGAACAAAGAACCGATTGCACCTGCACCAAAAACGACGATGTTCATTTTTTAATACCCAGCTCCAAGCATTTATTTTGTATCTCTTCAGACGTCATCGCAATTAAAGGAGTTAGAACAGGTATTTTTATTTGCTCATTTAACAATTTAAGTTCAGAAATAACATCAAAAGAACTATCATAAAAACTATGACCTGTGACAAGTGCAACACATTTTTTTATAGCCGCCACATCATTAATATTTTTATACATTGTTTCTTTGTTATCAAAAATAACTATTTCTTTATCTGAATACCATTCGTCAATAAAACTATTTAGCACCTCCGCTAGTGAGCCACCAGAATCCAAAAAAACCACACTGCATCCTCTCCGCATAACATACCATGCAGCTAAAATAGAATCTAAACTATTGATAAAAACCAGAATTTTCCCTTGCGTTCTGAGAGGCAAACCTCCATTACAACGGATTTTTTTTGTAAACAAGTAAGCATTTTCATCGCGTATTTCAATAAATAACTCCACATTAGGATCTGTTAGATTAACATTAGCTTCTGTTGCAATAACTATATCATTACCTACTTTAACTGCAACATCTTGACTTGAAAAACTATGCGTACCTGTTCTTTCAACTCTTAAAGCAAAGCTTTTATCTTTGTTTAATTCTTCTTTTGAAATATCAACAGCAAACTTGGAAATAAATGGTATTTCACTAATTGTTTTCACTGCAGGACTTATGGAAGTGATACCAAAGATTTTTTTTAGAATATTAATGCTTTCATTTATTTGATCTGTAAAAACATAAATTCTGCCTCTTTTCATTTTTACTTCAAAAGAAATATTTCTTGTTTTCAATGCATTTCTAATGTTATTTATTAAAGTATTTTCAAAATGTTTACGAGTCTTTGATGCTTTTAAACCAAGTTCCCCATATCTAACAATTATCAGCTCAGCTTTCACAAATGCATAATTCATATATTGTTACATTAATATTTGGTAAAATAAAAACTCTGGAAGTTACTTCATTTTTAAAAGTTTTCTGTATTCTTTGGCTCTGCCATTAAAATAAGGAGAAATAGTGAATTTAAGGGCAATGTTGAGAATTTAGTGTCAAAAAAAAGATTTTAAGGAGATACTTACTTTTAGGGACAAAACCCAAGCAATGAAAAAATATTTATACTATTAATATATAAAATATGATATAAACTTTATGATTAAAAATAATAGCATGCTGGGAGTTTTAATCGTTGTTCTCATTCTGATACCAAATTATTTTATTGTAGAAACTGTAAACTCTTCAAGCCCAGATATAAATGAAAATAGATGTGGCAAAGGTTTTAGATATAATATTCAAGGATGGGTCTACCTACATGTGGAAGGGGAACCCTGGGAAAGAGGATACCAATATGCATATCTGGCATCTGACGAAATAATGGATATGATGCACCGCTGGAGTAATCTTGGACATAACTTTGGCTTTATGAAGATTTTTATCAAAAAAAATCAACCTAAAAACTATTACCAAATATCGGAGCAATGGTGGAACATATGCAGATCTGAATCTATAAAAAAATTTTTTACACAAGTTCCAAATGAATATATACAAGAAATGCAAGGCATGACAGAAGGATTAAAAGACAAAAATGCAAAAATCTTTGACAGAGAAATTGAATTTGAAGATGTCTTTGCACTACAATTTGTTCAAGATGTACAATACACCTTAGCCAAATTTCATAAAGGAATACACCCGATAAAAGACATATTACACGGATTAAAAGAAATAGCATCTAAAGATATATTAAAAAACGAGGGCCACTGTAACGCTTTTATTGCAACAGGGGATGCAACAACCAATGGAGAAATTGTTGTTGCACATGCAACAATATTTTCAAGGTACATAGCTCAAAGATGTAACTTCATTGTAGATATACAACCATCAGAAGGATATCGGTTTATGATGACCTCACCACCTGGTTCACTTTGGAGCCAAGAAGATTGGTACCAAAATGACCAAGGAATAATCCTCACCGAAACAGAAACAATACCACAAGGCCCCTGGAATATTAAAGACACTATCCCTAAAGGCGTAAGATCCAGAAAAGCCATCCAATACTCAGATAGCATTGATGCAGTAATTAAAAACCTTGCATACAAAAACAACGGCCTTATACCAAACGAATGGCTTATAGGCGACAAAAAAACAGGTGAAATTGCTTCATACCATCAAGCATTATATAATACGCCAATAAAAAGAACATTTAATGGATATTATCATTCAAATTGTTTAGCACATGACGCAAATGTGCTCTCAGAGCTTACAGGCGTACCACAGAGTATACTAAAAATTTATTCAAAACTTTCTGCAAAAAATGGTTATTTTTACATTCAAGATGATAAAGTAATTTGGAAAGATGAAGTATATCAAAAACTAAAAGAATTTGGAGAGAAATATTACGGTAAAATCGATATAAATACGGCTAAAGAGATTATGACCACATACCCGATTACCGATCGTACCACTGATTGTAAAATCACTACATCTGAATTAATGAAAAACTTTGGGATGATTGTTCATATTGGAAGCACAGATGGCTTACTTTGGACTCCTTCGAATGAAGAACAGGAAAAATATAAAGGAATAACTGAGTTGATTCCTAATGGATGGTTAGAAATTTATCCAATCATCTCAAAAGTAAAAAATTTACTGCCTGAAAAAAAAGCAGATTTAAATAAAGTAAATACTGCAATAATTTTAAATGAATATACAACTACAAAAAAAGAAGAAAAACAGATAGAATCAAATACAATATATGAAAATATAAAAATTCAGATTGATTATGATAAAATAATCTTGACAGATATCGAAGACAAAAAAGAAATATTTATCTGTCAAACAAATGGAAAAATAAGTTCCAAACCAAAAATAGATGAAAGTACCATATATCTAGGATCATGGGACGGCAATATATATGCATATGACCTTAAAACCGGAAAAATAAAATGGAAATATCAAACAGGATGGGGAGTTGTTACAACACCTGCAATATCTGAAGATATACTTTTTGCAGGCAGTCTTGATAACAATTTTTATGCAGTTGACAAGCACACTGGTGATTTAATATGGCATTTTACTTGTAATGCTGCGATTCATTCCTCTCCAATAGTTTACGCAGACTATGTATTCTTCGGATGTGATGATGGCCGACTATACGCTCTTGATAAATTAAATGGAGATTGTCATTGGATTTTTTCACCAGAATACACAATAGATGATAATGACGTTAATAATTATATTACAACACCCATCACCGCAGATCCCTACATACAAAATGGGCTGATTCATATAGACATTAAAGAAAAAACCTTTACCTTAGATCCTCAAACATATGAAGAAAAAACAGATATGTTTAAAGATAAAGAGCATTTGTTTAAAAATTATGGTTTTATATCTATAATACCAGGCTTTATTCTCCTAACACTTTCGATATGTTTTTATCTATATTCCACTAAGAAAAAATAAAAGAGGAAAAAAAATAAATAAATTTATTAGGTACTATTATAATATATAAATAATAAAAATTGTGCGAAGGTGCTAAAATAGCTGAAAAAAAAGAACAGTGGGATTCAAGATTTATATTCATAATGGCTGCAATTGGCTCAGCTGTAGGCCTTGGAAACGTCTGGCGATTTCCATATGTATGCTATCAAAACGGAGGAGGAGCTTTTTTAATACCATATTTTGTCGCGTTATTTACTGCAGGAATACCTCTTCTGATACTAGAATTCTCAGTTGGACACTGGGCGCGAAAAGCACCTCCTGAAGCATTTAAAAAAATCGGGAAAAAATATGAGATAGCTGGCTGGGCAAGTGTACTAATGCCGTTTACTGTTGCCATATATTACATAGTAATCATGGCCTGGTGTTTTGCATATATGGTATATGCAGTAAATATTCGCTGGGGTAACACTGCTGATGTTTTTTTTAAAAATTTTTTGGGCGACACAGGCAACCCTGTAATATTTGGTAGTTTTAGCATACCTATACTTTTAGGGCTTATTGCAATATGGCTAACTGTTTTTCTAATACTGTACAAAGGTGTAAAAAGAATTGGAAAAGTTGTTGCATTAACTGTTCCAATACCAACAATTCTTCTGATAATCTTAACCGTAAGAGGGTTAACACTACCCGGAGCCGTTGAAGGAATTAGTTATTATTTAACACCAAATTTCTCAAGTCTTTTAGATATAAATGTCTGGCTTGCCGCATACGCACAGGTATTTTTCTCAATTGGCGTTGCACAGGGCATAATGATAACTTATGCAAGCTTTTTAAAGAAAAAATCAGATATAAACAACAATGCATTCATAATCGCCCTTGCTGATGCAGGAACTAGTTTTCTTGCAGGATTTACAGTATTTAGTGTTGTAGGATATCTTGCGTATACACAAGGGATAGGAATCGAAGCACTAGGCCAACAAATCGCAGGGCCAAATCTAACATTTGTAACCTATCCTACTGCAATTTCATTACTGCCATTTGCAGCAGCCTTTTTTGGAGTAATATTTTTTATAGCACTCCTAACGTTTGGAATTGATTCAGCGTTTTCAATGCTTGAACCGATGGCCTCAAGCCTTAATGATAAATTCAAAATTACAAAAGGAAAAGCAACAGCAATATTATGCATAATAGGTTTTAGCCTAAGTCTTTTTTTTACAATGGGAAATGGACTAAAATTAGTAGACCTTTTTGATCATTTCATAGCAAACTTTGGACTTTTAACAATTGGACTGATAGAATGTTTAATCTTAGGCTGGATGTATTCAACTGTAAAACTTAGGAAGCATGCAAATTCTTCTTCAGATATTAAAATAGGACGATGGTGGGATATATTAATTAAGTTTGTAATACCTAGTATTTTATCATTAATACTGATATTGTCTGTAATTGAAAACATTTCAAAACCATATATGGACTACCCCTGGTGGTTACTCTTAATCTTTGGTTTAGTTCCAATCATAATATTATTTGTTTTTGCGTTTATTTTAACAAAAACAAAAAGTAAAGAGGTGAACGCCTAAAATGCTACCAGTTTCAGCAATTATCATGTTTATATTTGGTGCTACAATATGTTATGGCGGCCTTGCATATTTTATTTATAGGGCAATAAAAAAATAGAGTTTAGTATCGGCCATTTGGTAAAAATATTTTACTTTCCAATTTATCCAACTCAGTTAAGTGCTTATCATCTACTTCGAACTCAAAATCATAAAAGATATCTTTTAAAATAAGCGGCTCTGCTGCAGCTACTCCAAAATCAATACGTTTTTTAGGATTATTCAAAGCATTAATTATTTCATCTTGAGTTATTTTATCACATCCTACTTTTTCAACCGCAGAAATAATTCGTCTTATCTGATTCCAAAGAAAATTTTGTGCAAAAAAATCAATTACTAAAAACCTACCAGATTTGCTAACTACAATATTATCAATTACACGAACAGGATTCTTACCAGTTTCAACTCTTGCAAAATTAGAAAAATCATGCTCACCTGTAAAAAAAGAAAGCGTTTTTACTATTTTTTCAAAATCAAGAGCTGTAACATCTAAATAATAACTGTACTGTCTAAGATTTGCATATCTTGGATAAAAATCATCATCAACGATTTTGAAAGCATAAAACAATATCTCCTTGCATTCTTTGTTTAAACTATCAAGCATTTCTTTTTTAAAATTTTTAGTATTAAATGCAACGACACTACCAAGTGATGAAACACCTTTATCTGTTCTACTTGCTGAGCGGAAAATTGATTCTTTAGTGTTTTTTATTAACTTGTTTTTTTTAAGAATGTTTATTATTTCTTCTTCTACTGTTTTTAAATTTGGTTGGCGTGCATAACCATAAAAGTTTTTACCATTATATGCAAACTTTAAAGCAACTCTCATTACAAACATACATAGGATAATTCTTTAAAAAGATAAAACATACAGCTAATACATTAATATGACAAGAAAAAAATTAATTGAAGATAAATTAAAAAAAGCAAAAATTCAAACTGGTGACAAAATAAGAATAGCATCTAAAAAAATGACAAAAGAAGGCTTTCTTATGCCTCATCATCAATTCAGCGATGAGAAAATTATTACAATTAAACTTGATAACGGATACAATATTGGTATAGCAGTTGATAAAGACACAAAAATTACTTTAGTTGAAAAAAATAAACAATCTATCAAAAAAACAAAGGAAATACCTTTTGATAAAAACAAACCAACAATTTCCATTATTGGAACTGGTGGAACAATAGCCTGTTATGTTGATTATAGAACAGGTGCTGTTCATCCTGCAAGCTCTGCCAAAGACCTTGCTTTTGCAGTACCTGAAATTTTTGATATATGTAATGTTAAAACCCAGGTTGCTTTTCAAATATTAAGTGAAAATTTTGAAGTAAAAAACTGGCAGAAACTTGCAAATATCGTTGCAGAAGAATTAAATTCTGGTGCAAAAGGAGTAATTATTCCACATGGAACAGATACATTGGGTTATACTGCAGCAGCACTTTCATTTATGCTTAAAAATCTTACAGGACCTGTGGTTCTTGTTGGTGCACAAAGAAGTAGTGATAGACCCTCAAGTGACGCTGAGTTAAATCTTTTATCCGCAGCGATTGTTGCATCAAAATCAGATATTGGTGAAGTAGTAGCAGTAATGCATCATGAAATGTCTGATACATGTAATGCTATCCATCGTGGCACAAAGGTTCGTAAGTTTCATACCAGCCGTCGTGACGCATTTAAAACAGTAAATGAAGAAGTAATTGGTTTTGTTGAAAATAAAGAAATAAAACTAAATACCTCATATAATAAAAAATCCAAAGGTAAAGTTGTTGTTGATGATAAAATGCAAACAGATGTTGCAATGATTTATGTATATCCAGGTATTGAGCCACAAGATATACCTCAAAAAAAAGGAATTGTTTTTGTTGGTACCGGTCTTGGCCATATCCCTGAAAAAATTATTCCAAGAATAAAAGAATTAAGAGATAAGGGAACTGTTTTTGCAATGACTTCACAGTGTATATTTGGAAGAATTAATATGAGTGTTTATTCAACTGGTCGAGATCTATTAAAAGCAGGTGTTATATCCTGTAAAGATATGCTTGCTGAAACTGCGTATGTAAAGCTTATGTGGGCACTAGGCCATAGTAAAAAACATGATGAAGTAGAAGAAATCATGAGAAAAAATATAGCTGGTGAAATATCTACACGTACTCGAAGTGATGTATTCTTATAAAAAAAAAGAAAAAAATGTTTGTTTATTTTTGGGCTTGTTTCTCTGCGATGTCGCCAATTATTGGTAGTTTGAATTTTTTGTTCTGCACAGCCATTATTATAAAGATTAGCCACAAAACACCGATCATCATATAAATAATCCATGAAAGCCACATAAGTGCAGGAATACCTTGATCTACAGTTAACCCCCACGCACCATACACATAATTTACTTTCGGGGCTCCAATCCACCCGATTACTGGCGCAATTATAGTCAATGGCAAAAACGTCAAAAACGATTGCCAGGCATGAAATCTTACTGTTTTATTTTCTTTTTCCATAACTATAAAAATTATTCCTGTTATCCAAGTACCGATATAACATACCATACTTGCGATGTTTTCCTCTAAATTCATAGATGTTTTAGCCATAATAATATCTCCCTTAGAAGGCGATAATAACCTCTATGTATTTATTATTTGTGTAATTTTGGGAGTACAAACAATAAATCATCTATTTTTATTACTTGTATCTTACTTGTTTTATACTCGATTTCTTCAGGTTTTTTAACAACGTGCAACTCATATGTTTTTTCATCCATCAACTGCAGCTCATTTTTTGTTTGACTTACAATTATCATTTCTCGTATGGTTTCTTCTCCACTCAGCATTCTTGCATTTTCCAAGTTTTTTAAATCAGTTGATGTTTCTTGCCAGTCTGCTAGATTTATTAATTTTACTTTATTTGCCTGCAGATTTTTTATTTGATAATAAGTATCATCGCTTTTTATGATATCACCTTTTTTATAAGGCGAAATTCTAACAAGATAAGTCATTTTATAGATTTGTTTACTATCTTTCATTCCAGTATTTGTTGAAGATTGTTTTATATAACCGCCGTATTTATCTAAAAGCATCTTTGAAATAGTAAATCCTGCATTTTTATCACTAATGTAAAAGTCTAACCCGCCGTGTTCTTCCGCTACATCTGCAATAAAAAGAGTTTTGTTTCCTTTTGCTTGCATGTTTTCAATTATTATTTCAACTGTTGACCGTATATCTGATAGTTCTTCGTTTGAAAACTTTCGTTTTTCTGTTCTTACTTGAATTATTGCCTCGTGATATCCTCCAAATTGCCTTGAGCATGTTTCACATACTGTTTTTCTAAGTCTAATAAACAGTTCATGTTCTTCTGTGATTTCTTTTTCTTGTATGAAACCTGATATGTATACTTTGCATTCAAGCCCACGCAGAGTTTCACTGCAGTTTGTATTTATATCAACTTTTTCAAGTTCACGGCTTATCTCAAAATTGTTTTTTATTAACTTACGCAAGATATCATTTAAAATTTCATTTTTCCAAGTGTTTTTATATTTGTATCCTTGACAATGTGTACATACTGGTAAATCCAGTATTTCTGGCCCTTGTGTAAACTTTTTATTTTTAACGTAACACTCTATGCATACACCGTCTTTGTAGATTTCACCTTCTTTTCCGCATTCAACACAAAACATAATTTTCAAAACCATTCTTAGAGGGATGATGCAATCCGTATATTATAAGTATATAGGTTGCAATATCAGATTTAAGTGATTTAATTTTGGTTGAAATTAGAGCAGCGGAATTAAAAGATTTAGAGAATATAACTGAAATTTATAATCATGCGATTTTAAACACTGTTGCAACTTTTGATACAAAACCTAAAACATTTGAAGAACAAAAAGAATGGTTTGAGGGACATGGCTCTAAAAATCCTATACTTGTCGCAGAAATTGATAAAAAAGTAGTTGGTTTTGCATCACTTAGCAAATATTCTACACGCTGTGCATATTCTGATACTGCAGAGCTTTCAATATACATAAAAGAAAAATATCAAGGAAAAGGTATTGGAAAAAAGCTTATGAAAGAAATTATTGATGCAGGAGAAAAAGCAGATCTTCATGCAGTAATTTCAAGGATTGCAGAGGGAAATAAAGTTAGTATTAATTTACATGAAGAAGTAGGTTTCAACCACGTTGGCATCTACAAAGAAGTAGGATTTAAATTTGGAAAAAAACTTGACGTTTACTTAATGGAAAAAATCTATAAAACATAAAGTTTTATTTTTTTATTGCTTTAAAACCTAGTTCAAATGCTTTCTTATTTATATTTTGATATTTCTTTGGAACGTTTTCAAGGATTGTATCAAGCAGTACCTCTGATTTAAAAGGCAAAACCTCTGCACCTGCCAGCGCACCTAGCATCACAACATTTTTTGTGATAAGAGCACCTGCCTCTTTTGCAAGTTTTACAGCATCGATTTTGTAAAGTTCCCCATATTTTTCTAATTCCTCAAAAATCTTTTCAACTTCAGGATATTTTTCATCACCTGTTGCCACAGTAAAAGGAATAACCGGTACAATATCCGTTATAATCTTGGTTTTTTTATTTGTATACCCGATATAACGTAATGCTTCCAAGGGCTCCATGCTAAGCATAGCAGATGCAGAACCCGCTGGAACCAAAGGACCTGATACATCACCAAGTCTTACTGTACCATTCACGCTGCCGCCGCGCTGTGCCATACCATGAACTTCAGATACAAATACATTAACACCTACTCTAACCGCTGCTTTTCCAAGTATATTTGCAGCAGTAATTACTCCTTGACCGCCGACACCTGTAAGAACAATGTTTATTTTTCCTTTCATTTTATTTATCCTCCTTTAAATGAATTGCTCCAAAAGGACAAATCGTTGCACAATTGCCACAGCCGTTACACTGCTGCTCATCAATTAAAATACTACCATCTTTACCATAATATATTGCAGGACAGCCAAATCTTCCGATACATATTTTACACTTACGGCATTTTTCTTGATCTATCTGATAAACAGGTATTTTTTCACCGCGTTTTATTTTATCTCGGTTTTCAAGAAGAATACATGGTGATTTACTTACAACAACTGCGGCTCCCTTAAAATTAAGTGCTCGTTTAAATGCTTCAGTAGTCTCTTTAATGTTATTTGGGTCAACAACTTCAATATGTTCTACGCCGCATCCTTTGCAGACATCTTCAACATTTATTTTTTTTGCTGGACGACCCATTCCATCAAAATCTGTGCCTGGGTGAGGCTGATGACCCGTCATAGCAGTTGTTCTGTTATCAAGAATAGTAATTACCACATCATGATTATGGTGAACTGCATTAACAACTGGCGGAATACCTGAATGGAAAAACGTGCTATCGCCCATAAAACTAATTATTTTTTTATCTGTTGCAACCGCAAGACCACAAGCGGTTCCTGCATTACTACCCATACATAAAAGCAGATCTGCCATTTCAAGTGGTTTTGCACGACCAAGGGTGTAACACCCTATATCTGTAGGATAAATAACATCTTTAGGTTGTGCTTTTTTTGCAGCATAATATGTCGCACGATGTGGACAACCCGGGCAAAGTGCTGGCGGTCTGCTTGGAAGTTTAATATCACTTGTTTTTGCAGCAGAATACGGGTTTTTAACGTTAAATATCTTTGAAAAAGCCTCTGCTACAATATCAGGATTATATTCAAAAAGTCGTGAGAAATGCCCTGACGATTTACCATAGAATTTAACGTTTGCACCCATTTCATACGCGATTACTTTGAACTGGTTTTCTAAAATTGGTTCAAGTTCTTCAACAAGTATTATGTTTTTACATGATTTAATGAATTTTTCACACATTTTTCTTGGTAGTGGATTGCTCATACCAAGCTTTAGAATTCTGACATTAAGTTTGAGGTCTTCGGCAACCTCTTTTACATAGTTAAAGGAAACACCAGAGGTGACAATACCCCAATCAAAGGGTTTTCCAATGTTTATTATTTTGTTAAACTCTGATTTTTCACTGAGTTCTTCAGCTTTTTTAAGCATTTTTAAGAGTTCTGGATGACGAGCACGAGCGATATCAGGAGTCGTAACCCACATCGGGCTTTTTTCAAAATTACCTTTTCTTCTTGGTTTTTGCATTTTTTTAAGCTCGATTCCACCGCGAACATGATTAAGTCTTGTTGTGGTCCTAAGAAGTATTGGAGACTTTAGTTTTTCAGACGTTTCAAATCCTACTCTTGTCATCTCTTTTGCTTCATTTGGTGTTGAAGGCTCAAGCATTGGTGCACCGCCAAAAAGCGCATAATATCTATTGTCTTGTTCGTTTTGTGATGAATGACAAGAAGGATCATCTGCAGTAATTATTACGTGTCCTCCTCTGCAGCCTATATACATATAGGTCATGAAAGCATCACTTGCAACATTAAGACCTACATGTTTCATACATGTAAGTGCACGAAGACCAGATATTGCAGCAGCACCTGCAACCTCGAGTGCTACTTTTTCATTTGTAGAATATTCAAAATAAAAACCTGGGTCTTTTTTTTGTTTGGTAAAATGTTTTGCAATAGCTGAAAAAGTATCTGCAATTTCAGAGGATGGCGTCCCAGGATATGTTGTCGCAACATCGACGCCTGCTTCAATTGCACCACGGGTTATTGCCTCGTTTCCCAAAAGAAGTATTTTTTCACCTGGTTTATCTTTAAGTATATACATTTTTTTTCAAACCTCATAATAAATCGTTTAAATAGTTTTTTTCCCCGTGCATGGTAAAAGAGAGCAGCATATAAAATTATCTGATTCATATGGAGAAAAAGTATGCTAAATATTTGCAAAAAAACATTTTTTGTGAAAAAAAATATGTTTTCGAAAGGTTTATAAATAAAAATTTGGTTCTTAGGGAGACAAAAAACAAATCAATGGTAAAAACAGGGAGGAAAAATTATGACAGAAAAAGTAATAAATCCTGACGAGAACACAATATATGTTGGAAACAAACCACCAATGAGCTATGTGCTTGCTGTAGTTACACAGTTCAACGGAGGCTCTGACGAAGTAGTAATAAAAGCACGCGGCCGTGCAATCAGCCGTGCAGTAGATACCGCAGAAATAGTCAGAAATAGATTTGTGCAAAACGCAAAAGTAAAGGATATCAAAATCGGAACTGAGAGCATTACAAATGAAGAAGGACGTAACTCCAACGTATCTTCAATTGAAATATCTCTTTACACGAAGAAATAAAAATAGTAAAAACAGATGCAAAGGCATTGCAATTACTGCTATATTCGTTTTGTAATTGCTTAGTAGTTGTATCTTTCTTTTATTTTTATTTAGTTTTATTGATATTGTTTTTTAAATTTTTTTGATAAAGCGAAATAATTTAAATCTAAAAACATATTCCCCTTGCCTGTTGATAGGGATGGTAAATTATATTATTGTAACAGGCGGGGTTATTTCTGGACTAGGAAAAGGAATTACTACCGCTTCAATTGGCAAGATTCTGCAACTTCATGGTTACAATGTAACAGCAATGAAGATAGACCCATACATGAATTTTGATGCAGGAACCTTAAGGCCTACTGAGCATGGTGAAGTATGGGTCACTGAAGACGGCGGAGAAATCGATCAGGATCTGGGGCATTATGAACGTTTTTTAGATATCAATATACCAAAATCACATAATATTACTACAGGTCAAGTTTATAGTGCAGTCATAGAAAAAGAGAGAAAAGGCAAATATCTTGGTAAAACAGTGCAGCCTATTCCTCATGTAACTGATGAAATTAAAGAAAGAATTCGTTTTCCTTCAACTCAAAATAGTTGGGATTTTGTACTTGTAGAAATAGGTGGCACTGTTGGAGACTATGAAAACGTACTTTTTTTAGAAGCAGTCCGTCAGATGAAACAAGAAGGCGACAAAGTCGTCTTTGTTCATGTTACTTATGTTCCTATGCTTGATGCGCTTGGTGAGGCAAAAACCAAACCTACTCAGCATAGTGTAAAACTGCTTCGTGAAATAGGTATTATGCCTGATTTTATTATAACTCGCTCTGAAAAAGCACTTGATAATGTTCGTCGTGAAAAAATTGCAATGTTTTGTAATGTTTCTCAAGACGCTGTTATAAGCAATGAAGATGTTGATAATATTTATTCTGTTAGTCTGCTTTTTGAAAAGCAAGACCTCTGCAAAAAAATACTTAAAAAATTAAATCTTAGAAGGGATAATAATAATCTTGAAGAATGGGATAAATTTATAAAAAAAATAAAACGCCTTCAAAATACTGTTAAAATCGGCATCGTCGGCAAATATTTTGATATAGGTACATCTCAACTTAGTGATAGTTATATTAGTGTTATTGAGGCGGTGAAACATGCTGCTTGGAATAACACACTACTTCCTGATATTAAATGGATTGATTCAAAAGTATTTGAAGAAGAACCAGGTAAACTCTCCAGTCTTGATGAATTAGATGGAATTATTGTTCCTGGGGGTTTTGGCGGCTCAGGCATAGATGGAAAAATTTCAACAATTAGATATTGCCGTGAGAATGGCATACCTTTTTTAGGTCTTTGCCTTGGAATGCAACTTGCAGTTGTTGAATATGCTCGTAATGCATGTGGTCTTAGTAATGCTCATTCTACTGAGTTTGATAAAAAAACACCTCATCCTGTGATTGATTTTATTCCTGAGCAAGTAAAAATTCTTCAGGAGTCGCGTTATGGTGCAACTATGCGTCTTGGTGCGTATCCTGCCGATATTAAAAAAGGAACTATGGTCTATGATTTGTATGGTTCTGAAAAGGTTTCAGAGAGACACCGCCATAGATATGAGGTAAATCCTGAGTGTGTAGAAAAACTTGAGAGATGCGGGATTGTATTTCCAGGTAGAAGTCCAGATGGAATATTAATGGAATTTATGGAGCTGCCAACTCATAATTATTTTGTTGGTACACAAGCACATCCTGAATTTAAATCAAGACCTTTGAGACCTGCTCCACTGTTTAATGGTTTTATACAGGCAGCTAAAAAAAGAAGAAAGTAACGCAACTTCATTTTAATTTGAGATATTTATCAATTGCTTGTGCTGCTTTTTTCCCGGCACCCATAGCAAGTATTACTGTTGCTGCACCTGTCGCAATATCACCGCCGGCATAAACCCCATCAATACTTGTTTTACCGTCTTTGTCAACCTTGAGATTACCCCGTCGTTCCGTTTCAAGTTCTTTTATCGACTGGGGAACCAGAGGATTTGGGCTTTGACCAATTGCAACAAGGGCTGTATCTATCTTGATCGTAAACTCTGAATCAGGTATAGGTATTGGCCTACGCCGCCCGCTATCATCTGGCTCGCCTAGCTTCATCTCTATACATTTTACTGCTTTGACTTTGCCTTGTTCATCACTGATAAACTCTACAGGATTTGTAAGAAGTTTAAAGATTACTCCTTCTTGTCTTGCATGATGTATTTCTTCAATTCTTGCAGGCATTTCTTTTTCAGTTCTACGATAAAGGATATATGATTTTTTGGCACCCATTCGAAGTGCTGTTCTTGCACAATCCATAGCAACATTTCCAGCACCAAAAGTCGCGGCAACACTACCAACTTTACAAGGCGTACTATGACGCGGGAAGTCGTATGCTTTCATCATATTCACACGGGTTAAAAATTCATTAGCACTATATACGCCGTCTAAACTTTCACCAGGAATATTAAGCCAATTGGGAAGACCTGCACCTGTTCCAATAAAAACTGAATCAAAATCTTTGAGAAGTTCAGGTATTGTAATTGTTTTGCCAACAACTACATCATATTTTATTTCCACGCCAAGGCTTTTAATGTAATCTACTTCTGCATGAACAATTTCTTTTGGCAGACGAAACTCAGGAATGCCATACATGAGAACTCCACCTGGTGCATGAAGTGCTTCAAAAATAGTAACACTATGGCCTTTTTTTGCAAGTTCTCCGGCACAAGTAAGACCTGCAGGACCTGCACCTACTACTGCTACTTTTTTGCCTGTAAGTTTTACTTTTTTAGGTTTTTTAATTCCTTTGTCTCTTTCATAATCTGCAAGGAAACGCTCAAGTCTGCCAATTGCTACAGGTTCACCGAGTTTCAAAAGAGTGCAGTGTCCTTCACATTGGTTTTCATAAGGGCAAACCCTTCCGCATACCGCAGGAAGTGCGTTTTTATTTTTTAAAACTTCAACAGCTTTATCTAAATTTCCTTGAGCCAACTCTCTTATAAAATCTGGAATGTCAACTCCTACGGGGCATCCCTTTGTGCATGGCCTGTTTTTGCATTGAATGCAGCGTTTTGCCTCCTGAATTGCAGTTTTTTTATCATAACCGTATGGTACTTCATTAAAATTTTTAATTCTTTTTTTCGGGTCTTGTTCAGGCATCGGATGTTTTTCTTTTTTTACAGGCATTTTAAACTTTCACCCCTGCAAGTTTGCAAGCATGTTTTTCTTCATCTATAAAACGCCTGTTTCTAAGCATAAGATTTTCAAAATCAACCTGATGGCCGTCAAACTCGGGGCCATCAACACAAGCAAATTTGATTTTCCCGCCAACTGTTACTCTGCATCCCCCGCACATACCTGTTCCATCAACCATAATTGGATTTAGTGAAACAATAGTTTTTAAATCATATTTCTTTGTAAGATCTGATACAACCTTCATCATTATAACAGGCCCTATCGCCCATACTATGTCTATTTTTTCTCCACTATCAATTAGTTTCTGAAGAACAGTTGTAACAAAACCTTTTATCCCTTTTGAGCCGTCATCTGTTGCAATATGTAGTTCATCTGAAACTTTTGTAATTTCTTTTTCAAGCATTAAAAGACTTTTGTTTCTTGCTCCAAGGATACTTATTACTTTGTTGCCTTCTTGTTTTAATGCTTTTATTATCGGATATAATGGTGCAATTCCAACGCCACCACCTATACATACTACGGTTCCAAATTTTTCTATTTCTGAAGGTATGCCTAAAGGCCCTGCAAAATTAAGAAGACTATCTCCTTTATTCATCATCCCTAGTTGTTTAGTTGTTTTTCCAACTTCCATGAAAATAATTGTAATAGTTTCTTTTTTTCTATCGTAATCTGCGATGGTTAAAGGGATTCTTTCTCCTTCTTCATCTATTCTAAGAATGATGAATTGGCCAGGTTGTGCTTTTTTTGCAACTAATGGTGCTTTAATCTTCATAAGTTTAACATTATCTGATAAAATCTGTTTTTCGAGTATTTTATACATAACACTTCACGGCTCTTAAAAATATTTTTTAAGAAAACTATAATCAGGCGTGTTTTTTAAAGCTTTATGATGGCAAAAAAAGTATTACTCAAATTTTTACGCTTTTAAACAACTAAAAAATACTTTTAATCACTTATAATAAGTGCTTTGCCTGATTTTCCATCAATCTTTATTTTCAATGGTTTTTTTAATTTTATATGTTTTACATATTTTAGTTCCTTTTGAACATTCGCTGAATTTAAAAAATCCCAATTAATATATTCTTCATTAGACAAAGAAATACTAACATACCCAACTTCTCTTGATATTATATTATGTAAAAAATGTGTTCCTTGTGTTGGTTTTATATTAAAATCTTTTAATGCTACTTCAACTAAAACTTTTACGTTTGAAATTTGAGACCAAACTATAGGAATTCCTAAAAAATGGTCTTGTGTGCCCCATCTACCCGGCCCAATTAAAACATATTTTTTATCTGTTTTTACAAAACTTTTATTTATTTTTTCTATTTCTTTTGAAATTTCAAACGTTTTTATAGATGAAAATTTATCATTTTTAACCATAACAATATCTGATATGCTGTCTATTGCCCCGTTACCCATTGCGTTTTTTGATAAAATAAGGACTTTTTCAGATTTTTCTTCTTCTTTTGACCAACTAACTTTATAATGTTCTTTATTAATAATCATAGGCCTAATTTGAAGTAGAGCAAACGTTGCTGGCTTTGTCTGCATATCTACAGCAAATTCAAACTCTACATGCGAGCCCATTCCTTGTTTACCTATTTTTAATATATCTTCAAAGAGCTTTGCAAAAGGAATGTCACCATATTTTATAAGATTTGAAAACGTTATCAATTGCGGCCCTTTTTTTGAAAAATCATCGATTATCTTATCATCATTCATATCGTAACTACTAGCAATATATTCTAGCTCGCCATCTTCTAAAATTTCTGATATTTTTATACGGCTTAAATTTTTTGTATCCTCCTCGCAAAGTTTGTGTTTTTTGTCTTTAGTTACATCTAAAATATAAAGAGTGTTCTGTGTATTTCGAAAAGCCATCTCGGGAGTGGACATCTCAGAAATATCAGGGCGTTTTGGACAAAATCTAAATGTTTTTTCGCCGCCAACAACAGAATAACCTAACCCAACAGCAAGATTTACTATGCCCTCTTCTCTTTTTTGAGGAGGCGTGGGATAATAATTATAAGATTGTGCAACACCTGAGAAAGTAGGATAATAACGACCACTATGATTTTTTCCGATTACTTCTTGTATTATTATTGCCATTTTTTCTTCTTCAATTTTTGAATCTGTGGCTTTTATATAATCCTCAGATTTTTTAAAAAAAACAGAAGCATAAACCAACTTAATTGCACGGCTTAGTTGATCAACACGTTCTGCTAGATTTTTAAGGTTGTTTGGTATCAGATATGTAGAATAAATTCCAGCAAATGGATGATGTTGAGAATCTTCTAAAAGACTTGAAGATCTGACAGCCAGTGGTTTTTTGAATTTTGTTAGGATTTTTCTTAGTTTTTTATTTAACTCTTTTGATATTTCTGCTTTTAAAAATATTTTAGATATTTCAGCATCGGATAATTTACTAAGGTTTTGCAGCTTCTCCCAGATTTTATTTTGTTTTAAAAACTCATCAAATTCTTCAGTACCTATCACTGCCGTACTTGGAACATTTATTTTTAACTCCTCATATTTTTCATTAAGATTATACATTGAGATTAACGATCTAATAAAAGCTATACCCCTTGCTTTTCCACCCAGAGAATCTCCACTGATTTTTGTAAAAGAATTACCAAATTCGAAGGTTTGTCTTGAAAAATCAGTCATTGAACGAAGTTGCCTTTCTCTTCTTGTCTCTTTGAATATTTCAATCAAATATTTTCTATTTTCATCCAAATTAATAAAATCGTTTACCTTTTTTGGACGTAGCATAGATGCTAACTTAAATTCCCCTCTAGCCATCAGCCAATTTGAAAAATCGTTTCTATCTGCGTGATATCTAATTGACTCGACAGGTATTTTTTGCATACTTTTTTCAAATTCTTCCATGTTTGATGCACTGGCAATTTCAATGGTTTCTTTTTTATTTTTCAAAGGTTTTAAAAAAATAAAATCACCGAAACCGAGATGATTAATCAAAAAATCATCAAAATCTTTTAGAAGTGAAGGAGAATTTTTGTAAATAAAATAAGAATTTGTTTTTTCTGCTTTTTTTCTGTTTGTTGCATCTGAAGATTGAAGAAGCGTTGGCAAATTCTTGTTGTCACTTTTTACATACCCTATAAAATCATGGCCTGCTTTTTTATTTAACTTTCCACTTTTGTAAAATGTCACATCAGAGAGTATTCCTAAAACGTTACCCTTGTATTTCTCATATAGTTCTAAGCCTGCTTCATAGCTGTCTACAAGAAGTATTTTTGGCCTTGCTCGTCTGCGCAATAGTCTTTGCATTTCATTTAAGTCTTCTGAGATTGATCTTTGTATTTGTTTTACAATTTCAGTGTAAATTATTGGTAAAAACATTGAATAATATCTTATTGAATCCTCCAAAACAATAATTACCCTAACATCACCTGTAACTGTATCGTAATATACGTTTGTTTTATCTTCAACATATTTTACAATTGCAAGGAATAGCCTTGTATCGCCATTCCAAAAAAATGCTTTATCAATTCCTTCTTCATGTATTCTATCTTGGCATAAATAAAGATCTGAAGAATCTGTTGCAAGGAGGATTACAGGCAACTCAGGATGTGTTTTTTTGATTTTTTTTCCAAATAAAAAAGGATCCATGCCTATGTTTTTTGACATAGTTATTACAAGATCATATTTATTAGAGTTTATTTTTTCAAGGGCTTTTTTACCTGAAGCAACTCTTGTCACTCGCGGGGGCGAAGAAAGTAAAAGATCTTGATATTCTCCTACAACCATCTCAGAAATTAATCCTTCTTCTTCAATTATAAAAGCATCATAAAGACTTGAAACAAGAAGAATTTCACGAATTTTAAAAGGCATTAAGTTATGTAATATCTGGCTCGGCTGTTTGTACTCATCTTCATTTTTATTTGAAAAATCAAAGCTTATGCTGTCATCTAGCATCATTTTAACAAAATCAGAATGAAAAGATATGATAAGAAGGTTTTGTGCAAAATAAAAAATAAAAAAATTATGGTGTTTTAAACAACACCTTGGTCAATCATTGCATCTGCTACTTTTACAAATCCTGCAATGTTTGCTCCATCAACATAATTTACATAATTGCCTTGTTTTCCATATTTTACACAGGCTTCATGTATGTTTTTCATTATGCTGTGAAGTTTTTGATCTACTTCTTCTGCAGACCAGTCATATCTCATACTATTTTGACTCATTTCAAGACCCGATACTGCAACACCGCCTGCATTTACTGCTTTGCCGGGGGCATACATAATTTTTGCCTCTTGCAAATTTTTAATTGCATCTGGCGTGCAACCCATGTTTGATACCTCTGCAACTAGCATGCAGCCGTTGTCAATTAATTTTTTTGCATCTGCTCCGTCTAGTTCATTTTGAATCGCGCAGGGCATTGCTATATCTACTTCAATATTCCAAGGTCTTTTACCTTTTGTAAAATCAACGCCAAATTTATCTGAATAATCTTGTGCTCTATCATTATTTGATGTTCTCATTTCAAGCATATAATCAATTTTTTTTCCTGAGACGCCGTCTGGATCATATATGTACCCATCTGGACCAGATATTGTAACTACTTTTCCACCTAGTTCTGTGATCTTTAATGCTGCACCCCATGCTACGTTTCCAAAACCAGAAAGTGCTACTTTTTTACCTTTGAATGTTTCTTTTTTCAGTTTTAACATTTCTTGAGCAAAATATGTTCCTCCAAAACCTGTTGCTTCAGGCCTGATAAGACTTCCACCCCAATTTCTACCTTTGCCCGTTAGGACTCCAACAAATTCATTTCTAATTTTTTTGTATTGCCCAAACATAAAACCTATTTCGCGACCGCCAACGCCTATGTCGCCTGCAGGAACGTCTGTATTTGGCCCTATATACTTACATAGTTCAGTCATGAATGCTTGACAGAATCTCATTATCTCTTGCTCTGATCTGCCTTTTGCATTAAAATCAGCGCCACCTTTACCGCCACCCATTGGAAGAGACGTTAATGAATTTTTGAATGTTTGTTCAAAACCCAAAAATTTGAGTATCGAAAGATTTACACTTGGGTGAAAACGAAGACCTCCTTTATATGGACCTATTGCGCTGTTAAATTCTACTCTAAAACCTCTATTTACATGAATTTCTCCTTTATCATCTACCCAAGGGACTCTAAACATAATTGTTCTTTCTGGTTCCACCATTCTTTCTAAAATTTTTGCTTTTTTGTATTTTGGATGTTTTTCTATGTGTGGCATTAAACTTTCTACAACTTCTTGGACTGCCTGATGAAATTCTTTTTCACAGGGATCTTTTTGCTTTACTTTTTCCATAAAGATTTCAACGTCTTTATCCATAATATTCCTCCCATTAAGAGATGAACGTCGTATCGATATCGCCTATTAAAACTTTACCACCTCCTTTATATTAAAAGGGATAAACTGTAAAATATTCTTTTACAGTTTAACATTTTTTTGCATATAAAATTGTAATATTTGGTATATTGATAATCTCTTTTAAGAAGATTAAAATTAAAAAGTACAGGGGAGGACTTTGAATACCAAGTTATTCATAAAAAAAGTTTTTATCTTGTTAAACAATAATTCTATGTTAACAGGCAATAAGATAAGTTAAAATAGTTTTTTTGAATTTAATGATTCAAAAGATGAAAGAACACGATACTAAAAAAATAAATAAAAATGGAAATAAAAAACCCTTTCTTATACCATATAGAATATATTTAATCCAAGGTTTATTAAATAATGTTATTTCGATATTTTTATTAATTATTCCCATAATTATTACTTACTTATTTTCATATGCACGTCCATATTTATCAAATATTTTATATATGATATTATCCGTTATATTAATTAATTTTTCACTTATTTATTTTATAGTAATATATGGCAAATATTATAGTAATTATACTTTAGACCCAGAATTTAAATTTTATAAAAAATTTAAATCATATTTCTTAAGAAAATATATTTTAAAAAATATGGTATGCCCAGACTGCAGTGGTAGTTTTTTAAAATATGAAAATAAAACAGATATGTCTCAGTTTGTTGAAGATTTCTTATATCATTGCGAGTCCTGCCAAAACATCTACTCTATAGAAAAGGTTGGAGATTTTATTAGACCTACCTTCCGCTTTAAAAAATAAATAAAAGAATAAATCATGCTGGTGGATATCTTTGAATATAAGAACGTCATTAAAAAGCACATAATTATTCATTTTTATTACCCAATATATTCTTTAAAATTAGGACAAATAAAAATAAACCTATTTCTTTCAATACTTGGGTTTACTTTTTTTATGAAAAAAGCATAGTCTACTAACTTATAGTTACGTTTCTTCTTAAGTAATATATATCTTGTAATACTCAATTATTTTGTTATAATGTGAGTGGATTTTAAAAAAAATGGCGTGTAAAAGTTACTCTTAACCCACGGGGTTAAAATTATGTTATTGCAGGATCGTTAAACTCCTCATCTTTTTCATATTCCTCATCTTCATCTATAGATTTCTTACATTTCTCACAAACGCCTTCTTCCTCTTCCTCAGAAGTAAGCTCTTCACCACATATCTCACAGTAATTAGTCATAATTTATCCTCCAATAAAATTTATATAAACGAATCAAAGAAGAGGTTAAAATAGATTATTGCATGTTTATATAAAAAAAATTACAAAATAAACTTTAATTTTCAAGTAACTTTTAATAACAATTTTTCATTACTAAAATGTTAACTTAACTATGTTTTTTTAAGGCGGAGGGAAAAAACAGATGGAGACTGTAAAATATATAAAAGAACATGTACAAGAAGACGTGCTTAATATTGTTGAAAAAGAAAAAGTTTTGTTTATACGTCTGCAATTTATCGACATTCTTGGGATGCCGAAAAACATAGTAATAACTCCCTCTAGATTAGGTGATGCTCTTGACAAAGGAATTCCTTTTGACGGTTCATCAATTGCAGGATACGCGACAGTTGAGGAATCTGATAAAATTGCAAAACCTGATCCTACTAGTTTTGTAATACTTCCAGAGGAAGTTGAAAAAAGAAAGACTGCAAAGCTTAATTGTGATATATATGAGCCAAGTGGAAAGCGATTTATTGGAGATACAAAGTATGTTCTTGAAAAAATGCTAGAAAAAGTAGATAAACAGGGTTATCTGTATAATGCTGGCCCGGAATGCGAATTTTTCTTATTTAAAAAAGAAAACGATGAATATACAACCATTCCAAATGATTCTGCGGGTTATTTTGATTTATCACACAGGGATCTTGCTGAAGGCGTACGTGCAGATATATCTCTTGCTTTAGATGCAGTTGGTATAAACACATACACGAGCCATCATGAAGCATCTGACGGTCAGCATGAAATCAATTTTCATTATGGGGATGCAATTACTGTTGCAGACAGAGTTATAACTCTTAAATATATCACAAAAGTTATTGCTAAAAAACATAATTTACATGCTAGTTTTATGCCAAAGCCTATTTTTGGTTTAAACGGCTCAGGGATGCATACCCATCTTAGTCTTTTTACAAAAGATGGAGATAATGCTTTTTATGATCCTGATGATAAAAATCAATTAAGTAAGACTGCGCACTATTTCATAGGTGGTCTTTTAGAATATGTAAAAGAAATCACTGCAATTCTTAACCCTTCTGTTAACTCATATAAAAGACTTGTTCCAGGCTATGAGGCACCAACCTATATCTCCTGGGCAAATAGAAACCGCAGCGCCCTTATTCGTATTCCGACAGGTCGGGGGGACAGCACACGTTGTGAACTGAGAAGCCCTGATCTTTCAGGTAATCCTTATCTTCAGTTTGCAGTAATGCTCGCAGCGGGTCTTAAGGGATTAGAAGATAAGATTACACCACCTGAGCCTGTAGAAAAAAATATTTATTCTTTATCAAAAAAAGAAATGGAGAAATACAATATTCATCATCTGCCTGAAAGCCTTGGGCATGCTCTTGGACTTATGGAAGAAAGTGAACTTTTAAAAGATGTTTTAGGAGAACATATTTTTAATAATTTTTTACATGTGAAACGTGGCGAATGGGAAAAATATAGAATGCAAATTACACAATGGGAGCTTGAAAAATATTTGCCTGTTATTTAAGGCAGGCTCGATATTTTTTATTTTTGCAGGTTTTCAAATTTAAGTAAGGTTTTTAACTAAGTTTTGTATATTATTTTTTGTAGAGGTGATGTTTTGGGCTTTGAAATGCAAATTATTAGTAATACGCCTTTGGTAGGTGAAGATGACCCTGACCTTGTTGCAAAAAAATTTTTTGAGCAAATTGGGTATCTTTCAAAAGGTAGCGATCCTGATATTCCTTTTAAACTTTTTAATGATTTTTTCTTGAAGCATCCTAATAAAGCATGGTATGTTGAAGAACTTTCTACTTCTTTAAAAACTAGTAAACCTACTATTTATCGCCATTTAAACAAGCTTAAAGGTTTTGATATTCTTGAAGAAGTACAAATTCTTGATGAAACAACCAAGCAAAATAAAAAAGCATATCGACTACGTTATGGAAACATTCAAAAAGCCTGGAACTTTGTCGAGGCGCATTTAAAAGTTGCAATTGAAAACTACGGCAAAACTGTAGAGCATCTGCAGAATCTTATTGAAAAACAAAGGAAGGAATTTAAATGAATGATGAAAAAGATAAGGTAGAATTAACTGAAGGATCGGTTTATAAGATTACGTCTCTTGGCGGACGAGAACAGTTACTTGAAACAGAAGGAATATTCAAAGGTTTTATATCAATTGGTGTAGATGAAACAGGTCTTCTAATGCAGCTTAACCAAAGCCATGGAAGTATGGCTGGAAAAATACGTATAGTGCCTCTGCATGTTATTTTATTAATAGATGTGCTAGACGCTAAAGAAAATCATAAAAAAGAAGACTATAAAGGAATGTCTCATTACGTAGGTTAATTTCTTTATTTATTTTTAAATATTTTAAATAATATTTATCATTAATTATTTATATTGGTTTCTCCTTGTTTGATTTGTCTAAATGAATGTAAAGATGAAATCAATTATACATCTAGATAAAATTTCAAAAAAATATGATGAATATGGTGTTGTGGTAAACGCCCTTGATGCCATATCTCTTACTATTTTACCAGGTGAATTTGTAAGCATAATCGGGCCAAGCGGCTCAGGAAAATCAACTCTTTTACACTGCATGGGCCTTCTTGACAAACCTACAAGTGGACAGGTTATGATAGATGGAAAAGATACAACTAAAATAACTGGTAAAGAAATTGCTCAATTCCGTGGTGAAAAACTAGGTTTTGTATTTCAAAACTATAATTTAATTCCCCGTTTAACAGTATTAGAAAATGTAATTCTGCCAGGCCTTATACTACAAAAAAACCCAAAGTTTTTAGAAGAAAAAGCAAGAACGCTTTTACAGGATGCAGGAATTCTTCATCGCTGTGACCATAAAGGAATACATCTAAGTGGCGGGGAACAACAAAGAGTTGCAATTGCACGCAGTTTAATTAACGATCCTGTATTGATTCTTGCAGATGAGCCGACAGGTGCTCTTGACACTAACAGCACTGCAGAAATTATGGATATACTTTCAAAAATAAATGAAAAGAAAAAAACAACAATTGTTTTTGTCTCTCATGATCTAGAAATCGCAAAATATGCAAAACGCACAATTGTAATAGTAGATGGCAAGATAGTTGGAGATACAAAAGGAGACAAAAAACAATTTGATAAAATAATAAAGGTTTTAAAAAATTTCAATGGAGAGAAAAAACATGGCTATTAGCCGCCGTCTTGCCTTAGGGGAACTACGAGATCATAAACGAATATATGCAATTATCATCTTAGTTATAGCTCTTACAATGACGTCATTTATGCTTGAAAATGCTTATCTAAACTATATGATGCAAGTAGTAGATGATACAACAAAACTTGTGACAAGCGATTCTGTGATTGTTGATCCTAGCGCCAATATTCGTGATTTGTATGGCACTCAACCTGAATTAAAAAATGCTGGTGCAATAGCTAGAGATATTGAAAAAAGATTACCAGGATACACAACGAGTATTCGTGTGACGGCGCAAGGAACATATGGTTTTGGTACCCAAGGCGAAACAGTAGATGGTTGCACTATACAAGGAATAGAACCTGAAAAAGATACAATAATTAGCGGTATCGCAGATAAAATAGTTGAAGGCCGCTTTTTTAGAGAGACAGACCCTATTTTAAGAGGCCACACTCCGCTGTATATTGAAATAAAAGGACCAAAGGGTTTGCCTGATTTTAGTTATGGTGCTGGTGAAAAACTCAGATCACAAGAAGAGCCGTATCCTATTGTTGTTGGTGCTACCGCAGCAAAAATACATCCTTCTATAGGGCTTAATAAAGTTTTATCGTTAACGCTTAGCGTTAGTGGAAAAGAATCGAGTTACGCAACAATTAATGTTAAAGTTATTGGATTATATGAAAGTGGGACACCTACGCTTGATGCACTTATGTGGTTTATGCATGCAAATAGCCTGCGTGAAATTAAAAGATATGGTGAAGTCACAGGCCAGGATTGGACGATACCCGGGGTTGGTACTTTTAAAGGATACAATCCAATTAAAGTAAATAAAGACAGAGGAGATGTTGTACTTGTCAAAGCACCTACTCCGTTTCATAATTTAAACCCAGTTGGTCATTCTCAAGATGTAAGAAGTGAACTAAGTAATATTTTACCTCATTTGAAAGTATATAGCTGGCATGATTTCCTTGTTTATATCGCAGGCAGCATGCAAGATGTTGTAACAATAATGCTATGGGGCAGTATCACGGTTACCTTATTTTTGTGTGCCGCTGCAATAAAATATGTAATGGATTCCATTGTTATGAGAAAAACCCGTGAGATAGGCAGCTTAAAAGCCTTTGGCGCACGCGATAGAACTATTTTTAAAATTTTTTTATACCAAGGATTATTTATCGGTTTTGTCGCAGGTTTTTTAGGACTGCTTCTATCTTTTATAGTGATGACTTTAGTAAACTGGTATGGAATAAATGTTGAGTTTATCGCAGGAACGCAGCTGAAAATTGGCTTTATAATAAACTGGCTTACCTTTCTTATATCAATATTGTTACCTGTTGTTCTCAGCGTACTTGCAGCAGCGATACCTGCTAAAAAAGCAAGCATGCTTTCACCTGTTGAAGCTTTAAGAAAAGGAGAATTGGCCCTATAACTTTAAAGTTATTTTATTACACAACACCTTGAAAAATGCAGGAATAATACGTTTGAAAAAAGGAGAAAAAAGCGATAAAATCAGGTATTTTAGCAAGAATAATCTGTGAGAACTCTTTTAATAGAGATACACGTTATTGGTTTTGTTGTCTAAATAATCAAGACACGACAATATTAAATGGAAAGTGATACCAACTGTGATAGAAATAAACGTACAAAATATTGTAGCATCTACAACATTTGCAGAGAAATTAGATCTGGATGTAATAGCACAATCGTTAGAAGACGCTGAATACGAGCCAGAACAATTCCCAGGTTTAGTATACCGTCTACTTGAACCAAAAACCGCTACACTACTATTCAGAAGCGGAAAAGCAAACTGTACCGGCGCAAAAAATATTGAAGACGTCCATAAAACAGTCAGCATAATCGCAGAGAAACTAGAAAGAATAGGTATAAAAGTATATAAAAATCCTGAGATTGTAATCCAGAATATTGTAGCTACCTCTGATCTAGGCGGCGAACTTAACCTTAGTGAAGTAGCTGTTGCTCTTGGTCTTGAAAATGTAGAATATGAACCTGAACAATTTCCCGGCTTGGTTTATCGGTTAAAAGAACCAAAGGTAGCCATGTTGCTATTTGGATCTGGCAAAATAGTCTGCGCAGGCGCAAGAAAGAGAGAGGAGGTAAGCTTAGCTGCAGATAAATTATCACAGGAGCTTACTTCGTTAGGTCTTCTAAGAAAGTAACCACTCTTTTTTAATTTTGAAATTTTATCACTTATTTGCTCTTTCTTGTTAAGATTATTTCAATTGAAGATACGTTGGAAGTTCTACCTTCTTCGTTGGTGATACTTTCGGTTCCGATTGTTATGTCTTTGATTTTTGCATCTGTTACAAACCTATTTCTTGTTATTTCTGCTGTATCCACCGCGGTACTTATAGAGCGTCCTCTAGCTTTTATTACAACCTCTTCAGAACCGCTGCCCTGAAACTGTGTAACTACTGCAAGCACATAACTCATCGGTGGTTTTTGCCCAACATATATTACGTTTTCATCATTTCTTTTTGCTTTTGTTGCTTTTTCTGTTGTTTCTTCTGTCATACTTTCTTCCTCGGTCAAATCATATTTTTGTAACAGCATACAAAATTAAATAGTTTCCGTCAGAAAAAAAACCCAACCTCGACTGTACAAAAGGATGTTGAAAAGCAGTAGGCAAACAGAATCAAGGCTTGCGGTCTATAAAAAATTATTTTTTATTATGTTTTCTTCTTTCTTCTGTTAAATAGCCATAATGATAGGCATCATACAGAGTAAAGCGTTGGATGCTTGGGGCGCCTATCTTTTTCCCATTTTGACTTTTTTACAAAATAACTTTATATACAATTGTTTCAAAAACTAATATCTGTAATCTTTAAGCAGGGTGATAATAAAATGAAATATGTATTAAAAAACGGATATGAGGATAAATATGTAACTTATTTAAAAAAACGTTATGGCGCAGACCGTGCTACTTCTTTTTTAAAAAATAAATCATTTTTAAATAATTAAGCTTCTAAATTTCAAAAAATTTTTTGAAAAATTGTAAAACTTTAAATGCGCAAAAACGTATTCATTTTCTCTGGGGGAATTCGGTAGACCATTAGTATGGTAAAGGATGGGTCTTCCATTTCCGATTCCTATAATGTAATATGGTGTTTGGAATTGAGGGGAACCAAATGCGATTTACATCATCACATAAAAAAAATAATAAAAAAACAATGCCCGATTCCCCCACAATCACTTAATCATACTTTTTTTAATCACACGTTAAAAAAAACAAGAAAGCATGTTTTAATTTAAATCAATCTTGTTTGTCCTTGAACTTTATATGTAGAAAGTTCTTCAAAAATATCGTCTTCTTTTAAAATTGTAAGAATATCATCTAGAGAAGATGAAACTTTAATATCACGCGTTCGCCCGTGCCTCCCCTTAGATATAACACGTGCCGTAATTATACCAAGCATATCAAGCTCACTTATTAAATCTGCAACTCTTCTCTGTGTAAGTTTATCGGTTCTTGCTTTCTTGGAAAGGTTTTTGTAAATTTCATAAACCTCTCCTGTTGTTATCGCACCTGTTGTGCCTGTTTTTTTATTATGCTGCTCCTGTAAAAGGATAGCAAGAAGAATAAGTTTAGATTGCGTGGGAAGCGTTCTTACTACTTCCATAATACGATCTATTTCTATTTTATTTTGAGCAAGACGAACATGTTTTTTTGTAACGCGGGGCGCCCTGCTTCGCTCTGCAAGCTCCGCGCTCATCCTAAGAAGATCTAAAGCACGTCTTGCATCGCCGTGTTCTTGAGCCGCAAGAGCACTGCATAAAGGGAGCACGTCAACCTCAACAGACCCTGGTTTAAGAGCAATTTCAATTCGCTGATTTAAAATATCTTGCAATTCACCTGCGTCGTAAGGTGGAAAAATCATATTTTCTTCTCCAAGACTTGATTTTACACGCGGATCGAGAAATTCTGTGAATTTTAAATCGTTTGAAAGCCCGACAATGCTTACTTTTGCGTTTTTAAGTTCTGTGTTTATCCTTGAAAGATTATATAGTGCTTCATCACCTTTAAGTTTATCAACTTCATCAAGAATAATGACTATTACTCCGCCTGTTTTTTCTATCATCTGTTTAAGCTTTGAATATACTTCGTCTGTAGGCCAGCCGGTAAAAGGAATTCGCTCAGACCATTCATTAATAAAATGGTTTGCAATGTTTTGTAAAACACGATAATGTGTGTCTACTACCTCACAATTGATATAAATAAAATTAACTTTTTTATTGATTTGTGTTCCTTTCTCAAGTAATTCTTTGCCTACAAATTTAGTAACAGCTGTTTTGCCTGTTCCTGTTTTACCATAAATAAAGACATTACTTGGTGTTTCATCACGAAGTGCTGGAACTAAAATTGATGCTAAATTATTGATTTCTTTTTCGCGATGCGGAAGTATTTCCGGCGTATATGTTGGTCTCATTGCCTCCCGGTTAATAAAAATTCCGTCACGGCTTAACAAATGACCAAAGATATCTGCGTTTACTGTATTTTTTACCGTAAAAATATAACCTCCCGAGTTCATTGTAATCAACAGATTAATATTAAAAAGTTTTGTATGTTTTTTTTCTTTACTTCTCCTATAAAATAAATATAAGACCAAGCCCCTTATTTCCAGTGGAGAAATATTATTGTTTATGGTTTCATCTTAAAATTTTTTTAAAAATATAATTTTAAAAATGGAAGAATTCAAATACTAAAAATTTCATAACTATCTGGCTATACTTATCGTCTATTTTTTCTAGCATTTTTTGTATACTTACAAAAATAGTTTCCACACGAAACAAAGGGGTCGGTCTAATGAATTGTAAAATATTATAGCGCCGGCGTGCAGGGGAAGGGATTTGAACCCGTGATTACTGGTAAAAATTAACTTTTACTCCCGTTGAGCATAAAAGCAAGGGCAGGTTTATAAGTAATTAATTCATTTTAGGATTGAGGAGAAGAGGATGAATAAAAACAAAACATTAATTATCGGCGGTAGCGCAGGGATGATTTTTGTTATCATTGGTATGACTATTATCATATCTAATATGATAGGATTACCTATTATCGCCGGGGGCTTATTTGCTGCCTTAATCGGTATAACTTTTATCACAATTGGTGGAATAATTTCATTTATAGCTCAAACGATAGCTAAAAAACAAATGAAAAAATGAAATCAACTTTAAAGAGAAGTTTATACGCAATTAGTTGTTTTAAATTGTAGTTTGAAGGGAGAAAAACAATAAATTAGTGCAGGGGAAGGGATTTGGACCCCTGGAATTAAAAATAATTTTTATAAATAACAATTCTTTAATTACAAAATAATAAATCAAACAGAGTTATAAAAAAATAGTTATTGTGGGCTTATTTCCCGCCAATTATAATAACATCTTTTACAGATTTTATTGAATTAAACGGAAACACAAGATGACCTTGGTTGTCTAAATGATACAAACGAGGATCTACATCATCAGATGGCTCAATGAGAACACCAACAAGATCTCCTGTTTTAGTATCAACAGTAGTGTTTCTCATAACACCAAGATACAAACCTTCCTCAGTCATAACTGTCTTTCCTCTTAGTTCATTTTCAGTTATTCTCAATTTATTTCCCTCCTTTTTATATTATACAAACTTTACATATATTGAATGTCTTTGTCGCTTTTATCCTTTTTGGCGATACCGCTACCAAGAGTTTCAGAAATTTTATTATAAAACTTAAGAATATTGGGGGTAATTGATGCCCGTACATCTTCACTTGCTTTGTCAAAATGAACCTTTTTAATTTTAGTTGCCTTTTCGTTTTCACGAATTGAAAGCATCGCTGCCTCGCGGCACAAAGCCTCGATATCTGCACCCGAATAATTCTCTGTGCTTTCAGCCAAATGCTTAATATTTACATCTTTATCAAGAGGCATATTTTTTGTATGAATCTTAAAAATCTCTAAACGCGCCTCTTTATCAGGAGCAGGAATCAAAACTAATCTATCAAAACGACCAGGGCGCAATAAACTTGGATCGATTATATCTGGTCTGTTTGTAGCACCAATTACCACAACGCCTTCCATACTTTCCATGCCATCGATACTTGTAAGCAGTTGATTTACAACACTATCAGTTACATGACTTCCAGTATCAGTGCCGCGCATAGGTGCAATGCTGTCAAGTTCATCTAAGAATACTATAGTTGGGGCTACCTGGCGTGCTTTTTTGAATAGTTCACGAACTGCTTTTTCTGATTCTCCAACCCACTTACTCATAACTTCAGGACCTTTAATGCTGATAAAATTTGCTTTAGATTCACTTGCGACAGCCTTTGCAAGGAGAGTTTTACCTGTTCCGGGTGGGCCATACAGCAAAACACCACGTGGGGGATTTATACCCATTCTCTTGAAAACATCGGGCTTTGTAAGAGGCCATTCAACTGCCTCTTGCAACTGTTGTTTTGCTATTTGAAGACCGCCTACGTCATTCCAGTTAACTTTAGGTATTTCAATTAAAAACTCACGCATAGCAGAAGGCTCAATTCCTCGATGAGCATTTTTGAAATCCTCCATGTTTACTTCCATTTTTTCAAGAACCTCGACAGGAATTGGTTTTTCAAGGTCAATTTCGGGCAGATATCTTCTAAGTGCACTCATTGCTGCTTCTCTTGCAAGAGCCGCAAGATCTGCACCTACATACCCGTAGGTGAATTCGGCTAAATCATCAAGCTTTGCATCTTCTGTAAGAGGCATACCACGCGTATGAATCTGAAGGATCTCTTTACGGCCTGCTACATCTGGAGCATCTATTCTTATTTCTCTGTCAAATCGTCCCGGGCGCCTTAGCGCAGGGTCAAGCGTGTCAGGTATATTTGTAGCACCAATAACAATTAATTTTCCACGACCTTTAAGACCATCCATAAGTGTAAGCATCTGAGATACAACACGGCGCTCTACTTCTCCATGTACTTCAGAGCGTTTAGGAGCGATTGCGTCAATTTCATCGATGAATATAATGCTTGGTGCATTTTTTTCCGCTTCTTCAAAAATTTTACGAAGATTTTCTTCGGATTGACCGTAGAATTTTGACATAACTTCAGGACCATTAATCGTATAAAAGTTTGCACCCGATTCATTTGCAACAGCTTTTGCAATAAGTGTTTTGCCTGTTCCTGGTGGACCGTGTAAAAGAACTCCTTTAGGCGGGTCGATTCCAAGTCTGTCAAAAAGCTCTGGATGTTTAAGAGGAAGTTCTATCATTTCTCGAACTTTTGA
>CAZFAZ010000043.1:0-25835 GCA_964517155.1 uncultured Thermoplasmatales archaeon
CAGGTACACCCGGCTTTGAGCTATTAACACTAATCGCAGCAATCGGTGTAGCATTCATACTACTCAGAAGACGCAGAAACAAATAAAAACAAAAACTCAGAGGGATTTTTTCCCTCATAAAACTTTTTTTTTAATTTTTTTTAATAAAGCTTTTTTAACATTGTCTTTATAACGTATTTTATCAGCTATAAGGTGATCTATATTACAAAAATCTCTGTTGTTCTTCCAACTATAAATGAAGAAAAAGGAATAGGTAAAACAATTGATGCGATAGATAAAGACTATTTTAAGAAAAACAAATGGGAGCTAGAAATAATTGTTGTTGATGGAGACTCAAAAGATAAAACCCAGGAAATTGCAAAAAATAAAGGTGCAAAGGTCATAGTTGAAAAACGTAAAGGCTACGGACGTGCATACAAGACAGGTATGCCAAAGGCAACAGGTGACATTATTGTCACAGGTGATGCTGATGCAACTTATCCTTTTGAAAGAATTCATTTGTATGTAAAACAGCTTTTAGATGAAAACCTTGATTTTATTACAACAGATAGATTTGCAGAACTTGGTCACGGCTCAATGAGTATTAAGCATTATTTTGGAAATTTTATACTTGCAGTAGCTCTTAGAATTCTTTATTTTGTAAATCTTAAGGATTCTCAATCTGGTATGTGGATTTTTAAAAAATCTGCTCTTGATAAAATAAAGTCTTTAGAAAGTTTTAATGATGGAATGCCTTTTAGTGAAGAAATAAAAATTGAGATGTTTAAATCAAAACATGTTAAAGCAAAAGAAATTGCATCTGCTTTGTATGCTCGTGAGGGTGAGGTAAAACTTGAAAGTTTTAGCGACGGCTGGCGGAATTTAAAATTTTTGTTTATTAAGCGTATAACGTAATACGCTTAATTTTTTAAAAATAAATATTAACTTATAATTCTATAAAGGTTTTTTTCAAGTTTTACCTGTTAAGCATTTTTAACTTAAGAAATATTTTTTATATTTATACAAACACGTGACATTTATAAGTATGATACAAGTTGCATTTTTGTGAAAAAACAAAAACCTTTAGCTGTTCATTTGATGAACTGGTTAGAAACCTCAAAAGAGTTGGTTCCAGAAGAAAGAGAGGGTATTTTTTATCCGACTAAGGAACAAATAATAAGTTTACATGATTTTTTAATAAATGAATTCCAATCTGAAGGCGAGCCTAATGTCCATCCTGGATTGTTAAATGATGGTCCTTTGGATTTTATAGGGATAAAATATTATGAAGAAAACAAGGATAATAACTGGGAAAATTTAATCTATAAAGGAGCAAAATTATTTAACTTGTTTTTAGAAGAGGGGCATCCTTTTATTGACGGTAATAAAAGAACTGGTTTTGTTACTCTCTGGATATTTTTAACAATTAATAATTTTAATATTAAATTTGAATATCTTAACTATAATGATCATTATAAAAAGATTAGAGGATGGGCAGATATAAATTCTGAGGATAATATCTATAAAATATCTATGTGGATAAAAGAAAATGAAACACTTTTCCAAAAAATTAATAGGTATACAATAAACTTTTTAATGAAACTAAAATAACTAAATTTTTGATAATTTTTTTAATAATTTTTCGTTTTTCTTTACAAATTTATTAAAATCTTTTGAAATGTCGAAAGCGACAACTTTTTCGCCATTGCGCATTACATATTTTTTTTTCATTTTTAACTCCGGATTTGTGCCTATATAATTATCTTGATGTCACAATATGTACTATTTGTGATTATATAACAATAACATATCCTAAACTTACATTAATGTTTATATCATGCTAAATATTTAAACATTTCTTGTTATTTTTACATCTGGAAGTATTTTCTGTGTATTTTATTGACTTACTGTTATGTATCGAAAATATCCTTCTTTTTCATGTCGCAAATAGTTTTTGTTAAATTGGCTTGTTATTATAATACTATCAAAAAGTTTCAATTCAATATAAAAAAAAGTTATGCAGCTTTTAAACAACCTTCTCTATCTCATTTTTTAAGATACTACTTATCATTTTTCCATCTGCTCTCCCACGTAGCTCTTTCATTATTATGCCCATAAGTGGTCCTACGGCCCCTAGGCCTTTTTGTTTTACAAAATCAAGCCTTTCCTGTATTATTTTTTCTGCAAGTTTCTCTATTTCTTTTGTATCTGTTGTAGAAAGCTCACAGTTTTGTATTGCTGTATCTATTGTTGCTTTTGGGTTTAATGCCAGATATCTTAAAAGTAGGGGTATAGCCTCTTTTGCATATTTTTCTTTTAAAAGCCCAGAAAAGACGTTTGAAAGCATTTCTTCTGTGATAATGGATATGTCTATGTTTTCTTTTGAAAGCTCTGAAAACGTGTTTAAAAACGTTCTAATAATAATATTTTTCATGCTTGGATATTTTTTTACTAAGTTTTCAAAATCGTTTTCATATCCACTTGACAAAATCTGTTTTGCCTGCTCTTTGTTAAGATTATACTGTTTTATAAATCTATTATGTTTCTCCTTTGGTCTCTCTGGTAAATTTTTAATAATTTTATTCTTTTTTTCCTCTGTAATCTTTATAGGCTGTACATCTGTCTCAGGATACATTCTTGCAGCCCCAGGCATTGGTCTTAAATATTCTGTTGAATCATCTATAACTGCTCGTCTAACCTCGTTTGTAACGCCTAAAAGCGAGCTTTTTGCCCGCTCTATTACTGTTTTAAGTGTTATATCAACAATTGTTTCTTTTCCAATTGCAATTACAAAAGCATCATACTCTTTAGTCTGTATTATTTTATGTAGCTCTTCTACATCTTTTTGTGTAAGTCCATAGCCTGGCAGTTCGTCACTGTGTATTATTCCGCCTATCCCACAAGCAATTCTTGCATGTACAGCAAATTCTTTACCAAGGCGTGTTTCTTTTTGTTTTAAAAGACCACTAAAACCTGGTAACTTTATTGCTTTTGCACAACCATTTTTTATCTGTTTTTGAACAATATTTGATTTACAAATCTGTAGATTTTTTGTTATATCAAGAATTTTAATGTTTTCTAAATCCTTTACATTTATACGTTTATTTAGTGTTTCTTTTATCTTTATAAGACCAAGCTGCCTTAAAACTTCATTTTCTGCAACTTTTGAAATAGAGCTTAGTGATTGTACTCCTTTTATTTCAACACGTGCTCCATTACTAACAGATACATTTATGTCTTGACGTATAGTTCCAAGGCCTTTCTTTACTTTACCTGTCGCCCTTAATAAAAGCCCTATTTTTTCTGCGGTTTTGCGTACATGCTCCGGGTTTTTTATATCTGGATCTGTTGCGATTTCAATAAGTGGTATTCCAAGTCTATCCAAACCATAGTTTACAGTTTTTCCTTTCTCATCAATTTTTCTTGCTGCATCTTCTTCAAGTGCAATAGTTTGTATACCTACATCATCAAGTTTACCGTTAAGAGCAATAAGTCCGGTTCTTTGAAAACCACTAGTGTTAGAGCCGTCGATTACAATCTTTCTCATAAAATGAATTTCATCAACAATACTGCAGTTAAGCAAAACAGCCATAGTAAGACAGGTATCTACAGCCTCAATATTTGCGTTATGCGGCGGCTCTTCATCTGCTTCTACAAGACATGTTGATTTATTACTTGCAGTATACAAAAAACACCGGTTTTTTTTTGCTTCAGCAAGTGCTGCACGGTCGACATCGCCTAGTTCACTTTGAGTAGGCCGCAGGAAACGTGTGAAAGAATAATCTATATCTTCAGTTATTTCTGAGCAGCAGTTACAAAACAGTTTATGTGTATCAAGCTGTTGATGTATTTCAAGACCTGCTTTAAAACCTATCTTTTTATAATCCATTTAAAAACATGATAACAAGGAAGGTATATTATTTTTTACCCTACAACGCCCATTTCATGCTCGATTTTTTTATCTTTAAACCTGGTAAGATTCAAGCTTTCAAGTATCTGAGGATTTTTACCTTCAACTATATATTCACATAAAATTTTTGTAACCATTGGTGAAAGCATAAAACCATGACCTGAAAAACCATGACAGTGAATAAAACCTTTCAAATCCTTTGTTTCGCCAATAATTGGTCTTGAATCTGGTGTTACATCATAAAAACCAGTCCAATGCCTAAGCATATTTACATGTTTAAGAACAGGAGCATAACGTGTGAGAGTCTTGCTCATATGATGTAAAAAAGATACAGTTGGAGCAGTTATGTATCCTGCTTTCTGCTCAGGAATAGGTATTCCTCCAACAATTTGCCCGTCAGGCTGCTGACTAAAATAAATACCATCTTTAAAAGATATAACCATTGCTTCAAACAAGGGTTTTAACCTTTCTGTTGCCATAATTTCTTTTCTAAGAGGTTTATTTGGAATTTTAATGTTAACCATATCACATATCTCTTTTGAAAAAACCCCTGCAGCGTTTACAACAACATCTGTTTGAATGCTGCCTTTATCTGTTATTACTTCTTTTACCGCTTTATTTTGGGTTTTAATTGCGGTAACTTTTGTATGAGTAAATATTTCTGCACCATGTTTTCTTGCTGCATTTGCATAAGCAAAATTTGTTTTAAACGGGTTTGCATGTCCATCAGTTGGACAAAATGTTGCAGCAATAGCATTCATGCATTTAACATCAAGAATTGGTACAATTTCTTTAATTTCCTCAGTAGTTATAATTCTAACAGGAATGCCAAGGGATTTTTGCATTTCAACGTTTTTTTCTGACTGCAAAAGCTCTTCTTCATCATGTACAGCAATAAGATAACCGCCTTGACGAAGCTCAATGTCTCCTCCAAGTTCTCTATTTAGTTTTTCAAATATTTTTACACTGTTTAGGGAAAGCATAGCGTTTTCATGGGTAGACCACTGCTGGCGTATGCCTGCGCCGCATGCACCTGTTGCACCTGATGATAAATATTTTTTTTCAAAAACTACTACCTTTACACCTTTTTTTGCAAGATTATACGCAAGCCCGCAGCCGTTAACACCGCCGCCAACTATTACAACATCTGCTTTCTTTTTCATTTTTCATCACTTGCAAGTGTTCCAAGGCTGACAGGTATTAATGGAGGACGAGCCTTTGGAAGGTTTTTAACTGGTACTTTTTTACCAGTTTTTTTCTCCAAAATCTTTTGAACTAGTTGAATGCATACCCTCCCTTGACAGGGGCCCATGCCGATGCGAAGTTTTTTTCTAAGCTCCTCAAAATCTGTGTAACCTGCATCTATTGCATTTTCAACATCTTCAAGTGTTAAATCTTCGCATCTGCAAACAATTGTCTTTTTTTTATTCATAATTTTATACCTTTATGTTTCTAACAGTCATTAAAAGATCTTTTTTAACTTCAATAGTAACAACTAATGTTTTACCTTTTTTTACTACTTTTTTTACCAGAGATTTTCCTACAGTTTTACCTGTTCTATCTAAAGCAGATACTTTATCTCCAACAACAGGTTCTGGTAAAAACTCATAAGGAAGAGTTATAAGTGCTTTGTCATCTTTTATTTTAACTACAAAAATTGCAAGACCTGGACATATCCCAACGCATTTGCCGCATGCTGTACATTTATCGTAATCAATTTTTGGTAAATCATTTATGTCTTTCATGCTAATTGCGCCAACAGGGCAAGAATCAACACAAGGGTTACAAGGAATTTTTTGAATGCATTCAATTATCGCAACACCTTTTTTGAGTTGTTTTTCAGAAGGAAAATTCAAAAGTTTTTCATCAAGTATGCCATCTTTTTCGTAACTATGCATCTTTTGCCTCCATTATTTTTTCAATTTTATTTTTTGCAACTCTTGCTTTTTCACCAAAGGGGCCTGCTCTTAACTTTTCCAGATCATCTAAATATTTTTTCTGTAGTTTTTTTGCATCTTTGTTATAACCAAGCAGTATTGCTGCAGATACACCTGCGATTTTTCCTTCAATCATAGCAGTTGATGCTTCTTCTATACCTGATGAATCACCTGCGACAAAAACGCCTTTGTTTGTTGTCTGCATAAAATTATCATGCACAGCAACATATCCACCTGCTTCACCTATAAAATCCATTTTTACTCCAATTTGTGAAAGAAGTCTTGTTGAAGGCGTAAGGCCAACAGCAAGGCATACCGTATCACATGTAACTTTTTCTTCAGAGCCTGAGACAGGATTCCAGTTTTTATCAAGTTTTACAACAATGGCACCTTCTACACAGTCTTTACCGTAGACTTCTTTTATAGAGTAAGAAGTATAAATCGGTACACCACAGCGTCTAAGTTTTGCTGCATGAACATGATATCCTCCAATAAAAGGCGCTGCTTCTACAACCCTATCTACAGATATACCTGCTTGCAATAGTTGATAAGATACAATAAGTCCAACGTTTCCTGCGCCAACCATTAAAACTTTTTTACCAGGTTTTACGCCAAAAACATTCATAAGAGTTTGTACCGCGCCTGCACCATATACTCCGGGTAAATCATTACCCGGGAAAAGCAGCATGTTTTCCATTGCCCCACATGCAAGAATTGCAGTTTTACAGTTTATTTCTATTAAAAAACTATCATAATCTTCTCTTTTAACAACCATGAATTTATGCAGATTTTTCTCTCCTTCATAATAACCAATAACCGTAGAGTTAAGCATAACATGTATCTTACCTGTTTTTTCAAAGTCTTCTACTTCTTTTTTTAAATCATCAGATATAGAAATCCCGCGTGTCCCTGCTTTTTCATTTTGAGAGCCAAAAAATTTATGGGTCTGTTTTATAAGCTGTCCTCCGACACATAAATTTTCATCAACAAGAAGTACAGTTGCGCCTTGTTTTGCAGCTTCAATACTTGCGCAAAGCCCTGCAGGGCCTGCACCAACGACCAACACATCAACAAGAATTTTTTCTTTTGGTTTTTCTTTGAATTCTGCACTGGGTAAATCAGCAAATTTAGCCTGCATTTCAACTTTTATACCTTGTTTTAATGGTGCAATACATGTTCTAACATTAGGAATGTCATTGACGCGCATCAGACAAGAGGAGCATTTACCAATTCCGCAGAAAAAACCTCTTGGTAAATCATATTTTAAACTTTTAGTTAAAATCTTTACGCCTTGCGCATGTAAAGCGCTTGCAATAGAATCGCTTTCAAAACCAGTCATTTTTTTATTATTAAAAATAAAAGAAATTTTTTTTGTAGGTATAAAGTCAATTATAGGATGATTTTTTATTCTCAAAAAATCCTGCCCCAAACCCAGTATATGCGATGTATTTAAAAATTATATTGTTTGAAAAAAAAACCAGGTTATTTTATTTGTACATCTTTAAGGTTATGATGTCGTTTGGCAAGCTGGCGTATCATTTCTATGTTTTTACCGCCTTTACCAATGATTTTTGATTTATCACTTGTTTCTACTTCTACTTTTGCAACAGTGTTTTCATTTTCACCTTCAAGTATTATGTTTTTAACAGTATATGGTTTGCAAAGGTTTTTTACAAAGTTTTCTTTATCAGTGTTGTATTCAATAAATTTAATGCTTTTTTTGAAAAGATTTCTAAGTTTCTCAAGGTTTTTTGCTTTTGAACCAATTGCAATGCCTAGTTGGCCGTGATGCACGATAAAAATTAGTTTATCCTCTGTTATAACGCAGTCTAATATATCGGCTTTGGTAATTTTAACTGCCATGTTTATATACTGCATGTTTTCGTTTGATAGTAAAATATCTGTCATAAGTCAAAACTCGTTTTTTTTATTTTTTCATGGCCGAAAGTATATTTGAGCCGCCGTCTTCAAGCACAGCAAAGGTAGATACTGCAAAGGTTTTACCGCAAGTATAACCAAGCTCTATAGAGTTTGAACTAGAGGTATACACAGGTATATTTTTTTTGTCTGCAAGATTTTTTATTTCAGTTGAATAAGGACAGTTTTTTGAAATTATTATTAGTTTTGCACTACCATCGGTTATGCATTGCTTTGTTTGTTTTGCACCAACTTTTACTTTTCCTTTTTTTACAGTGTTTTTTAATGTTTTTTCTATATCAACCATTACTTATTTCACCTTATTTTTTTTATTATTTCTTTTTGCCTCTTTTCATTATAAGCTCCACTGCACCAGTTCCAAGGTTTACTGGTTGGCCGACTATAATGTTTTCTGCAACGCCGCCTAGTTTATCTGTTTCTCCGCGGCGTGCTGCTTGTAGTAAATGACTTACTGTTATTTCAAATGCTGCACGAGATAAAACACTTTCTTTTTCTTTGCTTACACCATGGCGACCTATGGCTCTTATTGTTCCATCTGTAGTCATTACATCTGCAACAAGCATTATATGGCGCCTATCAACGTTTAAACCCTGCTCGGAAAGTGTGCTGTATGCTTCTTCAATTATCATGTTGCGTGCAGCTTCGATGCCAAGGACTCTTCCAACTGCTTGTATATCATTTGTAGTAGTACGATATGGGTCCACTCCATTTATTTCAAGTACTTTTTCAAGGTTACTGCCTTCACTATATATAACGTATCCTTCATTTGGCTCTTTACGTATAATTATACGTTTAATGCCGTCAATTCCTTTAACTTTTAAATCTTTAAGTGTTTCATTTACCTCAAGTAGTTTTTTGTAACTAGGCTCGTCAAGTGTTACTTTAATTGAGTCTTTTTCTATTTTTGCATCTGTCCCGCGTATTTTTTGGATTGTATCTGCTATTTCATCGATTGATATGTTTTTGTTTTCAATTGTGTTTTTATTAGGCTTTATTTTTATAGTTAGATTTGTAAGGTCTGTTTCAATATCTGCAATACTGTTAAGTTTTGTAATTTCAATTTGATTTGCAACTTGTTTTGCAAGATCTGAGTTGATTTTATATTCATCGCGTAAATAGATATTCATCATTGGAGTACTTGGAATGCTTCGAGCATCAACAATCTCAATTAAACGCGGTAAGCCAAGTGTAACATTTATTTCTGCTACTCCTGCATAGTGAAATGTTCTCATCGTCATCTGTGTACCTGGTTCGCCTATGCTTTGTGCACCAACTATCCCGCATGCTTCAGAGGGATCGATAAGATTTTTGTTATACTGCTCAAGTGCTCTTTCTATAATTATTTTTAGTTTTTTCTCAAGTTCTTTATTATCTATTAGTTTTGAGATTATATCCTCTATAATTGATCCTGGTAAATAATTATCTTTTAGTATTTTTTGGATTTCTTCTCTAATTTTTTTGTGTTCCGCCAGCTCTTCTTTTTTAACAGGTGGAGGTGCCATTACTATTTCTGGTTCTATGGTTTTTGCTGCTTTTTTCTTTTGTTTTTTAGTTTTTGTTTCTACTTTTTCTTTTTTAGCTTTAGAAGGGGTATCTGTTACAGTTGTTTTATTTATCTTTTTAGTTTCTTTGTCTTTTATTTTTAATTCTGTTTTTTTAGCGTTAGCAGGGATTTTTTTAATATCTGTTTTTTTAGTTTTTGTTTCTACTTTTTTTTCTGCTTTGACTTTTGTTTTTTTAGAAGCTGTTTTCTTAGCCATTAAATCCCCTCTTTAACATCGCTAATAATTCTATTTACATCAACTGCTTTACCATTGATACTACGTGTTGGATCTACTCCATCTTCACCGTATACAAACTGTATTATTTGCCCACCAGAATGACGCACTGTTCCATCGTTTTCAACTTTAACATCTTCAAGTGCATTAATTAAACGACGCTGCATGTAACCACTTCTAGAAGTTCTAACTGCGGTATCGACAAGACCTTCACGACCACCCATACTGTGAAAGAAATACTCAGTCGGCGTAAGACCTGTTTTATAGCTACTTGCGACAAATCCTTTTGCACTTGCGCCAAGATCGCCTTTTTTGAAATGTGGTAGTGTTCTATATTGATAACCGCGATGTATACGCTCACCACGAACTGCTTGTTGACCAACGCAACCACTCATCTGTGAAAGGTTAAGCATAGAGCCTCTAGCACCAGATTTTGCCATTATAACTGCACTGTTGTTTAAACCTAGGTGTCTTCCTGCTATTTCTCCGGCCATATCACGAGCGCGACCTGTTACACGCATAATCTCCATTTCAAGTGTTTCTTCAAGACTTCTACCAGGTAAACTTTCCAATTCTTCGTTTTCATATGCTTTGACAAGATCACTGATTTTTTTCATTGCTTTATCCAGACCTTCTGCAATTTGTCTTTTTGCTTCTTCAGGTATATCTTCATCATCAATTGCGGTTGTGAAACCAAAATGAGTAATCGATGCAATACTCATGCGTGTTACGTTATCAATAAATTCACGTCCTGCATCCATACCATGATCTCGAATAATTCTGTCTAGAATTTTTCCTTTGAAAGCACCAATACTATTTTCATCAATTGTACCCTGTATAAGTTTGCCTTTTTTGATTATAACATGTGCATCATATGGGCATTTGGGTGCTGTACAAACATCACAGTTGAGACAAGTTTTAGCTCGATATTCAAGATTAAGATCATCGGGTAATAAAACACTAAATATATCTCTGCCTGTCACATATTTTTTGCTGTTTTCTTCTAATATTTTTCCAGGTAAATCCCCTGTGTATTTTACAGCTGCAAGAATATGAGATGCATAATCAACTGGTACTTTTCTATTTTTATGGGTTAGTAAAAAACAACCTGAGATATGATCGTGAATTCCGCCAATAATTGCTCCGCCGAAACGCGGTGAAAGTATATTTTCTTGTACTTTCATAAGTATTTCTGCTTCTGCTTTTGCTTCTTCTCCCTGAAGTAAATGAAGATTCATTTCATCTCCATCAAAATCAGCGTTATATGGCGGACATACACATAAGTTGAACCTGAATGTTTTATATGGTACTACTTTTACACGATGAGCCATCATACTCATACGGTGAAGTGAAGGTTGACGGTTAAAAAGCGTTATATCTCCATTCATAAGCTGACGCTCGATTGTATCGCCAAGCTCAAGTTTTTCTGCAACATCCTCTGCATTTCTCTCTGTAATTTTTATACGCTGTTTCATACCTTCAGAATCACGAAGCACATAGTTTACAGAAGGATAATATTTTTCATCGTTTATCTCTATGTTTTCTATTTTTTGTTTTACTAGTTGTTTGCACCAGTCAATATTATGAATTGTAACTTTAACAGGAACTGTAAGCTCTTTTGCAATTTCTACAGGAACACCGAGTTCATTGATGCTAAGATTTGGATCAGGTGAAATTACAGTACGTGCACTAAAGTTTACACGTTTGCCAGATAGATTACTTCTGAAACGTCCTTCTTTGCCCTTTAATCTTTGTGCAAGGGTTTTAAGTGGGCGACCTGAACGATGACGCGCTGGCGGTATCCCGCTTGTCTGGTTATCAAGATAAGTAGTTATATGATACTGCAAAAGTTCCCATAAATCTTCAACTATAAGCTGAGGTGCTCCTGCATCACGGTTTTCTTGAAGGCGCTGATTAATACGTATAACATCAACAAGTTTATGCGTTAAATCATCTTCTGAGCGCTCACCAGATTCAAGAGTAACACTAGGACGTACTGTTACAGGTGGAACAGGTAAAACTGTTAAAACCATCCATTCCGGACGAGCAGTTTTTTTATTAATATCAAGTAATGGTAAATCAATCTCAGGAATCTTCTCGAGCCATTCACGTATCTCTGAAGGAGTAAGTTTTTTACCGTTTTCACGAAGGCTTGTTGGTTTATCAAGCTCTATTTTTCCTACTTCTCTACCGCAATGAGGACATTTATCAGTTTTAACACAATCTTTTACAATTTGTTTTAAAAGATATGTATTGTCTCTTCCTTCAGTTTGATATCTTTTAATTTCTTCTGAATACTGAGTTTTACTTTTTTCATCAAGAAGTAACCTGCCGCAATCACGACAGGTTGCACGCAGACAATCCCTAATATTTTTCACTAAACCTACATGAATTACAGGCATTGCAAGATCGATATGGCCAAAATGACCTGGGCATTTATCTTTACCAACACGAAGGCCACATGTTTTACAGCGAAGACCTGGTTCTATTACACCAAGACGTGGATCCATAAGACCCATAGCAATTGGAAAACCGTCATCATCATATGTATCTGCAGTAATTACCTTTGTAGCACTCATCTTACGAATTTCATTAGGTGAAAGTAGGGCAAAACTAATACTTCCGATTTTTTTTGTTATACTACGAACTTTTTCCATGTTTTTTACCCCCTTTATACAAGCGACTCCAATCTAATCCTTGGTGCAATAACCAACGATTTAAGTTCATCAATCAAAAGTTTGAAAGCATAGCTCATCTCAATAGGATAAATATCTGCTCTGTCACTGCATACTGGGCAGCGAAGTGCACCATGTCTATCCTGTATTGCAACGTGTCCACATGTATTACATACGTATTTAATAGTTAAATCAGATTCATCAAGAAGTCTGTCTTTTATGACCATACTTGCACCATGACCTATAAGGCAGTCTCTTTCCATTTCACCAAATCTTAGACCTCCTTCACGGGCACGACCTTCAGTTGGCTGACGTGTAAGAATCTGCACAGGTCCGCGACTACGCGCATGTATTTTTCCTGCTACCATGTGATGAAGCTTCTGATAATAGATACATCCCACAAAAATATCACATTCAAGTGGTTTACCTGTTTCACCGTTATATAATAGCTCTTTACCGTTATTTTTAAAACCATTTTCAACAAGTAATTTTCTAAGTATTTCTTCTGATTCGCCGCCAAATGCAGTTCCGTCAACATTGCGGCCTTCAATTGATCCTACTTTACCACCAATCATCTCAAGAACGTGTCCAACTGTCATACGGCTTGGAATTGCATGAGGATTAATCACAAGATCAGGACTCATCCCTTTTTCATTGAAAGGCATGCTTTCCTGTGGTACAAGTATTCCAATAACTCCTTTCTGACCGTGTTTACTTGCAAATTTATCTCCTAGTTCAGGTATTCTTTGTTCTCTGACTTTTATTTTTACCATTCGTGAACCATTAACACTTTCAGAAAGCATTACTTTGTCAACTGTTCCGCCTTCTCCATGTTGAACAGTTACGGAGGTTTCACGACGTTTTTGAGGTGTTAAAAAATCAGTTGGCTCTTCTAAGAAACGAGGTGGGCTTGTTTTTCCAATAAGGACATCCCCACCATTAACATTGCATTCTGGAGAGATGAGACCATCTTCTCCAAGATTTGTATAAGCTTCTTCACTCCTTACTCCACGGCAGTCAGGGTCAGGTACCTCAAAATGATCTTCCTGTCCGCCAGGATATCTTTTTTCTTCACTGCTGTATGTTCTAAAAAAACTACTGCGGGCAAGACCGCGCTCAACACTTGCTTTACTCATAACAAGTGCATCTTCCATGTTGTATCCTTTGTATGATGCGACTGCAACGATGAAGTTTTGACCTGCAGGTCTTTCTGCAAATTTAATGTATTTAACTGGATGGGTTTGTACAAGTGGTGCCTGTGGATAATGCATCAAATGACTGCGTGTATCAGGACGGATTCTATAGTTACTTGCTCCAAAACCAAGACTTTGTTTACCCATACCTGCACCCATTGTGATACGTGGGGAACTGTTATGTTCAGGATATGGAACAAGAGATGAGCCAATTCCAAGTATACACATTGGATCCATTTCCATATGTGTATGATCGGAAGTAATGTTTTCTTTTTTTAATGCGATGAGTGTATTTTCTTCTTCTTCAGCGTCGATGTATTCTACTATTCCTTCATTTATTAAGTCTATCCATTTCTTTTTACCTGTTTTTAAATCTTCCACGTATTTAGAATTTAAAAGTAGTTTACCATTCTCAACTATTGATAAAGGTCTGCGTAAACGTCCACAGTCACAATTTACGATTACATCATTTGCATCTTCATAAAAGGCAACGTTTACTTCGTTGTTTAAAAGGCCTTTTCTGCGTCTTTCTCTAAGTTTATCAACTAGTTCTTTACCGTTTGGATGCATGCCAATAAGATCTCCGTTTAAATAAACACGGGTTCCAGTTGATTTTTTAGATATTTCTTTTATTCCAAGGTCTTTTAGTATTCCTTCTACTTCTTTTTCTGGAAATCCTTCTGATATTTCAACTGCAAGTGCTAGATTTTTTACAAGACCGCAGTTTGGTCCTTCAGGTGTTTCATTTGGGCATAATCTACCCCATTGAGTACTATGTAAATCACGAGCTTCGAAATGTGGCTGTGAGCGAGTAAGAGGACTTGTTACACGACGCAAGTGAGATAAAACGGCAAGGTTGCTTGTTCTGTCTAAAAGCTGAGATATACCGGCACGACCGCCTACCCAGTTACCTGTTGCAAGTGCATGATGTATTCTTTGACTTAATACATCTGAACGCAGGCTTGAGGAAATCTTTATTTCTTTTCCTTTTGCATGTATTCGTTCTATTTGATATTTTAAATCTTTACATAATGCAGTGAATGCTACACGGAATAAATCTTCCATTAAGTCTCCTGCAAGTTTCAAACGTTTGTTTGCATAATGATCTTTATCATCAGGTTCACGTTTTCCTAGTGCAAGCTCAAGAACTGCCATTCCCATACGGGCCATAAAAATTGCTTTTGTAAGTCTATCTGTTGGTTCGTTTCCAAGGTGTGGTAATAGGTTTTTATCCATCAATGTTTCTACACGTTTTACGCGGTATTCTTTTGCTTGACCGCCTGCGAATTTTTTACCAAGATATGCTACTGCTTCTTCTTGAGTTGTAATGCCGTATTCGTTTGCGCATTCCTCAATGTTTGCCAAAACATACGGCTCCATTTTTGGATCAACGCTTATTACATCTACGATTTCTTCATCGTTTTCCATACCAAGAGCGCGAAGTAAAATCATTAATGGAATTTGTCCATATGTTGTTGGTAGTGATACCATTAGCATCCCATCTTTCTTTTTTTCTACAACTGTGAGTGCGCGGTATCCTTCTTTTTGTGAGAAAACTTTTGCAACTTCAATGTCATGACCATAGCGACTGCTTGTTTCAACAAGTACTCTATTTGGTGCTAAATCTTCAACTGTTATTAGAACACGCTCTGTACCATTACTTATAAAATATCCGCCAGGGTCTAATGGATCTTCTTGTAGTTTCTGTAGTTCTCTTTTATATTCTGGCCAGTCTAAATCATGTCCTTTTTTTTCTTCCATTGTTTGTTTTGCAAGGTTGCCTGCTTTTGATTTAATCATTATAGGTAGTTCGCCGATTCTTACTTCTTCAGGGTCGTACTCTACATCATCTTTTACAGGAATAAACTCAAGTTTTAATGGGGCTTCATAGGTTAAATCTCGTAGCCTTGCTTCCATTGGCGTTAGTGGTCTTACTGTTCCATCTGCTTCTTTTACCTCAGGTTTTCCGACGGTTATTTTTCCAAATTTTATTTTATATCCTTCTATTTCAGGATATATAAAACCGCGTTCCATTTCTTCTTCTTGGCCGATTATTGTGCTGTCAACTATATTTTGAAGTCTGCGGTCTAAAAAATCGTTGTATGATGCTATTTGGTGGTTAACTATACTTCGCTCCCTATAAAAAGTATCAATAAGCTCCCTCATTTTATATTTCACCTTAATTTTCTTTAATCATTACTTTCTACAACAAATCTATATATTACTGCATTTTTTGCAGTAGTACTTTTACGTGTAATTTTTACTATTTGTCCCGGTTTTGCCCCTATTGATAAACAAACTGGATCGGTATCCAAAACTTTTGGAAGTTGATCTGGTGTTATATTATATTTTTTAAAAAGTTGTTTTTTTTCGTCTTCAGAGATTAATTCATGGTTTGGAACTAGTTCATGGTTTAATATTTCAAATTGTTGTTTTTTAGTTTCTTTTGCCATGTTGGGTTCTTTCCTCCTAGTGGGGCATCGTTTTTATAAGAGCGGGCCTGGAGGGATTCGAACCCTCGGCCACCTGGTTAAAAGCCAGATGCTCTACCTAGCTGAGCTACAGGCCCATTAAAAACAGGCCGGGACTCAGTTTTTTTATTTTTATATATTACACTCTAACAGATATTAACGATGTAAACAGACTACCCGCTATAATACTTCTTATATATATAATTTATGGGGCAGGATTTTTTAGAATTAATTGATCTTTTTGTTTTTTAAAAATTATTTCATAATCTTCGAAAATAGGGTATCTGCCAAGTAGGACAGGTATGTCATTTCTACTGGAGATATGTATCTCTAACTCATCATATTTTACAAACTTTTTTTTGCTTCCTATTATTAAATCTAAATTTGATTTAAATAAAGATGTTGTACCGCCCGCAGTATCTACAGAGCCTGCTCTTTTAAGTTTTAAACCTAGGTATCTTGCAATTGGCATTGGTATTACTATAAAGTCTCCACCTGAATCTAGTAATGCATCTATAAAAGGTGTTTCTTTTTGTGTTTCTTTAAATTGAAATTTAACAGGTACGACAGGGTATCTTAGATATTCAAATGTAAATTCGGTATTGGTCATGATTTCACCTGTAATAAAACATCATAATGATAATACTTTTGATGAGATGTTAAAAAATTAGTTTTTTTAGAATTCTCTTATTGTTTTATCCATTATCTTTGAAATTTTTATTTCATCGTTTGGGAATCTTTCTTGAGGAAATTTTTCTTCGCAGGTTTTTAGTATATCTTCTATGTTTGCGCTGTGGTCTACTATTTTGTCGTTGAACAGCAGAATCCATTCACCTGAGAATTCTTGAGGCATTTCTTCTTTTTTCATCATTTTACACTTACCTTGTATCAAGTATTTAAAATTTATGCCGTTTTTTTGGTATTTTTATCTTATTTTAGAAATTTTAATCTTATATTTGCAGAAAATTATTTATACTAGAACCTACACACTATATTACACGTTTTAAGACTAAAATGCAAGAAGAGGTTAAAAATTATGAATATTATAACACTAGATGAGTTGTCAAAAGCAATAGCAAATAGAGTTGGAATAGGTATAGAAGAAGCAAAAAGAGATGCAGGTTTTGTAATGGATATATTTGGTTTTCAAGACCGTGTGATAGATAACGTTTTAGATCCAGAAGACCGCCAGCTTTTCTATATACTTGAAGAGGAAGGAATGCTTACAACTGAGCGTGAGGAAACAACACTTTACGATGGTCGTGAATGGCGTACGCATTACTGGATTATAAAAAAGGATATAATACTTAAATATTCACAGGATCAAAACAAAAGAACCCGCAGTGTTCTCTCAGATAAACAAACACTTGAAGATATATCTGATGAAGCAATATATGATGCATTGGATGACCAAATGTGGGTCACACGCAAAATAGAAGAGTAAATATTCCAATTGGAATATTTTTTTCAAAAAAATTTATATTCTTTTTCTTTTTTTTCAGCTACAAATTAAATTAGAGGCTAAAAATAAATTTTGTAGGTGAAGATATGGCAAAAAGAAAAATAATTATAAGTTCAGAATCTGTAACAGAAGGTCACCCTGACAAAATGTGTGATCTTATATCAGATGCAATACTTGACGAAGCACTAAGACAAGACAGCAACTCTCGCGTAGCTGTAGAAACAGGTACAAAAAACGGTGGAGTAATGGTCTTTGGAGAAATGACTACACAAGGATATATAGATATACCAAAAATTGTAAGAAATGCGATAAAAGACATAGGATACACAAAATCGGAGTATGGTATAGAATGGGAAACATGCTCAGTATGGGTACAAATAACAGAGCAAAGCCCAGATATATCTCAAGGCGTAACAGAAGGAGATGGGCTTCATAAAGAACAAGGCGCAGGCGATCAGGGTATGATGTATGGATATGCATGCAACGAAACAAAAGAACTTATGCCTCTGCCAATTTCACTTGCACACAAACTTACAAAAAAACTTTCAGAGGCAAGAAAAAGAGGTGAAATTACTTATCTTAGACCAGACGGTAAATCCCAGGTTTCAATAGAATACGATGAAAAAGGAAAACCACTTCGTGCAGATACTATTGTTGTAAGCACCCAACATGATGGCGCAGTATCTCATGAACGCATCCAAAAAGATGTGATTGAAAAAATAATAAAACCAATATGTAACAAATGGATTGACAAAAACACTGTTTTTCATGTGAATCCCACTGGTGCATTTGTACGTGGTGGACCATATGCAGACGCGGGACTTACAGGTAGAAAAATAATTGTTGATACATATGGTGGTATAGGAAGACACGGCGGCGGAGCATTTTCAGGTAAAGATCCAACAAAAGTAGATAGAAGTGCAGCATACGCATGTCGTTATATCGCAAAAAACATTGTTGCTGCGGGCCTTGCGGATAAATGCGAAATTCAACTTGCATATGCAATAGGTGTTGCAGAACCTGTATCAATAAATATTGACTGTTTTGGTACAAACAAAATACCTATTGATAAAATTGAAGATCTTGTCCGAGAGTTTTTCCCGCTTAAACCAGGTGAAATAATTAAACACCTTGATCTTAGAAGACCTATATTTTATAAAACTGCAGCATATGGTCATTTCGGTCGAGAAGACCCCGATTTTCATTGGGAAAAAACAGACAAAGCAGACCTTATTTGTAAAGAAGCAGGTCTGAAAAAATAACTTTTTTTCTTATTTTTTATTTTTTCGTTAGTTATAAGTAGTTTTTGATAGTTATTCTATTTGTGGTTTTTAGAGGAGAAAAAACAGGTAATTGGTTTTATGTTGGAATTGCAATTTTTGTAGTAGTGTTAATACTATTAACTGTTTTATTTACTACAAACACTTTGTTTCAGGCATATGTTGAAGATCGTTTTCTTGTCGATGGTTGGATTGAATCAGGTGAACGTCCATATAACGAGCAGTTGTTTGGGCTTGAAAAACAATCTACTTTCAAATATATAGTTGATAGTGGTTCTAAAAATAGTTATACTGCTTTTTTAACAGTTACAAGTATTAAAACAATTTTTACGATTAATGAAGAAGAACTATTAGGTAAAACAATTGAAACGATTTTTAATGCAGCTAGTGCGAGAAACATTACTATTTATAATTCTTCAAAGATAACTGGCTTTAGATCTTTAAAAAATGGTCATAATACTTATTTTGTTGTTTTTAATGGCACACAGACAATAGATAATTTTGTCGAAAATGTAAAAATAATAGGGGAAACATGGAATTGTGCTAGGTCCTCGATATCAGTTATATGTATAGGTGTTGCTCAGACTACTGATGTTAAAAATGGTAATAATTCTGAAAGTTTTATTCATTGGTCCAAAATAATTGGTGATGAAAAAGGAACATTTACAGAAATATATGGTTATAATGATTTTATAAACTCTGCTGGGTTAATATTTAACGTTAGATGTCATGAATAAATTTTTTTATATTTCTCGTAACTCTACTTTTTGTAGTTTTTTACCAATAGGGCACTTAATTTCTTCAAAAACTTTTACTATTTCATAGTTTTTATCCTTATTTAAGCTGATTTTGCATAGTTCATAATGTTGACAGCCTATACTTTCACAGGGTTTTTGATTTAAAGTTGTTATTGTGCCTTCACTATATTTTTTATCAATGCATGTTATTATAGGCAGTTCTTCTACTTCTACGACTACTGCAGATCCTTCATGAACATTACAGCTGTGTTTTTTATCCCGTATATTGATAATTTTGTATTTTCTACCCATTTTTAGATTAAAACAAACAGTTTTTAATTTACAATTACGGCAGTCGTTATTTGGCCCGATATATGTAAATTCTGCGTCTTTTTCTGCTATTTTTTCTCCTATTAATGTAATTAATGCCATTTTATATTACACCTGTTATTTTTGCAAGTTTTCTTGCTGCATCTTGTGTAAGACCTGTTTCGCCAAGTATTGTGTAGCGTTCTGGTCTTATTTCATGTGCACGAACTAATGCTTCTATTATTTTTTTCTTTGATACGCCTAATTCTTCTGATGTTATAGGAGCACCAATTTTTTTAAGAGTTCTTTTAACTAATTGCCAGTCTCCACCATGAAGGTATACCATCATTATTGCACCTATCCCGCATTGTTCTCCATGAAGTGGTTTTTTATTTTTTCGGCCTTTGAGCATTATTCCAGGTCCTAGATGATCAAGCATGTGTGAAAACATATGTTCTGCACCTGATGCAGGCCGTGTAGTTCCTGCAACGCTCATGGCGACACCTGATACAATCATTGCTTTTACGCCCAGCCATGCAGAATCTTCAGAATCTGGTCTTATATCATCTACGTTTTCTATTAGCATTTCAGCTGCAGTTTTTGCAAGAACAGCACCGTGTGTACTAAATTCTTCACCTTTCAGCCTGTATGCAAGTTCCCAATCCATTACAGCAGATATATTTGAGATTACATCTGCACAACCGCTTGCAAGCATTTGGTATGGTGCTTTTGCAATTATTTTTGTGTCAGCGAGAACTGCAAGAGGTGATACCGCAGTTTTTGAGACAGATCCTTTGCTGTGTTTTAAAGAGGCTCTTGGCGATGCTATTCCATCGTGTGCTGCTGATGTTGGAACACTTACGAAAGGTTTTTTAAGCTCATATGCTGCAATTTTTGTTACATCTATTACGCTACCGCCACCTACTCCTAAAAGTAATTCTATGTTGTTTTTACTTGAATAATTAATTACTTTGTTTACTTCATTGATATTTGGTGCAGAAACAATTACTTCTTTTACATTGTAATTTGATTTTGAAAGTATCTTGCGTATTTCATCACCAGATAGTTTTTTTGTTTTTTTGTCATCGACTACTAATACATTATCTCCACTGCCAATTCTATCACATAGCTCGGATATCTGTTGAGTGGCGTTATGTCCCACTATTATTTCTCGGGGAAATACCATTGTTTTTGATTTTGTAAACCGGTCCATAATAAAATGGGTAAACCATGGGTTTAATATATTATTTTTTCCTTTCAGTCAAGGAAAACATATGAAAATTGTTGATAATATATGGAATAATAAGGAAAAAATACTTTTATATTCCCTTATTTTAGTTGCAGCTGTTGTTATAACTGGAGTTTTTTTGTTTCCACGCATTTTTTATGATAACTGGATTTGGAAATACTACTGGGGCCCTGTAGTTGCTGATTCATTTAATTCAGGCGGTACAACTGTTTTTAATGGTGTTGCTGCAAGTGAAGGATATACAATGGTTTCAGAGCTAACATACGGTGTCATCTTAATTATTGCTTTGTATTATATTTATCGTCTACTTAAAAAACTAAAAATTACCGTTGATTGGCGTTTTGCACTTGCGCTTATGCCTTTTATTTTACTTGGTCCTGTAACACGTGTTTTAGAGGATACTGGTTATTTTCAGGAGCCTTTGGTTTATTGGTTTATTTCTCCTTTTATTTATATGATGATTGCTTTTTTTGTAATTTTGTTTTTATTCATTGGTCGTTATCTTGAAGATAAAATTAATTCATCTAAAATTACTGTTAACAGAGTTTTATTTGTTGGTGGTTTGTTTGTTTTAATACCTTTTCTTATACCGATAGTTAGTTGGATTCTTGGGGCTCGTTGGGATAGTACCACTGGAATTAATTTTGATATTTTTTTAATTGTAGTTGGAATTGTTTCTTTAATTGTTTTTTTAGTTTATTTTATAGCTAATTACTTTAAAGAAAACAAAAAAATTGTTGTTTATAAAAATCCTTTGAATCTTGCAATGCTTTGTGGGCATATGATAGATGGTATTGCAACATATATCAGTATTAAAGATCCTTTTTTTATGGGTCTTTCTTACGCAGAAAAACATCCTGCATCTAATTTTTTACTTGATATCTGGGGTCCACTTTTTCCGATTGTTAAGTTTTTATTGATTATTTTTGTAATTTATGTTTTTGATGTTTTATATAAAGAAGAATTAGAAGAACACAAAACTCTTGTTAATCTTTTAAAAATTGGTATATTGATACTTGGTTTTGCGCCAGGCCTTCGTAATCTTTTAAGGGTTACAATGGGAGTATAATTTTTATGCGTCGTCACCCTGATTGGTTAAAGGTTGGTATTCCTGGTGGAGAAAACTTTGTTAAAATGAAAACTCTTCTTAGGAGTGCTAAGCTTCATACCATTTGTGAGGAGGCAAAGTGTCCTAATATTGCTGAGTGTTTTGGTTGTGGTACAGCAGTTTTTCTTATTCTTGGAAATGTTTGCACTCGTAATTGTAGGTATTGTAATGTTTCTCACGGAGTCCCCGGTGTTTTAAATCCTAGTGAACCTGATGATGTTGCAGAAAGTGTAAAAAAACTAGATTTGAAATATGTTGTAATTACGTCTGTTACAAGAGATGATTTATCAGATGGTGGTGCCAGTGTTTTTGCAGAGACTATACACAAAGTTAAGTCTTTGAATATAAATTGTATGGTTGAAGTTTTAATTCCTGATTTTAAAGGTAATATCTCTGCTTTGAAGACAGTTATTTGTTCAAAACCTGATGTTGTTAATCATAATATCGAGGTTGTAAAAAAGTTATTTCCTCAGATTAGGCCTGAAGGAGATTATAAAATTAGTCTAAATTTACTTTCAAATATTAAAAAAATTAAGGCAGATATAAAATCTAAATCTGGTTTTATGGTTGGACTTGGAGAAACTTCTGATCAGATAATTAATACTATGAAAGATTTAAGAAGCTCAGATGTTGATTTTTTAACTATTGGACAGTATCTGCAGCCTACAAAGAATCATGCTGAAATTAAGAAATATTATACGCCTGAGGAATTTAAAGAATTTAAAAAAATCGGTTTAGACCTTGGTTTTAAACATGTTGAATCAGGTCCTCTGGTTCGCAGCTCATATCATGCTGCAGATGTTTTTAAATAGATTTAAAAACCTGTTTTTAATTCTTTTTTTAAGATGAATTCTAAATCAGTGTATAAAGTCCCTAATGGTAAATTGCTTAAGATTTCTCTAAAATATGATGATAGAACTAGGCAGATTTTGGATTTGCGCATTACTGGTGATTTTTTTGCTTATCCTGAGGAAGCAATAGAAATTCTTGAAAAAAATTTATTAAATGCTACTTTGAATGAAAAAATTTTAAAAGATAAAATTGACAATATTGTCAAAGAAAATAAACTAGAATTTATAGGACTTAATACCGAAGGTCTTGTAAATGGTATATTGATGTGTTTTAAATGAGTGAGAAATGGCGTTATCTGGTTACAAAAGACAATTCTGCGGCAAAAAACATGGCAATTGATAGAGCAGTATTAGTTGCTAATAGTGAAGGAAAAACCCTGCCTACTGTTAGGTTTTATACATGGAGTCCTCCTGCGATTTCTATTGGATATTTTCAGGGACTCTCTGAAGAAATTGATCTTGAAAAATGCAAAGAATTTGGTGTAGAGTATGTCCGTCGTATAACTGGCGGCGGTGCTGTTTTTCATGAAGATGAGTTAACGTATAGTATAGTTATTCCTGAGAGTCATTCTCAAATTCCAAAAAATATTATAGAGAGTTATGGTCGTATTTGTGGAGCTGTCATGAAAGGCTTAAAAAATCAAGGAATTGATAGTGTTTATGCTCCAATTAATGATATTGTCTCTGGAGGGCGTAAGATTTCTGGTAATGCTCAGACGCGTAAATTAAAAACTGTTCTTCAGCATGGTACTGTTTTATTGGATGTTGATGTTGAAAAAATGTTTTCACTTTTAATTGTTCCAAATGAAAAAATACGCGATAAAATGATTGCAGATGTTAAACAGCGTGTTACTTCCGTTAAACATATCCTTGGTAAATATGTTTCTTTTGATGATTCATTAGATGCTATGAAAAAGGGTTTTGAAGAAGAGTTTAACGTTGAGCTTGTAAGGGGTAAGTTAACAGAGTATGAACAGGATTTAACAGAAAAATTTGAAAAAGAATGTTTTGCAAACCCTGATTGGAATCATAAAAGATAAATTTTTAGTATTCATCAAGATTAATCTGCATTCCATCTGATGCAGCAATGACTTTTACGCCTGTTTTTTCACTAAGTTTTTCTGCGATTTTCCATGGTTTTGCTTTAATCATAGTCATGCCAAAATGGGTAATAACACAAAGTTTAGGTTTATTTGCTGTAATTATTTTTTCAGCATCGTTAACATCCAGATGAAGGATATGGTCTTTTTTTTCATGCATTACAAGATTAATAATCAGAATTTTGCCTTTGTAAAATTCTTCAAGGTTTTTAAAGTATTTTGTATCAGATATAATTGAGATTGTATGGTTCTTACTTAAAAAATTCAGTCCATATGTTTCAACACCATGAATATGTTTTACAGGAGTATTGAAATTAATGTTACCTATTTTGTATTCTTTATTTTCTTCTAATCTGATAACTTTTTCAACTTTTTCAAGGAAATGTTTCAGTATTACTGGATCTGTGTCAATTGCATCACTTGGTGCAAAAAGTACTCCTTTTTTGTTCCATCCTCCATTTGTCATAGCTTCAATCATCAGGTTAACATCGTTTGAATGATCAAGGTGTTTGTGAGTAAGTATAATTCCGTCAAGTTTTTGAGGATTTAGTTTAGGTCTGCTTGCATGGCAGCGAGTAAGTGTTCCCGGGCCTGGATCGATTAGCAGGTTTGTGTCATCTAGATTAAGCCATATTCCAGCAGCTTGTCTGAGCTGGTTTATTAAAACGAAACGTCCGCCACTGGTTCCAAGGAATTTTATATAGTTCATTTTTATCACAGTTGTCTTAGAAAACTATTTGCACCTTGTAATTATTTTACCAATATGAATCTTACTGATTATACTTATTATCTTGTTAGGCAGATTCCATCTGGTAGGGTTTCTACTTATGGTGCTGTTGCAAAAGCACTTGGAAATAAAGGTTATGCTCGTGCTGTTGGTAAATATATGAATAAGAACCCTGATGCTAATACTATGCCTTGTTTTAAAATAGTAAAATCAGATGGTAGTCTTGGTGGTTTTGGACTAGGTATTGATGATAAAATAAGGCGTCTAAAGAAGGATGGAATAACTGTTAAAAATGGTAAAATTGTTGATTTTGAAAAAGTTTTTTTTGATGATTTTAAAACAAAGTATCCTTTGAAGAAAAAATGATTTTATAAGTCTTTTAGGTCTTTACTTGAAATAACAGGTATTTGGTATTCTTGGAACCATTTTTTGTATTCTGTTACTTGTGATTTTTTAAGTGATTTTTTATGCAGGTATGCTCCTTGTACGTTTGGTGTTGCATTAAGTGTTTTTTTTATTATTTCTTTATTTATGTTTCCTGAATCTATCTGATAATTTGGTATCATATGTCCAAATGCTACGTTTTTTGAAAGAGCAATATCTGTAAATCTTGGTGCGTAGTGTCCTCCACCTATTCCTATTATCACTGGTATTTCTTTTGGTAAATCTTTTTCACATTGGTAATTATCTAGTAATTCTAATAGTGATTCTGCAATTATTTCTGCTGGTTTTTGTTTTTCCCATTCTTCTTGGTTGCTTCCTACTTCAGTAAAAAGTGTTGGAATGCTAAGATATGGTCCATGGTGTGTTACTTCAAAACATACTTGGTGATATGTTTTTTTTATTTCTGCATTTTTTTTAATTATCCTAAGTAGTTGTGTCATTAGTCTTGGTGCAGAAGGTGTTAGTGTTTGTGTTTTTCCTCCGAATTGTGCCTCTCCGTAGTTTCCAATCGGGTGTGTTGTAAGCGTTGGCTCTCCTGTTTTGCTTCTGTGTCTGGTTATATATATTGCTTGTTTTGGTTTGATTTTTAGTTTTTGTTGTATTTCTTGTTCTATGTTTTCGTGTTTTATTGTTCTGTCTTTTATTGTTATCATTATTATGTTTTCATGGTTGTTGTTTTTGTAGACT
>CAZFAZ010000044.1:0-15498 GCA_964517155.1 uncultured Thermoplasmatales archaeon
AAACTAGATTTGAAACATTACAAATTTTAGTACCATTTGACTCAGCAATACCAATACTCGAGCCAATATCAGGGCTAGTTTGAATACTCCAATTAAAAAGATCACCATTGTTATCTGAAAGCTCAATACTTAAATTTGTAATATCAACAGATATATTTGTTGAACCATTAACAGGATCAGGATCAGCCTGGTTGACTGGGTCATTAAAATACACTGTATTTAACCTAAGAGCCTGTGCAGGATCACCAAAAAAATGAGTACTATACCATGTATAACACCAAGCACGAGAACTAAAAGAAATTACTGCGGCCATTTTATCCTGTGCATAAGCCATTGCTTTACCAAGCTGCCAATTGCTATGATCATCAGATTGATTATTTAAAAAATAATCCCAAAAATAAGCCATCATATACTGACTTGCACCATTGGTTGAAGCTCCAGACCCATAACCATAACCAGTGTTAAGCACAAGAGCAAAAGCATGTTTATCAGGATATTTACAAATAAGTTTTTCACAACCTGCTTCGCCACTTTGATATCTACCTGCAAGACAACCTTGAGACACGCCTAAAAATGGTTTAGTATTTGAAATACTATCCCAATTTACAAGACTTAAAGGATTAGTCCAACTGCTGTGATCAAGATGATTAATAATAGATGCATTATCATCTTCAACTGACTGTTCAAAATATGTTTTGTAACCTGAACCTAAATCTGCATGATACACCCTTTCAGAAGTATCAAACACATATTCAGGATATAAATCATTAAACTCTTCAAAACCTGTAAACGTTCTATACGTATCGGTTCCAAGTCTTATCTCTTCCATATAATCCTTTGAAGTAACAGACCATTTATCACCAAGATTGCCACCCCAAAAAGACACCGTTCTAAGCCAACTATCTGAAAGACTTTCGTTTGTATCATAATTTATTATTTTACTTACGGCATTTGAAACCATTTCCGCGTTTGAAACAGTTATCCGCCCAACAAAAAGCTCGGAATACAAATCATTTACACCACTGTTTACACCACCACCCCAATAACCTGAATCAGAGTGATACCAATCACCATCCAGATGACTATAATACATATCACAAGCCATATCATTATATTCTTCTGGTTCAAATATATCTGTGAAAAGACGATAAGGCACTATCTGATGACTTGGAGTTGAATCCCAATCACCTGCAAGTAAAATATATTCTGTATCCCACTCCTGATAAGCATCTTTACAAAATTCTCTAATACGTGCCTGTGTATCATTAAAAAGAGCAGACTCATTAAAGTATGCACTACAAGAATTTATTTCTTCAACAGAGACAATTATTCCTGAAAGCCCGCTATAACTCTGCCGATGAGAAATAAGATTAGACCAATTATAATCATAACCTGTTGTATCCTTCAATGAATCAGAAGTAATTATAACATACTCATATGTTTCAGAAGGATCACACAGACCACCAGGATAACTTAAGATTTGATCCCCTGCTAAAGGGATATTTACACCCGAACTATATGTTTTAATATCAGAAGGATTTTTAACAATAGCTGAAACTATCTGTTCATCTTTTTCAGATCCTCTAAAAAAACTATTTACGTTTGATAATAAAACATCATCTTCAAAATTAACAGTAATGGTTATTTTGTCAGCATAATAAATTAAGCCATTTTTAGGAATATACTGAATGGGATACAAAAAAACAGTTAAAATTTCATAACCGCGACAAAAGCCTATACTACCTATGCTAAACACATTTTCAAATACAGGATTATTTGATTCATACAAACTTTCATTTTTCATAAAAGATTTTTCATCTACATCAACACTAAAAGGAAAAGCCTCCTGCTGAGGAACAACAGGTTTTGTAACTAAATCATTTTTAATTAAAACAAAAGGGCTATTTGAAATACTGATATCTAAAACTTTTTTTCCATTTGGAATAAGAATATTTACTGGATAAACAGGCAACGTAGGATCACCAGGACTTGCCGCAAAAGGCACACAATCTTGCATTTTAATCTGAGTAAAAACATTATCACTAATTGTAATATCTTCAAACATGGGTTTGGTAAAAAAAACATCAAAAACAATAGAGTTACTATCCGTTTTTGCAAAAGAGATATTTGCAGAAAAAAATGCATTAAAAACAATAAAAATCGTCAAAACTAATACTGAATAACGCTGCTTTCCGCTAAGGAACTTAAGAGGCGCATCCCAACGCACGATATCCCATCCAACTTTAAAAAATTAAACCTATGAGTGCTTTCCAAAAACCATATCATTAAATGTTTATATAAGTATTACTGCAAAAAAAATTATTTAAAAATCAAATAAAATTTTTTAAATACTTTAAAGTTTATATTTAAAAACGAATTATATCTCAATATACAAAAAGATTTTTTGAAACAAATTGCATTAAATACAAACTTTTTTAAAAAAAATTGTTACCAATTTAACATATATTTAAATAATAGAAAGGCATTTTGTTAAAGATATGGCAAAAAACAGTGTAAAACAAATTCAAAAAGATGAAAAAACAATACTAGAAGAACTAGCAAAAAATGCAAACAAAAGTATAAATGAAATTGCAAAAACATGTAATTTCTCAAGACAAAAAGTATGGAGAATAATAAAAAACCTAGAAAAAAACCATACAATATGGGGATATGTTGCAGTAATAGACGAAGAAAAACTAGACAAAAAAAGCTACATGATATTTATAAAAAGAACAAACAAACCACTATCACAAGAACTAATAAATAAAATAGTAAAAAGAGAAATAGTAACAAAATCAAAAAAATCAGGAATAGAAGTAACAAACAGCATATATACACATGGGATTTATGATTGGATAATATGCTTTGATGCAAGTGATATACGAGAAGCAAAAGGATTTGTAGAAGAAATAAACAAAACATTTGAAGGATTTATATCAGAAATACATCTAATTGAAAAGATGTTCTCAGCTGCAAGCTGTGGAATTACAAATCCGGAAATTAAAAAATTAAACAGTTTCTTCAAACTTTAACTGTATACTTTAAAAAAAGAATATAATTTGATTATACTGATGAAGAACCTTTAACCTCAACATTATTTTTTTCTTCTTTAACAACATCTTTAGATTCTTTTTTGCCACCACTTTTAAACTCAGTATAACCGCATTTACCACAACTGAAACGATCTTTATGCTCTGCAATAAAAACAGCAGGACCGCATTTAGGACAATGACGTCGTATTCTATTGATTTTATTTCCTTCAACTTTGAAAAACTCGTATTTTTTCATACTAAATTACTCCTTTTCATCCTCTGCTTTTTTATCTTTTTTTTCTTTCGAGTCTTCTTCATCTTTCGGTGCAACTGCTTTTTCTTCAGATTCTACAGCAGATACTTCCTCACCAGGCTTCTCAGATTTAATTTCTTCCAAAGGTTTTTCTTCTTCAACTTGTACTTCTTTTTCAACTACCTCTGCAACAGCCTCATCTGACTTTGGCTCATCCGCAGCAGTTTCCACCGGAGCTTGCTCTACAGGTGCCTCAGATACAGCTTCAGCTTTATCATCAGCAGGTTTTTCTTCGACTGCAGGTTCAGAAGGCTCTTGTACTGCCACAGGAGTTTCTTGAGCAACAGGCTCAACTTTAACTTCGGGCTCTACTTCTTTAATTTCCGGCTCTGCAGGCTTAACTTCTGCAACAGGTGCTACATCAGCAGATGCTTCAGAGGGTTTTGCCTCTTTTTTATCTTTTTTTGTCTCACCTATTTTATTGCGTTTTAAAATATATTCATTTTCTAAATCCTTTGAGTTCTCAGCAGAAGTATAAACCTTAGCATAACCTGTTGTCACATTTATTCCAAAACCTGGTTTTATGATATTTACTATTATGTTTTCCTTTTTTGAATTCAGTTTATCAGCAAGTTCACTTCTGATTAACTCACGATTTGGAGTACCCTCTCCAGCATGTTTTACTGTAAAATATACCTCTGTTCGCTTTAAGAGAGGATTGTTTTTCTTTGAATCGATTTCTATTTCCATATTACTCACATCTCATTATATCAAGTACTTTTTTAACCTTATCCTTAATTTCTTTTGTTGGTTTAACAACTAAGACCCCCTTATCCGGCAATCCATATATTATAGTTACGTCGCTAGGAGCAAAAAACAGCACTATAAGACTTGCAAGATCTTCCTCGCCTTCAACTTCAATACGAAAAGGACCACTATTTAAGTTTTCAAAAATAATTTTAATAACTTCACATAAATCATCAGTAATAACACCAGGTGGATTCTTGACATTTATACTTTTCTTTCCAAATGACTTAATTTTACTAATCACTTCGTCTTCACAAACACCCCTATGTGTTTTATAATCAACTATGCAAAAAACTGGTTCAAAACCATTTTTTAAAAGTGTATAAGTTACAGTATCGCCAATTGAAATGATTTTTTCTTTATCTTTTAAAATCTCTAAAAGTTTTTTTTCATCAACCAATCTACCAATCGGCTCTTTTAGAATATCTCTTAAATTTTCAGGTACAATATACATAACACTAAAAAAAATTTACATTACTTTTAAAGCATATTTACCAGGTTTTTTAATGTTCATATGTTCTGCAACCTGCGAATCCTCAGGGTTACGTATTATAACATATCCTCTCCATCTTTTAGATGTAGGACTAGAACAAAATGGACAACTATCTTTCTCAGTTAAATAATGACAGGTTTTACATGCCCTTACAATCTTCATTTCTTACCCTTCTTATTTTTTTCTTTTTCTTGTGTTTTCTTTTTTTCTTCTTCAACAGGTGCATAAATCCATTCATGAGCACCAAGAGACGGCTGCCTCATAGTAAGACCAATTTTACTTTCACGCGCAGAAAGCTCATTAAGACTTACTGCTACAACCCTTGCACGCACTGAATCATTCTTCCTAATTGTTAATTTTTTTTCTTTACCAGTTATTACTTCACTATCAGAATCAACTTCTACATAATCATTCATTATCTGACTCATATGAACAAGTGCATCAAGTGGCCCGATATGACAAAATGCACCAAACTCTACTATTTCACAGACAACAGCATCAATTACCTCTTGAAGTTCAGGTTTAAAGGTTAATGCCTCAAATGCGACTTTCTGATACATAGCTCCATCACCATGTATTACTATACCGCTGCCAACAGGTTCTATATTTTCTGCTACAACTATAACACCATAGTCTTTTCGCATAATTCCTTCGAAAGTATCCTGAACTATCTTTGTTACAACTTCATCCAAATCATCACTAAATTTGTTTGGAGGTATGCGAATTGTGTCTTGAATTTTTACTTTGTAATACATAAATATCACTACTTTAAATTAAATATAATGGGTTTGTTGGAATATATTTACTGTTTATATTCTTTTTGAATGCTATGCTTGATTATGCTAATGCGATTATAAGTGGTAAAAATACCAAGCTTACAATACTCATTAGTTTAATTAGAATATTCAAAGATGGACCAGATGTATCTTTAAATGGATCCCCTACTGTATCACCTATAATTGTTGCTTTATGTGCAGCAGACCCTTTTCCACCAAGATTACCTGCTTCAATGTATTTTTTTGCATTATCCCATGCCCCACCAGAGTTTGCAAGAAATACTGCAAGCAAAAACCCTGTTGCAATAGAACCTATAAGAAGCCCACCAAGCCCTTCGGGTTTTAAAACTATTCCCACAACTATTGGGGATATTACTGCAAGCAAACTTGGCAAAATCATCTCTTTTAAAGCCTGCTTTGTACTAATTGCAACACAACCTTTGTAATCGGGTTTGTTTTTGTCACTTTTTAAAAGGCCAAGTTCTTTGAACTGCCTTCTAACTTCCTCTACCATCTGATATGCTGCACGTCCTACTGCACCCATTGTAAGTGCAGTAAACACAAATGGAAGCATAGCACCAATAAATATTCCAACTACGACATTTGGATTTGCCAGATTAAGAGATAGATTGTAGCCAAACACAGTTTCTGCTGTTACTATGTAGGTAAATATCAAAGCAAGCGCTGTAATCGCTGCAGAACCTATCGCAAAGCCTTTACCCATCGCAGCAGTAGTGTTTCCAACTGCATCAAGCTGCTCAGTTCTTTCTCGTACTTCTTTACCCAGCCCAGCCATCTCAGATATTCCTTGTGCATTATCTGCAACAGGCCCATAACAATCAGTTGCAAGCGATACACCAAGAATAGAAAGCATTCCAACCGCAGATATTGCTACTCCATAAAAATCTGCAAAATAATATGCTGCGAGCATCGCTACTGAAACTGCCATTACCGGAATTATTGTACTCATCATCCCAATTTGTAAACCTTGAATAATTACTGTTGCAGGACCAGTTCTTGATGATTCTGCAATGCTTTGAGCAGGTTTTCGCTTCTCGGAAGTGTAGTACTCAGTGCTGAGACCAATAACCATTCCTGCTGCAAGGCCCGCAAGTATAGCATAAAAGGGATTCATATCTTCAAGCATATACCAAGTCATAACACCTGCAAGTATTGCTGTTAAAATTGTTGCCACATATAAAGAGTTTCTAAGAGCACCATAAATGTTTTTACCTTTACCAAACGTAACGATTAACACACCTGCAATTGATGCAAGTATTCCAACTGATGCTATAACAAGTGGAAGCCGCAATGCATCTGCTCCATAAGTTGTCATTGCAAATCCGCCTGAGATTGCTGCAAGCGCCATTGTTGCAATGAGTGAATCTACATATGACTCGAAAAGATCTGCACCCATCCCTGCAACATCGCCCACATTATCCCCTACTTGATCGGCTATTACTGCAGGGTTTCTTGGATCATCCTCAGGGATTCCTGCTTCAACTTTACCGACAAGATCTGCTCCAACATCTGCTGCTTTTGTGTATATTCCACCGCCTACGCGAGCAAATAACGCAATTGATGATGCCCCAAAACCAAAACCAAACAACATATTTGTGGCTGTTCCAGCGCTAAATGAAAATAGTTCAGTAAATGCATAAAAAAGACCAAATACACCAAGTACTCCAAGACCTACAACGCACATTCCCATAACAGCTCCACTTGAAAATGCTATTGAAAGACCTTTTGAAAGACTGCTTTTTGTACCCTCAGCCGTTTTTACATTTGCCATTGTTGCCATACGCATTCCAATGTTGCCTGAAAGTGCTGAAAAAATCGCACCTATAACAAATGCAATCGAAAGTCCTGCCTCAATATTGCTTCCTTCAATAAATGACGCGGCAAATAGTAGCGATGAAACAATTACCACGAATATTATCAAAACTTTATATTCGCTGTTTAAAAAAGCCATTGCTCCTTCGCGTATAGCAGAGCCCAACTCTTTCATTTTTTCGTTTCCAGAGCTTTGTTTTTTAACAGAAAAATACAAAAATACTGCAAAAAGCAAAGCCAATATGCCTCCAATTGGTATAATTAGTGATATTTCCATAATAACCTCTCACCCTTTTTCCAATGAACAAAAATCAGTTATTTAACAATTATGTTTTATCTAAAAATTTAGAACAAAAATATAAATAGGTGTGAATTGTAAAGATAAAGATATAAATTATAATTAACATTATATATTAATTACTGTTAACGTTTCAAATTAATAAATATGAAGAGTATCAGGATAGTTCTTAAAAATGCTTAAGCAACTTGGACATTTCATCGAAAAAAGACCATGGCTGGTCGTCACTATAATTTTACTAATAACAATTGTTTTTTCCACATTGATACCATCGATAAAAATGGAGACCACAACAGAAGATTTTATGCCAGATGACGAAATAGTAAACGCAAATAAAAGAGTGACAGAATATTTTGGGAAAACTGGCGAGGCAGTACTTATTTTTGTTGAAAAACAAAACGAACAAAACGCAGTTACACCAAAAGCATTGCGCGAAGAATACAAAATTTTACAAACGTTATACGAGAATTTTGATGAAATTGAAGGATTTATAGGCGTAGCAAGCTTTGTTGACACAATGTGTCAACTTGAATTTGGCGACACACTTATTAATTGTACAGATGAACAGATAATAACTGCGTATAAAGACATGATGGATGAGCCTACAAAAATTGAGTTAAAAATGCTAAGTATAGATGACCCAAACGAAGAAGTTGATTTTAATGCTTATCCGAGACTTTCAAAAGGAAAAAATATAGATTGCCTTGACATAAAAAACTATTATATCAATGCAAATGATGAAACATTAACATTTAGCATAGAAGTACATGACCTTTCAACATTTGAAAATGAAATTTCATCACCTCATAAAAAAATTAATACCTGGGAATGGTACATAGATTTTAAAAATTTAATAACACCTTATGAAGAACTAGACCTAGAGTATCAAATAGCCGCACACATCGAACCATCTCAACCAATATGGACAATAGGAAATGGTTTGATAGACAACTTGAAAGCTTTATTTAACAATATCAAAAATAGCCAAGTATTAAATTCATATAAATCAGAGGTATATCTTTGGATAAAACCACCCGGTCAAGATATTTCTTTTCCAATTACTTTAAAAACAGGAAATATAACATTTAACACTCATGAAAACAAAATTGAAATAAAAGTTGAAAAAACAGAACTTGGAAAATTTGGCATAGCGCCAAAATTTGGAAGCTTTGAGCTACCTGCAAAAATTGGTGACACAAAAGCAGGCGTTAGAATATATCAAACACCAATCCTTAATCAACCCTGGTCAAAAATTATCTTTAACACAAGTTATCTACAGAAGACAATAGAACAAATTCAGACAAGACCAATAATAGATAAGGTTTCTACAAAAATATTACAAAAAATTGGCGATTTTTCATGGGAAGATTTCGATGAAATATTTGAAATGTTAAACAGTGAAGAATTTGCAAAAGACAGCCTATCTTTAAAAGATCTATCTGACCGCTGGGTTGTTTTAGACGAAGCACCTGATGAAAGACAATCTGAAAAAAGTTTTTTTATAAAACCATTTTTTGTTGAAAGCTTAAAGACCTCATCAATTATGTTTTTATCTCCTGATTTTGATAAACCCGCAGGACCAAGTACAACTCTTATGATGATTTATCTAAATGCAACTATAAAATATACTCAATTAGGAGAAATAAGTGCTGAAATAAAATCAAATATAATTGAGCTAAACAGCAAACAAAATTATGTTTCAATTAAGGCAACAGGCACAGGAATTATTTCAAATGATATGAATGAAGTTACAATGGAAGCAAATATGATAATTATGCCAGCTATATTTATCATAATATGCTTAATTTTACTTATTATGTTCAAAAGCTTTTCATATGTTATTTTACCATTGCTAAGTCTTGCAATATCTGTTATTTGGCTTTTCGGAAGCATGGTTCTTCTTGGAATAACTTTTAACATAATGATGGTAGCAATTGTACCATTACTAATGGGACTTGGCGTAGATTACTCAATTCATCTGTTTCACGAATATAAATCCGAGTTGAAAAAAGGTAAAAAATCAGGACCTGCAATTGTTGCAGCAATAAGAGATATAGGTATGGCAATGTCTCTTGCAACGATTACCACAGTTATTGCATTTTTATCTTTTTTAACTGCAACTATTGAACCACTTCGTACGTTTGGTATTCTCTGCGCCCTTGGAATTATATATACACTTATCACAGCAATTACTTTTCAAGCAGCAGTAAGATATATCATTGACAGAAAGAAAACTAAACTTTTGCCAAAAAATAACCATAAAATATCACTTGATTGCTATATGGAAAAGTTCTCAGATTTTGTTTTAAAACAACGCAAAAAAATAATTGTCGCCTCAGTTATTGTAACTATTTTTATGCTACTTGGCGCCACTCAAGTTGAAACTACTTTTGATATGCATGATTTCTTGCCAGAAGGAAATGAATCTATGGAGCTTATGATGAACATAGGAGAATATTTCCCTTCATCAAGCGAGAATCAGGAATATATATTAATAGAAGGAAATGTAGCAACAGTTGCAGCTTTAAAAGGAATATCTGAGACATATGATAATTTAATAGATAATAAATACATAGCAAAGACGCCAACTGGAGAGCCAAAAAGAAAATGCATTCTTTCAATTATAAAAAATGCTGTAAAAGATAACTCTTCAATAGCCTTAGATTTCAACCTTAACTCAGAAGGAATACCTCAAACAAATACAGAAGTAGTAAAACTTTTTGATTATTTCTACAACAACCCAGATTACATGATGGAAGTACGCAGTGTGCTTCATTACGACGGCCGCAAATATGATGCTACAGTTATAAGAGTTTATACAAGTATTAGCTACTCAGACTCTGAAGAATTAGATACAACCAAACAAGCAGGTATGCTATATGATAGTTTAAACCAAGATATGACAAGCTATGGTGATGCAGAAGCTATAGTTACAGGACCATCATCTGCACTTTATACAATTGTTGGCTCTATGACCAATAGTCAAATTATATCAACTTTTATCTCAATTATACTTGCAGCACTAGTTCTAATTATAGTATTTAAAAATCCATTACTTGGACTAATCGCAGTTATACCAGTTGGAATATGTATGATATGGATAATTGGAACTATTTACTTTATAGGATACTCATTTAATATCATGACCATTATGGTAACAAGCCTAACAATCGGCATAGGAATAGACTATGCAATCCATGCAACACAAAGATTCAGACTTACAGCAGATAGAACAGGCGATGTTGAAAAAGCAGTTTGTCAAACAGTAGGCCACACTGGAGGTGCACTATTTATAGCAGCACTTACAACAGTCGCAGGATTTGGGCTACTTGTTCTTGCACCAATGCCACCTGAGCAACAATTTGGAATTATAACTTCAATGACCATAATTTATGCATATATCACTTCAATTATCGTGTTACCTCCAATTTTAATGAAATGGGGAAAATGGAGAAAAAAGAAGAAAGGTTTTATAATCTCACCAAACCCGCCCAAAAATGATGAATAATTAAAAGAAATTTTTCTATTTTTTATATATAAAATTTATACCAAATATTTATTTATTACACCTATATACTGGTTAGCTGCCTGTAGGAGGCTAAAGATTATGTCAAATGCCCTGATAAGTGAATTAAAAACAAATAAAAAAAACAAAGAAAAAATAATTAAATCAGTAGACGGAAATACCGCAGCTGCACATGTTGCATATGCTTTTAGTGATGTTGCAGCTATTTATCCAATAACGCCCTCTTCATCTATGGGTGAATTAGTTGATGAATGGTCTGCAGAAGGGCGAAAAAACATTTTTGGACAAAAATTAAAAGTACAAGAAATGCAAAGTGAAGGTGGTGCCGCAGGAGCTGTGCATGGCTCACTTAGCGCAGGTGCCTTTACCACAACATTTACTGCATCTCAGGGCCTTTTACTTATGATTCCAAACATGTATAAAATTTCAGGAGAATTAATGCCTACAGTGTTTCATGTAAGCGCTCGTGCAATCGCAGGGCAGGCTCTGTCAATTTTTGGCGATCACCAAGATGTAATGGCTGTCAGAGCAACAGGCTTTGCCCTTCTTGCATCTGGATCTATCCAAGAGATAAATGATTTAGCACTTGTCGCACATCTTTCAACAATCCGCTCAAGTATACCCTTTGTTCATTTCTTTGATGGTTTCCGCAGCTCTCATGAAATACAAAAAATCGAGATGCTAAATTATGATGAGATACCAGGTCTTATAGATTGGGATGGAATTAAAAAACATAGAGAACGAGCATTAAACCCAGAAAAACCACATCTTCGCGGTACTGCACAAAACCCTGACATTTATTTCCAGGTAACAGAAGCAGGAAACAAATTCTATCAAGCAATTCCAAAAATCGTTGAAGAAGAAATGCAGAAAGTAGGCAAACTTACTGGAAGAAAATATCAGTTATTTGACTACTTTGGTGCACCTGATGCTAAAGATATAATTGTTATGATGGGATCTGGCGCAGAAGCCGCTGAAGAAGCAATTGAATATCTAACTAAAAACAATGAAAAAGTAGGACTTATCAAAGTAAGACTTTACAGGCCTTTCTCAGTCGCACATTTTTTAAAGGTAATACCAAAAACTGTAAAAAGAATTGCTGTTCTTGACAGAACCAAAGAAAACGGCTCATACGGTGAGCCGTTATATGTTGATGTATCAGCAATATTTCAGCATCATAAAGATTGGGATGTAACAGTTATAGGTGGTAGATATGGTCTTGGCAGTAAAGATTTTACTCCAAGTATGGCAAAAGCAGTTTTTGATAATCTAGCTATGAATGAGCCAAAAAATAATTTCACAGTAGGAATTGTAGATGATGTAACATTTACCTCTCTTCCAATAAATGAAGAAATAGAAGCAACCTCTGAAGGACTTGTGCAATGTAAATTTTGGGGTCTTGGTGGTGACGGCACAGTTGGTGCAAACAAAGATGCAATTAAAATCATTGGAGATAACTCAGAGATGTATGTACAAGGATATTTTGCATATGACTCTAAAAAATCTGGTGGAGTTACAGTATCACATCTTCGTTTTGGAAAAGCACCTATTAAATCAACTTATTTAATAAACAGTGCAGACTATATTGCATGTCATAACCCGGCATATGTAGATAAATATAATTTACTAGAAGGAATTAAAAAGAAGGGGACTTTTGTTTTAAATTGCTCATGGCCTCTTGAAGAGATGAATAAAAAACTTCCAAATTCTCTAAAAAAAATAATTGCTGAAAAAAATCTTGATTTTTATACAATTGACGCTGTTAAAATCGCAGAAGAAGTTGGACTTGGTGGACGTATAAATATGGTTATGCAAACCGTGTTTTTCAAACTTTCAAAGGTTTTGCCAGTTGATGATGCAATAAACTACTTAAAAGAAGCAATAAAAGATACATATGGTAAAAAAGGTAAAGATATAGTTGAAATGAACTGGAAAGCAGTAGACGCATCCTTTGAAAAAATAAACAAAATTTCTTACCCTGAACAATGGAAGAATCTAACACCAGAAGAGCCTGTTAAACGCGATGAACCTGAATTTGTAAGCGAAGTTATGAGACCAATGCTTGCTCAACAGGGAGATAAACTGCCAATAAGCAAATTCACACCAGGCGGATTATTTCCAACTGGGACTACAAAATATGAAAAAAGAGGTATTGCAATAAATATCCCTGAATGGCAAATTCAACATTGTATACAATGTAATCAATGCGCAATGGTCTGTCCACATGCAGCAATTAGACCGGTTCTTGTAACAGATGATGACTTAAAAAATGCACCAGATGGTTTTAATGTAAAAAAAGCAGTTGGAAAAGAAGCAGAAGGCTTTCACTTTAGAATACAAGTATATCCTGAAGATTGCGTTGGTTGCGGAAACTGTGCAGATATTTGTCCTTCTAAAGAAAAAGCACTTATTATGAAACCTTATGCAACCCAGTTAGAACAAATTCCAAATCAAAAATATGCCGAGACAATACATATGCATACCGGCGGTTTTGACAAATACAGCGTAAAAGGAAGTCAATTCCAGCAGCCTTTACTTGAATTTAGTGGCGCTTGTGCAGGATGCGGGGAAACACCTTACCTTAAACTTGCAACTCAGATGTTTGGCGATAGAATGATAATTGCTAATGCAACAGGCTGCTCAAGTATATGGGGCGGCTCTGCACCATCAATTCCATTTACAACAAACAAAGACGGTTTCGGACCTGCATGGGCAAACAGTTTATTTGAAGACAACGCTGAATATGGTTTTGGTATGGTACTTGCAACAATACAACGTAGAAACAAACTTGCTGATTTAATAAAAAAAGCAAAAGAGACTGCATCTGGAGAACTAAAAGAAGCTCTTACAAACTGGCTTGAACAAAAAGATAACGCGGAAGGTTCAAAAGAATGGGGCGATAAAATCAAAAAACTTCTCAAAAATAATCACAGTGACAAAACACTAAATGAGATATGGGAATCAAAAACAATGCTTACCAAAAAAAGCATCTGGTCAGTCGGCGGAGATGGTTGGGCTTATGATATAGGATACGGCGGTCTTGATCATGTACTTGCAATGAATGAGGATATAAACATACTTGTTTTTGATACAGAAGTTTACTCAAACACAGGCGGTCAGTCTAGTAAAGCAACACCTATCGGCTCAGTTGCAAAATTTGCAGCAAGTGGTAAAAAAACAAAGAAGAAAGATCTAGGTCTTATTGCTATGAGCTATGGATATGTTTATGTCGCAAGTGTTGCTATGGGTGCAAATAAAAACCAGCTTATCAAAGCTATGAAAGAAGCAGAAAGCTATCCTGGGCCAAGCCTCATTATTGCTTATGCACCATGCATTAACCATGGAATAAAAAAAGGCATGGGAAAAACACAAGAAGAAGAAAAACTTGCAGTTAAATCTGGTTACTGGCCACTTTATAGATATGACCCACGACTTAAAGAAGAAAGTAAAAACCCATTCCAACTTGATTATCAAGCACCAGATGGAAGTCTTCATGAGTTTATAATGGGGGAAGTAAGATACAACAGTTTAACAAGAACATTTCCTAAAGAAGCAGAAAAACTTCACAAGAAACTTCAAGAAGATGTAAACGAACGCTATACAAAATATAAAAACATGGCTGAAAAATAAAAATTTTTTTTATTTTTTCTTCTTTTTTATATATTTTTTGCAAAGACTATTTTATTTGTTTAGCATTACCATTTTTTAGGTGCACCAATTTTGGAGAAAAGAGCAAAAGAGATAGGAGACATCATAAAAAAATCTAAAAAGATTCATATTGTAAGTCATATCGATGCCGATGGCCTTACAGCTGGAAGTATTGCATATAAAACACTGGAGAGACTTGGCAAAGATTTTTCTATTGAATTTGTCAAACAAATAGATGAAGAGGTTGTAAAAAACCTTAAAAATCAAAATCATGAACTTGTATGGTTTACAGATCTTGGAAGTAGCATCAGCACAATCTCAGATATAAACATGATTATAACTGATCATCATGAATGCCCAGAAAACGCAAATAAATCGTTTCATTTAAACCCTCATCTTTTTGGTATAGATGGAGGTTTTGAAATAAGTGGTGCAGGAACAACGTATCTTGTTTCAAAAGCAATAAATAAAGAAAACATGGATTTATCTGCTCTTGCAATAGTTGGAGCCTGCGGAGATATACAAGATAAAAAATACAGCAGACTTATGAGTTTAAACCGGGATATTTTAAACGATGGGAAAAAACTAGATGTTATTGATTCAAGAATTGATATTCGCTATTTTGGTCGCGAAACAAGACCTGTGTATAAACTTTTACAATATGCAAGTGACCCAGCAATACCAGGAATAACTGGGAGAGAATCATCATGTATTTCTTTTTTGCAAGAAATTGGGATAAAATTAAAAGATGGCGATTTTTGGCGCCGTTGGATCGACCTTACAAAAGATGAAAGAACCCTTGTTATTTCAAATATCGCACAAACTCTTCTAA
>CAZFAZ010000045.1:0-2956 GCA_964517155.1 uncultured Thermoplasmatales archaeon
AAGATTTTAATTTTATAAAAGAAGATTTACTAAACAAAAAAGAAGTTGAAAACGCAGTAAAGGGCCATGATGTTGTTTTTCATATTGCAGCTAATCCTGATGTTAGAGGTGGTGCTGATGATCCATCTATTGCTGAAAAAGATATGCAGGCATCATATAATTTGCTTGATTCAATGAGAAAGACAGATGTTAAAAAAATAGTTTTTTCATCAAGTAGTGTTATATATGGTGAAACGCCAGAGAAACCACTTCCTGAAGATTATGGTCCACTTTTACCTATTTCAGTATATGGTGCAGCAAAGCTTGCTTCAGAAGGAATGATTAGTTCTTTTGCTCACACATTTGACATGCAGGGATGGATATATAGATTTGCAAATGTAGTAGGAATACGCGGGACACATGGTGTTATAGTTGATTTTATAAATAAACTAAAGAAAAATCCTCATGAACTTAAGATACTCGGTGATGGAAAACAAAAAAAGCCTTATCTTTATGTAACTGAATGTGTGGATGGAATCTTACATGGGTTTATGAATTCAGATGAAGGAATCAATGTATTTAACTTAGGTGTTGATTCAACAACTAGGGTTACACGGATAGGTGAACTAGTAGTTGAAGAAATGGATCTAGGCGATGTTGAATTCAAATACACCGGTGGAAAACGCGGATGGAAAGGAGATGTACCACATTTTCAGTTTGATATAACTAAAATCAAAGAACTTGGATGGAAGCCAGAGCTTTCATCTGATGAAGCAGTTAGAAAAGCTGTAAAAGATATTCTTAATAGTTGTTAATAATCCACTTACTTGCATCATATAAGTTTTCTGCGATATAATCAGGTTTAATCTTTTTTTCCTCTTTCATCTCTTTTTTACCTAGTTTAGAGGGAATAATAATAGAACGAGTTCCCACCTTTTTACCTACTTTTACATCCATCATCCTGTCCCCTACCATAAAGGATTTCTTTGGATCAATATCATGATCCTTTATTGCCTGAAGCAGCATACCTGGTGCAGGTTTTCTACAGTTACATCCATCATCAGGGTGATGTGGACAATAATAGATATCTACTATTTTTCCACCTTTTTTTTCTATTTCTTTTACCATATTAGAATGCATTTCTTCAAGTTCAGTTACACTCGTCATACCACGTGCAATAACCGATTGATTGGTAATTACAATAACATTAAAATTATTCTTTGTAAGAAGCTTTATTGCATCTTTTGCTTTTGGCAAAAAATGAAATTCATCCCAAGATTTTATATGATCAGGGCTATCCTTACTTATTACTCCATCTCTATCAAGAAATACTACCTTTTCCATTAAATATCACAATACCTATATTTTTTCTTTGTTTTTAAAAAAACATGCAATCAAATGAGTCAAAGACAGATGAATATCCTCAACTATTTCCATACAATCTGATTTCACATGTATTGTGTAATCTGCGATATTCTTTAATTTTCCACCGTCAAAACCACAGAAACCAATTGTTGTTGCACCATGTTTTTTAGCGTAATCTATTGCGTTTAAAACATTTTCTGAGTTGCCGCTTCCACTGATGCCAATGACAACATCATCTTTTTTTAGTAAATTTTTAAGTTGTTCATCGAAAATATGTTGAAAACCATAATCGTTTCCATATGCAAGCAAGTTTGGGATGTTATCAGTAAGACCTATGGCTCTAAATCTCTTACAACCTTCTGCATTTGCACCCTGGGTTAGACCATTAACAAAATGTGAAGCATTAGATGCACTACCGCCATTTCCCATTATATAAATCGTTTTATCGTTTTTTCTTGCGTTATCAATTATTTTTATTACATTCAATATTTCTTCTTCAGAAACAGATGAATAAACATCTTTTACATCTTTGATATATTTTTGTACAAAACTCATAACAAATCACATCATAAATTATTGCTCTACATATATTATTTTACTGCCCTGCGGCTCTAGATTAAAACTTAATTCTTTTAAATCTGATAACTTATCTCTTAATTTATCCTGGTTTTTTTCTTCACAATAAAGTAAAAGAAAACCCTGTCCACCTGCACCAAGAAGTTTTCCTCCTAGAGCACCTGATTTTAATGCTTTTTGATAGGTTTCATCTATTTTTTTATTTGATACTTTCCCTGTCTTTTTTTTATATATCCATCCTTTGTGTAGTAGTTCTCCGAAGTTTGCTAAATCGTTGTTTCTAAGAGATTTTGCCATTTCTTCAGATAATTCTTTAATTTTATCTACATGGTTACTGTGTTTATCCATGTTTTTTTTACTATCTTTAAGTATAGAGCTTGCTTTTCTTTTACCTCCAATATAGAACATTAAAAGGTTTTTATCTAGTTTTTCTTTTGTCTTTTTTTTACATATAACTGGATTTACAAATACTGTTTCATCTTTGTTGAAACGTATATGATTAAGTCCACCATATGCTGATGCGTATTGGTCTTGTTTACCGATTGGTTCTTTTAAAATATCTATTTCTATTTGACATGCGTCTTGTGCTAGGTCTTCTGCTCCTTTGTGTTCTCCTTTAAAAGCATATAAAGCGTTTAATAGACCAACTGTAAATGCACTAGATGAGCCAAGGCCTGTCCCTGAGGGTATATCACCTATAGATGTAATTTCTATACCGCCCTCAAGATTTGTCATTTTCAAGGATTCTTTTACAATTGGATGAACGATATCTTCAACATTGTCTACTATCTCAGTTTCTGAGTAGCTAACTCTTATTTTTTCATCAAATTTTTTGTTAACGGTAATATAGATATATTTATCTATAGAAGTACTTGTTACAGCTCCATAGCTATTTTGATAGTAGTCTTTTATATCTGATACACCGCCGGCAAAACTTACTCTGAAAGGAGTTTTTGAGATAATCATTTTTATATAACCTGTTCTTTTTTTTGATATTACTTTTTTTTGTAATTTATGATAAGATATAAAAAATTAT
>CAZFAZ010000046.1:0-9040 GCA_964517155.1 uncultured Thermoplasmatales archaeon
ATCTGATAAAAACCAGAAACTTGAGAAAAAAACAAATGATTATGAAAACCTTAAACAAAAAGTATTACTCATAGACGAAAACATAGAAAACATTAGAAATGAAATTGATGAAAAAGACCAAGAGATAGAAAAAACAAAAAACTTGCTTTTTGAAAAAGAAGAAGAACTAAACGATAAAAAAAGAGAAATAACACATCTAGAAAAAGAGTTAGACGAAGAGAAAAAAAGCAGTAAAAATCGTAATGTTAAAAAACTTAAAAAAGAGCTTGTTCATAAAGAAAAAGAGTTATCAGATAAAACAAATAAATTAGAAGAATTAAAAGCCAAATATGAAGCAAAACAAAAAGATTACAAAGAAATTAATGAACAACTAAGCATAGAAAAAGAAAAATTTGAATCATTAGAAAAAGAATTAAATCAAACTTTAAAAAGTCTTAATGACCTGGAAACAAAAATAAATACAAAAGATGAAAATATATCAGAAATAAATGAAGAGCTGGAGCAGAGAACTTTAGAAATTAAAAAACAATATGATAAAATTGAAACATTAGAAACAGAACTACAGGGTCGTTTAAATGATCTTGAATTCAGAAATACAGAGCTTAGTAAAAGCAGAGAAGAAATAGAAAAACTACAACAAAACACAGAAAACCTACAAGACCAACTAGATAGAAAACAACAAGAAATAACAGATATACAAACAGAACTGGAAAACAAACAAAATGAAATTTCCAGTTTAAAGTTAGATCTTATAATGAGAAATGAAGATTTAAGATTAAGCAAACTTGAAACCCAGGAAAAAAATGATGAAATACAAAATATCAAAAAAGAGCTAGAAGAAAAAATATTTCTGATAGATGATATTCAAACACATTTATCAGATAAACAAAGCGCCCTTGAAAAACTAGAGTTTGAAATAGCTGAAAAAGAAGCAGCGCTTGAACAAACATGTACTGATTTTGAATCATTTAAAAGTGATTTAGAAGAAAAAAATCTGTTGATAAATAAGCTAAATACAGAACTGGCAAATGAAAAGGAAAAATCAGAGCCTCTTTCAGAAGAGCTTAGAAAAGCACGTGAGAATTTAGAAGAAAATTTATTAGTTTTAAATGAAAAAGAGCAAAAGATATGTGATCTGCAAGTTCAAATACAGGATAAAAAAGAACAATTATCAGAGATACAAGCAGATCTTTTTGATAAAGAAGATGCACTTAACACTCTAAACTTGGAAATTGAAACAAGAAACCAGATAATAGAGCAAATGCAGCAGCAAATCCACAAAGATAATGATTTAATGTTTGAAAAAGTAGAAAAAGCAAACAAACTAGAAATACAGCTTGCAAAAAATCAGGAAGAACTCAATGAAAAATCAACATTGCTTTTCTCTAAAGAAGATTTTATTAACAGCCTTAAAAAAGAATTATCAGATAGACTTGAGGATTTACAATGGAGAAACAGCGAGTTAAACAAAAAACAAGATGAACTAGAAAAAACAACTTATGAATTAAAAAAGATGCAAACAGAGCTGGAAAATAAAAACTTTGCATTTGAAAATCTTTTAAGTGATTTTGAAAATAAAAATATTCAGTTAAATAATCTTAAAAGTTTGATAAGTGAAAAAACACTTGAAGTTGAAACTTTAACTAGCGAGCTAGAAAACAGAAACGAGATAATAAATCAGATAACTCAACAGCTTGCACAAAATCATGAAACATTAATTACAAAAGCAAGTACTGTAGGCAGTCTTGAAACACAACTATCTGTAAATCAGCATCAGATGAAGCAAGCAATGGAGAAACTAAATTTTAAGGAAAATGAAATTTTAAAACTTGAGGAAGAACTAAATAAAAAAACCCAGTTTATAAAAGCAAGAGACAATCTTATATCACGACAGCAAGATGAACTAAATAGTATCTGTTTTGAGCTTGAAACAAAAAAACAAGAATATGAAACTCAATTTGAGAATCTAACTAATCTTGAAAAAGAACTAAAGACAAGACAAACAGAGATAGAAACATTATATGCAGATATTGAAACAAGAAACCAGATAATAAATGAAATAAAACAACAGTTAACGCAAAATCATCTGCAGCTAGTTGATAAAACAAATACTTTAGCAGGTTTTGAAAAAGAATTACTTCTCAAAGACGAAAATATAACAAGTCTGCAAAAGGAACTAAAAGATAGAACAGAAGATTTAGAATGGCGAAACAATGAATTAAACAAAAAACAAGATGAAATAACTGCTCTTCAGACAAATATACAAAATATACAAGTGGAACTAGAAAATAAAACTCAGGAGTTAAATTCAAGTAAACAGCTATTAGAACAAAAAACAAGTGAAATAACTAGGTTAGATACAACTTTAAAGCAAAATCAAGAAGAACTAAACATTAAACACAGTGAAATAATAAAACTAGAAACAGAACTGAAACACAAAGGAGAAGATTTAGAATCAGCATTAAATGATTTAAAGAATCGCAATAATATAATTGATAATTTAAAAAATCAGCTTCATGATAGGCAATCGCATATACTTGAAAAAACACATTTTGAAGAAAAACTAAGAAATGAAATACAGCTTAAAAACAAAGAACTTGAAGATAAAACAACAGTGATTTCACAGCTTAACACTGAGCGCGATAAACTCTTTGTTAACTTTTCAAATCTTCAGAATTCTATTCCAAATCCTGTTTTAATCACAGATTACAATGGAAACATTACAACTATAAACAAAAGAGCAGAAGAGATGTTAGGCCTTGATATAAACCGTATCAAAGGCTCAAAAATACATGAAATTGATGTATTAAACGATGAAAGAATTCTTGATGCAAATAAAAAAGCGCAAACTAGTAAAAAACAAATAAAAACAAGCTCTTTTGCACTTACAGATAAAGAAGGAAGCATAAAATTAACAGATGTATTTCATATGCCACTTGTTGATACAAAAGGCGGTGTGCAAGGCTCAATAATTGTTTTTGATGATATCAGTAAAATAGCAGGTCTTCAAGCAGAAATAGAGCAAAGAGATGAGGAATTCAATAATCTTAATGCACGTTTCCAGCAGTCGTATAAAAGGTTGAGTCTGGTTGACCAGGAGATAGAGCTGACAAATGAAGAGCTTAGAAAAAAGAAACAAGAAATCTCTGGAAAAGAACAAACACTGCAAACTTTAAAAGATGAACTAGAAACAACAAAACTAGAGTTAACAGATAAAGAACAAATCTTAAAACATACTCAAGATGAACTTTTAGAAAGGCAAACAGAAATAGAAAAACTTGAGTTGGATTTAGAAAATACAAGGCTTTCTTTATCTGATAAACAAGAGGAAATAAAAACAATTCAAAATGATATATTTGAAAAAACAAATAAGTTAGAAGAAAAAACTAAAGACCTTGGATTTTTATCAGAAGAGCTTAATTCTACAAAAAATAAATTAGAACAAAGGGAAAATGAGCTAGTTGAGCTAAATCAGAGGTTACATGTTAAAACAGGAGAGATACAGGAAAGCCAACAGCAGATAATGAGTCTTGAAACAGAACTTGCCCAAAGGCAAAACAAACTTGAGGAGTTAACAGATAAACTTGAAGAAAAAACTGATGAAAATGTTCAATTACAGTTAAAATTAGACCACAGATTAGAAGAATTAAATCAGAAAACAAATGATTTTGAAGTAATACAAAAAGCCTTGCAAGAAAAAACACAAACTCTCTCAGAGCTTGAATCAAACTTTGAAAAAACACAAAATACGCTAGATGAAAAAACAACTGAGTTATCTGATAAAAACATGCAGATAAACGAACTTACTGAAGAACTTAAAGCAGGTAAATCTGCACTTAACTGGTTTAAGGTAGAAGTTGAAGAAAAACAAAGAAAAATAGAGCAGGTCACCTCTGAGCTTACAAAAAGACAACAAGATTTTGAAGAATTAACAAAAAATTTGCATACCCATAAAGAGCTTGTTGATGCAAAAACACTTGCGATCGATAACCTGCAAAAAGAACTAGAGGATACCTCGGAAGTTTTAAAATTAAAAGATTCAGAGTTAGAAAGTACAAAATCAGATTTGCAGGATAAATTACAAAATATCGCAAATCTTGAAGAACAATTAGAGAAAAAACAAGAGGATTTAACTATTAGAAACAGTAGGCTTATATCAAGAGAAAAACAGATAAATGAGCTGCAAACAGAGCTGGGAAACACCTTAAAACAACTAGAGTCTGCAAACAGCGAGCTTTTAAAACAAAGGCAAAACATTGAAAAATTACATAATGAAAGACAAAGTCTTGTCTTTGAATTTAATCAGATGAAAAACTCTATTTCTTCTTCAATTGTAATTCTTGATAAAGATAACAACATAATAAACTGGAATAAAAAAGCAGAAGAGATGCTAGGTTTAGAATCTGACATTTTAAAAGGTTTGAATGCATCAAAACTAGATCTTATGAAAAAAGAAAGAATAATTGAGAAGATGAACGAGTTTGATAAAAATAAAAAACCTGTAACTGTAAAATCTATATCTGTTAAAAACAAGAAAGGAGAAATCACTCTTACTGATATTACAAAGCTTCCTATGCATAAATCAAACGGTGAATTACACGGATCTATTATGATACTTGATGACGTGAGTAGAACTGCGGAGGCAGAAGCAGAGCTTGAGCGTAAAACAAAGGATTTGCAGATTCTTGATAGTAAATTTAAAGATGCTTATACTAAACTTAAGCTTGTAAATCAGGGTAAAATTGCTGTATCCGATCATATTGCAAATCTTTCCGAGAATAAAGAAAAAGAAATAAGACATATCGGAAGGGTTCTTGAGGAGAAACAAAAAGAGTTAGAAGTAATAAATAACACTATTTTGTCTAAAACAAGTGAACTTGAAAATATTACAGCAAATCTTTCTGATAAACAAAATACTCTGCAGATAATTCAAAGTGAGCTTAATATGAGAAAAGCAGAGATTGAAACAACTCCTATGACTGAAGAGGTTTTAAGTAAAACGTTAAAAGAAAAACTTAAGCTTTATGATGAAATTGATAAAACATTGGGTCTTTCTGAAGAAGAAGTAATTAAAACAAAAAAGTTAGATAATGATTTAGAGTTAGAAGATAAATAATAACTCTATTTATTTTTTTATTCAAATGTTATAATTGATTTCATAGGCATTGGTGCTTTAAGTATTGTCGTGCGTGTTATGCCGCTAGAGGGAAACATTGTTATTTTTATTGTATCGTATTTGCTCATTTGCATATCTGTTGGTAATTTGAATACTAGATAAGCATTATCGCTGTTTTCGTTTAAAACATGATAATTTGTTATTGATTCATCTATATCCATTATGCTTATAAGTCCAAAGTTTTCAATACTAATATCATCCCAAAGTGTATGTTCGAATAGGGATTGAACACCTATTTTTGCTGAGTTGCTGTTGTAATAAAGCATTCTTATTGTTTCACCGTTGTCTATTTGGATTGTGAGTTGAGTCATATCTATGTTTTGTGATACTAGTGGCGATATAAGTAGCGCTATTTTTTGGATTTTTTGAACATTATCTGTTTTGTAGTACTTTCCTTTTTGATCTTTTATCTGTATGTAAGATGTTATTTCATCAATTACTTCTCTAGTTATTTGCTCTAAATCTTGTTCTTCTGTAGTTGTAGAAGTTGTTTCTTCTGTTAAAACAGATGCAGCTGTTACCACTATAAGCATTATTGCAATCAGTATTATTACTGTAGCTATTCCTGAGCTCCCCCAGTTTTTCATTTTTTATCACTTATCGTTTTCCTAGATATATCTTAGTAAACATTATTATTTAAAGCTTATTATACAAATGTTATCAAAATAATGTGTATTATGAAGAAAAAGTAATTTTTGTTATTTATTTTTTTAAATATTTTTGACAAAATGTCATTTTGAGGTTTTTGCCATTTCCGCCCTTTTTACAGATATGACAGTATACCGGGGAAGCTTTAAATAGTGTTAATTGAGAACAGATAACATGAAATACATTAACATGCCGTGATGTGGCATGGTAATGAAATGAAAGAAAGGTGGTGAAAAGAAATGGAAAAAAAGTATATGGAAAGGCTGATTGGACGATATTGTAAAATCGTAACAAAAGAACCCGGCGAGAGAAGAGCAAGTGTCGTTACAGGCACCCTTGAAGATGTAGACTACCAAGATGGTTTTGTTTTAGTAGACTCAGAACAAGGATTAGGGTGTCTAAGAATAAGCACAATAGTTGCTATAAAACCAGGCAGAAAACATAAACTTGAAAGTGAAAAGAAAATTAAAGATAATGAAGAAGCTTTAGTAGGTATTGGTACCCTAATTATTTTCATTGCAACAATTCTAATTGCAGCAGTTGCAGCATCAGTGCTGATTAATACATCAGAAGAACTGCAATCAAGAGCAAAAACTGTAGGTACACAAACCATACAAGAAGTATCAGCAGGTATCGCGATAGAATCAATCACAGGATATACAAATGAAGATAAAACATACATAGAATATTTAGCATTAACTGTCAGACCCCGAGCAGGAAGCAAAGATATAGATCTTAGCCTATGTACACTAACTGTATTATACGATAACTTAAGTGTATTAAAGCTAGATTCAACATTAGTACAAGAAGTAAACATAGACAATGCAAGTTTATTTTATACCCCAATTGTATCCGGATCAAACTACACCATTATGGGAAACACAACAAGCACAACATTCGGAGTAATATCAATACATGACCCAGATGGCTCTATAACAAATACAAATGGTATGAACTCAGGAGACAGATGTATTATAATAGTAAATCTAAGTGCAATAATATCTGGCGGCGGATTACCCCCTCGACAAGCAGTATCTGGAACAATAACACCAGAAATAGGTATAAAATCACAGTATGATGTAACAGCACCAGCGGTATTTTCAAAAAGAATAGTTGCATTAAACTAAACAAAAAAATAAGAAAACAATTAGGGGCAAAAAAAGCCCCATTAAATTTTTTTTGATTTTTTTAATCTTTTTTAACATCGCGTTTTTTAAAAACAAGAACCTCTGCTTTCTCCCCATTAAAAAAAGTAGGTTTTGTATCAACTTCAACATTTATTTTAACATTACCAGACTGCAAAATTACTGTTTCAAAACCTGAAACATCGTCACCTTTAAGCCTGTTAAAATAATATTGCTCAATACCAGAAAAACCAGAGGGATCAATAAAATCAAAAATACTCTTATCAATTATCTCATTAGAATCATAACCAATTAAACCGACAAAAGAAGAATTTACCTTCTTAAGAACACCTCTTTGAATAATTACTGCACTATCCTCAAGCTCATCAATCATAAATTTATCAGATTCTTCCAAAGTATCAACCTTTGCTCTTAATTCATGACCAACAGGAGGATCTGAACTAATTTTTTCCAATGCTTTTTCTTTATTTTCAACCCATTTAACCCTACTTTCTATGCTGCTTTCAAGCTCTTCTAATTTCTCACGCCAACGAATAAATTCATTCTTACGTTCATTAATCAATTGCTTCTCATTTTTAAGTCTAGTTTCAAGCCGGATCAAACGTTTTTCACGTTCATCAAGCTCTTGCATTAAAGCATGCAATTCTTCACGATTTTTTAAACTACCAAAAACATCAGAGAAACGGTATAATCCTCTTTCAACTATCTCTTCGGCACCAATAGTTTGAGAAGATTTCTTAGATTTTAATTTTTCAAGCTTTTTTTCAAGTTTTTCATTTATTTTCTCAAGTTCTTTATTCTTTTTTTCAAGCTCAAGTACTACTTTTTCAAACTCGTTAAAATAATCTTGCTCAGGCGGACTTAAAACCTCTGCCTGTTTATTAATCAAAGGCTTTTCAAAATCATGTCCATATGAAACAATTTGGCCTACAAGACCGATATCTTCTACCTTACCACCATAATTACTCACAGGAAAGCTACTCCATGAAACCATAATCTCCTGACCATTACTTGTCAAAACAGGAAGGCTAAAATCATCGATAAGTTTGTTTTCACGAACAGCACCAATAATCTTTTTCCATTGTGCCATACATCCTGAAGGAATTAAAAAACCAAAAAAATCTTTATCAAGAACATTATCTTTTTCATATCCCAAAATTTTTTCACATTCATCATTAAATTTTATAATTTTAAAATTTTGATCAATTGCCAAAATTAAATCTTTATCAAAAGAATCTTTACTGCGCTTCTTGATATAATCCTCTTTTTCCGTTGACATTTCTATCTCCAAACAAAAACAACCAAGTCAATTTATTCTTTCAATAACCCCACTTAACTATTCTTTAACTATTTTTAATACTTTTTGTTTTACAAAAAAATATTTTTTGACAATAATTACCAAGAGTATAAATAACATAAAATAGATTCAAAATAGTATTAAACATAAATTTATCTTAAAATAAAACTATAAATACAAGATTATAGTTATATAGCATATTAGCTATAACTTACTAGGTGCAGGAGGGGTGTAAAATAAAGTTAAAGATGGGAAAAGAAGGTGAAGAGTCAGCAGAGCAACCAGAAGGTGAAGCCAAAGAGCAGCCAAAAGAAGAAATAGTTGCACCAGAAAATAACGAAGAGCCTGAAAAGAAAAAAGAAGACGTTGATAAACTCAGAAAAGTAATAAAAATTGATGATAAAAAACCAGAAAAAAAAGAAGAAAAACCTTCACAAGATGCTGAGTTAGAACCTACTTCAAGAGAAGGACTTGAACAAAAAAGGGCGATTTTACAAAGTATAAAAGATTTTGATTTTCAAATAAAGAAAAATCAGGAAGAAATAACTGCTTTAAATAATAAATTAGATGGAGTGTCAAAAGACCTTGATGACCTTGTAAGTCTTTATGAAATAGTATCTGAACAGATGAATCCTTTTGTTGGTCTTTCAAAAGTTACTAAGAAAAGACTTGATGCACTTGAAAATTTTACAAAAGAAATAGAAGATTTAAAAGATAGACTTGGGGATATAGAATCATTTGCTGTAAGGGCTGGTGCAGATTTAAATACTATGC
>CAZFAZ010000047.1:0-2888 GCA_964517155.1 uncultured Thermoplasmatales archaeon
ATAGTTTATTAAGAGAAGAAGACGAACAAATAACACCTAATTTTAACATAGATGAAATACAAATACCTACAGGGTTTTATCCTTCTGAAAAAATAGTACAACAAAAAGAATTTAAAAAAGAACAAAAACAAGATGAAAATATTTTAGATATAATTGTTGAAAAAATAGTTGAAAAATCAAATCTAGATAAAAAAACAATAACACAACAGATAAAAGAACTAGAAAAAGAAAAAAACATAACGCCAGAAATTGCAGCCTTGCTAATCGGAAAAGAATACACTCTTGTTTTTAATGAGTTATTAGATAAAATAGAAAAAACAGTTTTTAAAAGTTAAATAAAATAAAAAATTATTGGAATCAATAAAACACCCATACAATGACTGCGTCTAACACCAAATTCAACAGGTAAAAGCCCAATAAAAGTAGAAATAAGAAGTATCAACAAACCCATAAAACCAGTAAATAAAAAAACAAGAGCACCAATAAGAGTGATTGTACTTTTAACTAACAACGCATAAGGAACATTTGCAAATTTTCTAGCAAAAATTTTACCGATTTTAAGTGTTAAAAAATAAGAAAAAACACCGCCTAATAAAAGCGAAATCAAAAAATAACATAAAAACTCTGGAATTAAAAAACCACTCCATTCATCAACACTAATAATGCTCATAACAGCAAGTGCAGCACCACTACGTGATTTTAAAATAACAAACATCATAACCACTACAAAAAAAGCACATGCTGTATTTACAGCAGAAAGTGTGACAATTGTTTGTTTTTTATCTGACTCCCCTCGTGCATTCATAGAAATAACAGTACCTGTGGCACTAGTAATACCAGGTATGATGCTTACAAGAATGCCACCCAGACTACCAGTTACAACAGATAAAATACTTGCTTTTTTAGCCTTAACATCCAAAACAGGCTCAGAAAGGTCTTGCTCAGGTATAACTGGTTTAGTCATAAGACTGGTGACAAGGGTAGGCATACCAAATAAACCTGCAAGAGAAGGAAACAAAACAGGAGATTCAAGACCAATCGGGGAATCAACATACAGTTCAAAAATAACAAAACCAAAAAAACCGGATAAAAGAAAAACAAACAAAGCAAAAAGCATACCTAAAACAGGGGGAAAAATACCGCCTTTGTTAAATAAATCAATTTTTGATTTTTCAGTACAAATCATAAGAATACTAATTGCTACTAAAACAAAAACCATAATGTCTTTTAAAACATCATAAAAAAAGAGTGGACTTCCAATTATAAATCTAATAGGCAAAAGCAGAAGAAAACAAAAAACAACTGCACCAAAACTACCAAGTGCAGACAAAGAAACAGCTTCAAAACCATGTCCTTTAAGCAAAAGATCATGGGCGGGCAGAACACTAAGTGCTGTATCAGGGTCAGGTGCACCCAAAAAAGTAGACGGGATGGTATCGTGAAACGAATGGGATAAAGCGCAGCTTAAAATAAAAACACCTATCAACATAAAAATAAATTCACTAGAAATTCCATATTCAAAAAGAAAACTAAAGCTAGACAAGAAAAACCCGGTTAAAGAAAGCAGTATAAGTGCAATATTATTAACATGCAATCCTGGTAAAAGCCCCGTGAGGATACCTGTTAAAACACCTAAAAAACAAAAAAATATGACAAGAAACAACTCAAGCATAAAAAACTCCATGTTTTTCATCGCAAAGAACCAGTTTGTATCTTAGCTGTTGCTCATCAAATAAAAACTTAGCAAAAATTACGACTTTTTTACCTGAAGAAATATTTGCACCTTGATAATAATCAAAATAAACAGGTACAACCGTATTTGCCTCTAAATCAACAAGGTTAAAAAAAGAGTTGTAAATAACATCGATAACTCCGGTGACGTTAACGTTTAAATCAAGATATCTAAGAGGTTGCCGGGAAAGTGCTCGCACGGGTAAAGAAATATTTTCCCATTTCTCAAGTATCTGTAGATTTTTTTTATCACTAACCATTATCTCCCAGTCTTCTTTGTATTTTTGTATTTCTCCGGTAACGGAGATTTTATCTCCATATTCAACATCTGTAGTTCCTTCAACATATACAATAGCAGAGAAGTTTTCATCTTTAATTGTTATCATTTGACTTGCGTATTTTGTTGTGAAATATTCTTTAACTATCCCTTGTGTTATAATTTTTTTACCTTCGTAGTTTGGTATTTCTATTAGATCTATAACAACAGGTTTTGAAAGAAGTGATAAAAAATAAAGTAAAAGTGTCCCCGTTATTGCAAATATAAGAGACAATTGTTTAAGTTTCATAAAATATTTTATCTAAGCTGTTTTTATATAAAGTTAATGTTATAAATATGCTTTTTAGATAGATAAAATGGTATAAAATACATACAAGTAGAAAAAATATAATAACCTCTTGCTTTATTAGGCCTAAAACACACATTAAACTTTATTTGGTGGGAGTTAAATGGTACAAAAAGAAACTGTTTTAAAAATTGCAGAAGCATTCCAACAAGATGTAGGATATGGACGAGCAAGAATAGATCATCAAACAAGACTCAACTTAGATTTATCAATAGGCGACGTAATAGAAATAGAAGGAACAAAAAATACTGCCGCAGTAGTCTGGCGTGCACATCCAACAGATGAAGGAAAAGGAATAATCAGAATAGATAATTTAACTAGAAAAAACGCAGGAACAGGCCTTGGTGAAAGAGTAAAAATCAGAAAAGCAGAAGTAAAAGAAGCAAAAGAAGTAACCATTGCTCCACTTATTTCTAAAGGACAACAAATACAGTTCGGCAGTGGTATCGATTCATTAATTAAAAAAGGACTTTTAAAGCGGCCGCTTACAAAAGGAGATAGTGTAATAATACCGGGTATCGCACTCTTTGGAAG
>CAZFAZ010000048.1:0-9243 GCA_964517155.1 uncultured Thermoplasmatales archaeon
ACAACAACTTTTCTAAGTGCTCTATCACTTATATCCATTACACGAGGCCATACAATATACCGGGGGTCGATATGAAATTCGTCTCCATAATGAATATGATTATCAAGAAGACTTGCAAGTAAGTTATGTGCACTAGTAATAGCATGCATGTCCCCTGTGAAATGAAGGTTTATATCTTCCATTGGAACTACTTGTGAATAGCCACCGCCTGCGGCACCTCCTTTCATACCCATAGTGGGGCCAAGACTTGGCTCACGTATGCAAAGCATTGTTTTTTTGTTAAGTTTTGAAAGTGCTTGGGCAAGACCAATGGTCATAGTGGTTTTTCCTTCACCCTCTGGAGTAGGATTAATAGTTGTTACAAGAATTAGTTTACCATTTTTGTTGTTTTTAATGCGGTCGAAAATTCTAGGGTGAACCTTTGCTTTAAACCCGCCCCATGGAATTACTTCATCTTCATTAATTCCTATTTTTTTGGCAACACAATAAATATCTTCAAGTTTTGCCTCGCGAGCGATTTCAATGTCAGTTTTCATAATTAAAAATGTAAAGAAAAGAGGAAGTACTTAAAAGATTTGTAAAAAACTTGCTAATTATAATTGTTTGATATTATAAATACTATATTTTTGTTAGAATTAATACTTTTAATTACCTGTTATTGAATTTTATAAGATACGGAAAAGATGTAATCTAGATTTTAATAAAAAGAAAGGAGGTAAAAAAAGTTATTGAATGAGAAAAAAAATTAAGAGGATCTGTTAATTATAGAAATAAAAAGGGATTTTTGAAAGATATGAACGAGAAACAAAAGAAAAAGAGATATAAGTAGAAAACCTTATATAAGTATAATTACATATATTACTTAAGGGTAATAATATGACAAATATGACTCTTGGAATACCTGAAGAATTGCATAAGATAATAAAAAAACATAAAGAAATCAAATGGACTGAAATTGCAAGACAAGCCATGTGGGAGCAAGCTCGTAAACTCGAAATCATGGATAATCTTCTTTCAAAAAGCGAATTAACAGAAAAAGACGCAATAGAAATTGGAAGAAAGATTAAACATGAAATTGCAAAGAGACATGGTCTTGTTAAATGAAGTTAGTAGTTGACACAAATATAATAATAGCCGCTCTAATAAGTGATGGAATTAATAGGAAAATTCTATTTTCACCATTTATTCAGTTTTACACAACAGACTATTCATTAGAAGAAATTAAAAAACATAAAAATTTAATTTGTGAAAAGGCAAAATTAAACAATTATGATTTTCAAATAGTGTTAAATATCATATTTGAAAAAATTCAGATTATTCCAAAAGAACAATATCAAGATAAACTAAAGCAAGCTCAAACAAAGATAGAAGATGTAAATGATGTATCGTTTGTTGCACTTAGTCTTGCATTAAAAACTGATGGGATATGGACTAATGATAAGCATTTTAAAACTAGGAGAGATCTTTTAATTTTTCGAACAAAGGAGCTTGCTTTAATATTTAAATCAATGTAACAAAATTCTATATCCCTCAAATTAGCTTATTAACTAATTAAGCCAATATGTCAATAAGATATGTAAGATATGATTAATACATTTTATTGTTTACAATGTTTAAAATTTCGTCTGTTTTATTTCTTGTTTTTTCCTCTAATGAATCTAATTCAGATGAAAGTTTTTTTATAAATTCTTCATCTTTTATTGACCCAAGATTAATTTTTACATTAAGAATCGCACCTATTACTCCTGCTTGAGCCATAAGTGCTGATACCGCTGCATCAGTAATAGAGTTTGTATTTCCCTTTTCTGCTACAACTTTTGCAACATCAAGTATTTCTGCGCAGGTGTGAGCCGTTTTGAGCGGTACCTGTGCTGCTGTTTTGTATCCGTGCTGAATTGCTTCACTTCGTTTCTTTTTTTGTTCATCTGTTTCTTTTGGCATTTTGAATGCTTTTATCACATCGTTGAAAGCATTTGTGTCTTCGTCGATTAATTCTTCAAGATTTTTTCTAATTTTTTCACTTTGTTTTAAAACTTTTTTTATTTCATCTTTAAAATCTTCATATTTTTCTTTACCAACTGTTAGATTACAAACCATTGAAGTAAGTGCTGCGCCAAGTGCTCCTGATAATGCTGCTACACTTCCGCCACCTGGTGCCGGACTACTTGATGCCAGCTCTGATAAAAAACTATTTATTTTCATTGATGCAAGTGGCCCTGTTTCTTTTATCATATATTCGATTACTTTTTCCTCGACTTTGAATGGATAAAGTTCTGAAAGACCTAGTTTTTCAACTGCAAGATTTATCAATTCTTCTTCATCAGATATTTTTAAACCTTCTTTTTTTTCGTAAAATTTTCCTGCAAGTATGAGTGATTCAGCAGGTACAAGCCCTACTATTTCGCTACCTGTTGCTTTTGCACCAAGTTTATTTGCTTCTTCTTTTACTGCTTCAAAAACATCATGCAGGTTTACTTCTTTGTAATTGAGCAAGTTCATTGATACTTGTGCAGTGTTTTCATCATACATCATGCCGCCTGCTTGCAATCCTTTAAATCTGCCAGGTATGCGCTCTGCTTTTCCATCAGGCCCTATTATTTTATTTCCGTTTTTGTCTTTTTTAAGAGTACCACTCGTTCTTATTTTCCCTGCTATTTCTGAAGCAATTTCTTTATCATTTGTGTTAAGGTTTATGTTATAAGCAAGTAAAATATCTCTACATCCTGTGGCTGTTGCACCACTTTTTGGAACAAAAATGGGTTTTCCATAGTCCGGTTTAAAGCAAGAGTCTTTGAATTTTTCTTCAAGTGCTTCATATTCTCCTTTTCTGATATCTGGAAGTTTTATTCTATCAGGCTTGCTTGCAGATTTTGCGTATAAAAAAACAGGTATTCCTAGTTCTTCTGCAATTTTTTTACCAAATTTTTTAGAAAGCTCTATGCAATCTTTATCAGCGACACCTTTAATTGCAATAAAAGGACAAACATCAAGTGCACCCATGCGGGCATGTTCACCTTTGTGTTTTGTCATATCGATAAGTGCTGTTCCTATTTTTGCCCCTTGAAATGCTGCTTGTAGAACTGGTTCGGGTTCACCTACAAAAGTATAGACTGTACGGTTAAAATCTTCACCAGGGTCAACATTTAGTAGTTTTACCCCTGAAACTGATTCAATTGCTGCTGAAATCGCATTTATTACTGCTTTATCTTTTCCTTCGCTGAAATTTGGAACACATTCAACAATTTTTTGCATTGCCTCGCACCGTAAACCCTTAATCTAGGTTATTCTTTTAACTGTTTGGGAAAACCACATGGAAAAAGTAGATATTTTAATCAAAAATGCCAATGAATTACTTACTCTTAAAGGCTCAAATTCTCCTAGAAAAAAGAAAGAAATGAGCGATATCGGAATTATTAAAGGTGGTTCTGTCGCAGTTAAAGATGGTGTTGTTGTCGATGTTGGAAAAAATCTTTCGTATAAAGCTGAAGCCGTAATTGATGCAAAAGGAAAAACTGTGATGCCTGGTTTTGTAGATCCTCATACACATTTGGTTTTTTTAGGAAGTCGTGAGTTTGAGCTTGACTGGAAATTAAAAGGTTTATCATATATTGATATTAAAAAGAAAGGTGGAGGGATTTTTTATACTGTTGAAAAAACCAGGAAAGCATCTGCTGCTAAACTTTTTGATGAAGCACGAAGTAGATTAGATAGAATGCTTTTGTATGGTACAACTACTTGTGAAGCAAAAAGCGGTTATGGTCTTAACACAGAAACCGAACTTAAGATGCTTAAGGTGCAAAAGAAACTTAATGATACTCATGCTGTAGATATTGTTTCAACTTTCCTTGGTGCACATGCAATTCCAAAAGAGTATTCTGCATCAGATTATGTAAAAATTTTAATTGATGAAATGCTTCCAAAAGTGTCAAAATATGCAGAGTTTTGTGATGTTTTTTGTGAAAAAGGATTTTTTACTTATGTTCAATCTAAAAAAATCCTTCAGGAAGCAAAAAAATATGGACTTATTCCTAAAATTCATGCAGATGAAATAGTAGATACTTGTGGTGCTTCTCTTGCATCAGAATTAGGTGCAATTAGTGCTGAGCATCTTTTGATGACTTCTGATAAAGGAATAAAAGATATGGCAAAAAACGGTGTGATTGGTGTACTTCTTCCTGGAACACCATTTTGCCTGATGATGAAAGATTATGCACCTGCAAGAAAGATGATTGATTCAGGTGTTGCAATAGCTCTTGCAACTGATCTAAATCCTAATTGTTATGTTGAAAATATGCAGTTTATAATTCAGCTTGCTTGTTTTAATATGAAAATGACGCCTGCTGAAGCAATAACTGCTTCTACTTTTAATGCAGCATGTGCAATTGGCAGACAAGATAGTGTCGGCTCTATTGAAAAAGGCAAACAAGCCGACATAATAATTTTAGATGTGCCAAATCATTTGTTTATTCCTTATCATTTTGGTGTTAATCATGTCGAAAAAGTAATTAAAAAAGGCTGTGCATTAATTTAGAATATATCCGGGTCATAAAATAATTTTAAGAAGAATTTAACAAATTATAAATAGTGTCTTTTTTTATAGACTGATTGAGATGAGGTATAAAAAACAAATTGAAATGTTTAAAAGAAACTTGAGATTAATTGATGTTTTTTGTATGACCTCTGCTTTTATGTTAAGTATCATGCGTTTTTATGTAAATAAAATAAATGCAGAATTTTTGCAGGTTATGAGGCGTACTTACTATGATTAACATTATCTTAATGATGCTTTTGATACTTGTTATATCGCGGCTTTTTGGTGAGTTATTTGAACGAAGGCGCTTGCCTGTTATAGTAGGGGAGATAATAGCAGGGATACTCATTGGCCCTGCTGTGTTAGGGCTGGTCAAACCTGGACCTGAATTTGGCGTGATTATAGATTTAGCTCTTTTTTTTATTATCTTTACTACAGGGCTAGAGTTTTCTTTGAGTCATGTAAAAAAGGACATACATCGAAGTATATGTATTTCGTTTGTGGGAAATGGCGTTGCCTTCTTGGCAGGTATGTTCATAGCTATTGCTCTTGGTTTTGAGTTGATAGAAGCATTGTTTATCAGTTGTGTTTTCTCACTTACTGCACTACCTGTTGCTTTAAGGGTTCTTATGGACATTGGAGTACATAAAACTCGGTTTGGGCATCTTGTTATCTCTTCATCTATTCTTGATGATCTGTTCAGTATAATCTTATTATCTCTAATCATACCATTATCTCTTGCTGAGACTTATAACATTGAGATCATATTCAGCTTAATATTGAAGATGACGTTCTTTCTTTTAATTATTTATATTCTCAACCGTTTCTTTAAATGGCGTCATGAATTACCAACGCATTACATTAAGCATTATATCCGTAAACTTCATAGTCGTGAGGGTGAATTTACTATCATCCTTTTGATAGGATTGGGTCTGGCATTTCTTGGTGAACTAATGGGTGTTACTTATATCATTGGTGCTTTTTATGCTGGTGCTATAATAAGTGAAAGAGTGGTTGGTGAATGGGTCTTCAAGAAGACAAATTCTGTTTTAAATACTATCAGCTTTGGCTTTTTTGGTCCTTTATTCTTTGCTTATATTGGTATGAATTTCATAGAACGAAACTTTTGGTTCGAATCTGGTTTCAGCAAGAGTTCATTATTTTTACTCATAGCCGGTGTATTCATTTTATTTGCGTTTATCGGGAAGGCTGGTGGAGTTTATTTAGGCGCCCGTTTATCAAAGGTCAAGAAAAAAACTGCTGCTACAATTGGCATGGCTATGAATGCTAGAGGATTGATGGGGCTTGTTATTGCAGGTTATGGATACGAGATGGACATTATCAGTGAGAAAACCCTTTCTCTGTTGATTATTATGAGTATAGTAACAACACTTATGACGCCTTTAATTCTTAAACGAATTCTTAAAAAAGATTCGACTATCCAAAATCTTCAGGAAGAACCTGATTTATTGCAAGATGAAGATTATTAATATTAGAAATCCTTGTTATGCAATAGAAAGGACATATGTCCTGTCCTAACACAATATTTTAGCAATAGTTATATACAAAAGTCGTATATTATAACCAAATGAGTTGTGCCAAAGAGAGCAAAACTTTAAGGAGAGATCTCAGCCTCTTTGATGTTTTTTGTATCGCCTCTGGTGCTATGATAAGCTCAGGGATTTTTGTTTTACCTGTGATAGCATATCAACAAACTGGGGCATCAGTTATTATATCTTATTTAATTGCAAGTCTTTTTCTGATTCCCACAGTATTTTCAATTACTGAGCTTGCTACAGCAATGCCAAAAGTGGGTGGAGCATATTTTTTTATAGATAGGAGTATGGGTCCTGCGGTTGGAACTATTGGTGGTCTTGCGGCTTGGTTTTCTTTGAGTTCTAAGACAGCATTTGCACTTATTGGAATAGGTGCATTTGTTCAATTATTCAACCCGGGAATAACTGAGTTTGATATAAAACTAATTGCAGTTATATTTTGTATAATTTTTACTTTAATTAATCTGTATGGTGTTAAGCATGCTGGAAAAACACAAGTGATATTAGTAACAGGGTTGATAGCCATACTTATCGTTTATATTATAGCAGGTTTTTTCTTTATTAAACCTTCACAATATGAACCTTTTATGACTGGAGGTATTCCTGCAGTTTTTGCAACAGCAGGTCTTGTTTTTGTTGCTTATATGGGTCTTACAAATATTTGTAGCATTGCTGAAGAGATTAAAAACCCAAAAAGAAACATACCTCTTGGGATGTTTTTAGCATGGGCTATTGTTTCAGTATTATATGTCCTGGTAGTTATTGTAACTGTAGGAGTATTAGATCATAGTCTGCTTAACGCCTCACCTCCTCCTTTGATGCCTATTTCATTAGGTGCAAAAGAATTTATGGGGGAAATAGGGCTAGTAGTTTTATCAGTTGCAGCAATTCTTGCTTTTATATCAACTGGAAACGCTGGTTTGCTTTCATCATCTCGTTATCCTATGCCTATGAGCAAAGATCAACTTTTACCTGGATTTTTTTCAAAAATTTCTAAAAGAGGTATACCTGTTACGTCAGTATTGCTTACTTCTGGTTTTATGATATGTCTTATTTTGTTTTTAGATCTGGAAGGATTGGTTAAAACTGCTTCAACACTTGTAATTTTAATGTTCATACTTCTGAATTTATCTGTTATTATGATGCGGGAGAGTAAGATAAGGCATTATCGTCCAAGTTTTCATTCACCTTTATACCCTTACGTCCAGATAGCGGGTGTTATAGGTTATAGTGTGTTACTTATTTGGATGGGTGTTGTTCCTTTGGTTCTTGTTGGTTGTTTTGTTTTATTTGGTTTTGCATGGTACTGGTTTTTTGCCAGAGATAAAATATGGCGTGAGTATTCAATTCTTCATGTAGTAGAAAGAATCACGGGTGAGAAAAAAGCAAGTTATCTTTTGGATGAGGAACTAAGACAGATTCTTTTAGATAGAGATAATGTAACTGAGAAAAGATTTGAAAATTATATTAAAAATTGTGAAATCATTGATGTTTTTAAATATGAGCGTCCTGATAAGTTTGCATGGCTTATTGCTAATAAATTAGCAGAAGATTTGAAAACAGACAAAGATGAATTATATGCTCTTTTAAAAAATCGTGAAAAAGATTCAAATATCCTTGTTCATCCAGGTATCGCTATTTTTTCACATATTATTAAGGGACGTGATAAATTTGAAGTAATCCTTGTGAGAAGTACTAAAGGAATTTTTATTTCAGAGGATGCTGATCCGATTCATGCATTTTTCATAATTGTTGCTTCGCCTGATCAAAATAATTTTTATTTGCATTCTTTAATGTGGCTTGCTCAGATTGCAGAAGAAGTTGATTTTGAAAAAGAATGGATAAATGCAAAAGATACCGAAGAACTCAGAGATATCTTTTTAAAAGCATGGAAGCGGCGAAAGATACCATGATTTAATTTATTTTTTTCTTCTTTTTTGGTTTTATAATTTTTCCTACTGCTTTACCACCCTGAAGATATGCCTCAGAGATGTAATCTTTATCTTGCATAAGTCCATGTTTCTTTTTATCTTTTTTATTTCCACCAAATCCATGTGTCATAAAACTCAAAAAAATAAATATCTATAATCTTTTTAATTGTTTTTATTAAAGGCTGTAGTAATATTCACCTTCAGATCTTTGTTTTCTATCCATATATGAATCAGCTTTGTTTACACGAGGTCTATTTGTATCTTCATCACGGCGAAATGTTATATCTACGTCTTTTAGGAATTTATTCATTCCTTCATGCAGGCTAAATGGACCGCATGCTCTACCTTTTTTACCAGGATTTCCATCAAAAACAATAAGTGCATCACTAATCATATCTATGAAATATACATCATGGTCTACAACCATTGCACTTTTACCTGTTTTTTCAATTACTCTTCTAACAGTTCTTGATGTTATCATACGCTGCTCACTATCAAGATATGCTGAGGGTTCATCAACAAGATATATATCTGCTTCTTGAACAAGGCAGTTTGCTGTTGCAACACGTTGCAGTTCTCCACCTGAGAGTGTTGATAATTCTTTGTCAAGTAGATATTTTAGGTTCATTGGTTCAAAGATTTCGCCTTTATAAAAAGATGATGTAAAAAGGCTTGGTGAAAATTTTTCAAAAAACATGCGAACAGTTCCATCAAACTCAGGGCTTATATATTGTGGTTTGTAGCTTATTTTTATTTCATGCTCAACTTTTCCAGTTGTAGGCTCTACTACTCCTGCAAGCATTTTTACAAATGTTGTTTTACCAATAGCATTTGGTCCTACTATCCCAATTATTTCTCCTTGGCGTATAACTCCTTTTTCAATGTCAAGTGTGAAATCTTGATATTTTTTTGAAAGATTATCATATGTTACAAGTATATTCATTTGTTGTCTTTGTTTTGGTGCTTGTGCGAAAAACTCGATTTTTTCACCAAATCGAATGTTTTCTTCTTTTAGATATCCTGATAAATAAGTGTTTATTGCATGGCGTACACCGCGAGGGTTAGTTACTACCCCGTATGCTCCTTCGTCACCGTATACTAGATGTACTTGATCGCAGAGAAAATCAAGAATTGCAAGGTCATGCTCGATTACAATTACCTTTTTTTCCTGAGATAATTCTTTGATTATTCTTGCAACTTTTAATCTTTGATGTATATCAAGATA
>CAZFAZ010000049.1:0-78102 GCA_964517155.1 uncultured Thermoplasmatales archaeon
AATCTTAAGTATGAAGAATTAAGTTAGAATTTTACAGTAGATCTTCCCAATAAAATAGAAATGTTTTTATAATATTATAAATATCTATAATTGCATGGAATAGTAAAGTCCAAGTGGTTCGCTTGGGATAAAAAAATATATTAAAAGTAAAACAACAAGATGTTAATAGTATTCCGTGCATTAAGTCCATGCTAAAATATGATGTGGTAACAAGACTATAGAAAAATTACAACAAGATGGAGTCACATAAAAGCCACATAAAATTGAAAAAAATTCTTTTTTTGTTTAGTTTATGTAAGGACTTTATCCCTAGGGATTTCATCAAAATCGAAAAGGAGGTTGTATAAATATGTCAAAATGGGATGACATGGATGATGAGTATGGTGAATATGAGCCAATAATGGTTTGTAGAAACAAAAAAAGTGGAAAGTTCCAATAAAACATAAAGAGTTTTTAAACCGCTAAAAAAATAGTTATTTTAGCGGTTCTATTTTTTTAGTAAAAATATTTGTATATCAAAACGTTTATTATTTTTAATGAATTTTGAAGAAAAATGTTTTAATATCGGTGGAATAGTTGGAGTATTCAGGGGCAAAAAATATTGCTATATCCCTAATGAGTCTATTGAGAAATATTTTCATAAGGGTGGATGTAAGTCCGCATACAATGGATATCTAGTTCCAGTTGATGACAAAGATGTTCTTAAAAAATATGGTTTTAATACAAAAATGGTTTGTGCTATTCAGAAGCATGTACTCGAAGATATAGATATAGAATCTGATGAGAGATATCGCCTTTTAAAAGATCATTTTATTATTAACCATGCTTTAGATAAATATTCTTTTATAGAAGGCAATAAACCAGAAGTTGATCATAAGCATCCAAGAGACTTTACTAAGAAAGGAATCAATTTTGACCCCGATAAAACATTTCTATATGAAGAATATACATATGACAGAAAACGACAAAAAATTGAGAAACACTATCATATTAATTTCGAAGGTGATCAGGGAATTTTTCTAAATCGTTTGAAACATGTAGAATTGAAATCAAAGAATACTATTGTAGATTTACGTGAAAATAAAAACTCCATTCTCTTTGAAATAATAGATGACAAAGAAAATTATGTTTTAATTAATTTCTACAAAACTGTTGGAGATGTATATAGAATTAAAATTATTAATATTGGCGAAAGCGATGAATTACTTGATGAAATTGCCATTACTTTTAAAATTTATGCTGAAGACGTGCAAAAATTCCAAAAAGAAAATGGACTAAAAGTTTCAAGAATGACCAATTGGTAAAAATATATGATAATTATCTTTTATAAGCATCATACATAGCAGGTTTTAGTCAAAGCTAAAAGTTGGTGGTAAGAAGGGCCTAAGCTTTATTGGCATAATGTCATCTAAATTCTCAACATCTTTGTCAGTAAGTTCAATAAGATTTTTCTTATATTTATTGTAAAAAGATTTCTTGACTTCTTTCCTTTTGTTATACTTTAGTTCATCTAAACCCCAAAACTCAATCCATACTTTCTGACCAATTGGGATAAAAAAATCACTATACACTTCTTCTTCAATAGGAACTCGTCGTTCATAGGCATGAACTATGCCTTTGTGATAAAGCCAATTATCAATTAATTGTTCGGCCCTAGATCTTACTTTGTGACCGTCTTCTGTTCTTATATTTGAAGGAAATTTTGCTCTAAAATCATGTTCTTCAGTTTCTCCAGAAGATGCTTTATAATCTTTAGATTTTTTATCTTCATTCTTTTTAAAAACTAACCAACATTCATAGCATCGATCACCTGGATTTTTATTCCATTTTCCGCAATCAATGCATTTTGATATTTTTCCCTCTTCTTTTAATTTATTGCACTCTTTACAAAGGGGATAATAACCTGCTTTTTTACCACAAATTTGACATGCCATTGTATCTCATAATGGGATTATCTGATATATATTTTCTTAATTTGAGTAGTATTTCCATATTGAGTTAATGTTTTCTACAATTTATAAAAAACCCAGAAATTATAAATGGATTTGACCATATTTCAGAATGGATATAGAGGATTATCATGACAAAATTTTGTCAAGTCTGTGGAACTGAAGGAGGAATGCTAGAAATCAGAAAAAGAAAACTTCCCCTTAGTGGACAAAAAATCTTATGTAAAAAGTGTTATAATGAAATTAATTCAAAAGAACAAGCAGAATTAAATCAGATATATCTATGGAAGGAAACTATCCTGAGACGTTTTTATGAAGGAACTTTAAAACAATTCTGTAGAGAAGCTGGTGTTCCTGTATCGGAAAAAAGATGGACTACTGCAACCAGTCGACGTGGGACCCGTTATAAGAGAGAATATACTCATTATTATACTTATGAAGAACTAATTAACAGAGTAAAAATCTCTGCTAGATTAGATACAATTATTGATTTTGCAAAAAGAAAGAAAGTACCAATAAGAGAAGTTGAATCAGAAATTGATAAATATTATGCAAATAAAGAATTTGTAGAAAATCAAGACTCCAATGATATCGATGATGAGAAATACAAACAAATCTTAGATTTTATTCATAAATTTAATCCAATTATTGATAACTATCCAAATGAACTTCCATATCAAATTGATTTAGCTAGATATTTAATGCAATATTTTCCAGAAACTAAGGTTGAATTACAAAAAGGATCAGCAAGACCAGATATAATTATTGACAATATTGCCATAGAAATCAAAGGACCAACTTGGGAAAACGGACTGCAGTCAATAGCAGATAAATGTCTAAGATATCCGCAATATTTTGAAAGAGGATTTATAATAGTATTATTCGACGTGAAAGTAACTAATCGTTTTTTCAATGACTGGAGCAACGGTATAAAACAAAAGTTTCCTGAAGTTACAATTCTTAAAAAATAAAATTTTTACTTTATGTGCAGAATTGAAAATTGCACACAAACCCTATATTAAATGTGCAAAGCCGTAAATCTTTTTAAATAAATATTTTTTTGTTTATCATATTTTTTGGTATAATATTAAGCGATTTGTTATAATTAATACAAAATATTTATGTAGGTGAATCTATAATATCTTTTATTTAAAATAATTGGGGGGACACAAATAATAAAATTTTTTGTGTAATCTTGATTATAATATATATTATTGGAGGAATATTTATAGATGAAAATAAAAATTTTAACAATAAATATTATTTTAATAATGATTCTATCAGGTTTTGGATCATTTGGAGTTAATAGCACTGTTGAATCAAAAGATAATTGTAGTTGCATTGGTTATTATTATGATTCAAAAGAGTATGGTAGACTTATAAATGAGGATATAAACGTTTTGCAAAAACAAGGTGAAATAGAAAATTGGACTTTTGATGTTGATGAAAATTCAGCAACTCAATATCCTTTGAAAAACATTTGTGGACTTGTAGTCCCAGATGGTTGGGAAGATAATGCTCATTTTAAATATTTTAATGTTACTACTCTTTCTAATCTACCAGATTTTTATGATGTAAGAAGAACTAATCCTACTGATAAAAATTCTAATTTTTTAAACAATTTTCCAACTGTTAAAAACCAGGGCAATTGTGGTAGCTGCTGGGCTTTTGCAACTGTTGGTATTCTTGAGATAAATATTAGGCTTAAAGAAGGTAAGAATGTTGATCTTTCTGAGCAGTATCTTGTAAGTTGTAATACTGAGGGGTGGGGTTGTAATGGTGGCTGGTGGGCTCATGATTATCATCACTGGAAAGAAGGTAAACTCAGAGAAGGCTCAGGTGCTGTAATGGAGGAGGATTTTGCATATGTTAGTGGTCAATCAGGTTATGTTCCTCCATGTAAATCTTGCAATCACAAATATCTGATTTCTAATTGGGCTTTTATTGGAGGGCAATCCGGTATTCCCAGCGTTAATGATATAAAAAAGGCGATTATAGATTATGGGGCTGTGTCAGTTGCAGTTTATGCAAATACTGCTATGTCATCATATGAAGGTGGCATTTTTAATGGATGTTCAAGCGGTCAAGTCAATCATGCAGTAATAATTGTTGGTTGGGATGATTCCCAAGGAGATGATGGTGTTTGGTTTATGCGTAACTCTTGGGGAACTGGCTGGGGTGAAGACCAAGGATATATGAGAATTCCATATGGTTGTTCAAGTATTGGTTATTCTGCATGCTATGTTGTTTATGAGCCACAGCATACTATTAATAAAAGACTTTTAGAGGTAGAAGTTCATAAAGTTTCCAATCATCCTGATGATGGAGATTTTTTTGGATTGGTAGACTGGCCTAAGGGCAATCAACCTGAATGGTACTACCGTGTTGGTGCTGAGGTTGATGATGAAAAAATTTACCAATACAACTACAATAGAGATCCTGAGGGATGGTGGATCTTTAAATGGAACTCGCAATATAGATGGACGCCAAATGAGGTACATCAGTTTTATGTAGATGATTTAACAGAAACAATTACAATTAAACTTATGGAATATGATTTTTCAACTACTCCTGATGATCTTGCAGATGTTAGTGCATATTTTGGAGGTGGAGTAACAGATGGAGCAGATCTGGGAAAAAGAGGTGCTATTTATCATGGGGTTTATGATCTTAAAACAAATAGTTTAACAGGTGATACCACTATTAAAGAAGGCATTTATTATATTACAATAGGTGAAGGTAATTATAATGCTAAAGTTTGGTTTAATATATATGATCCTGTGATGGCTAACCCAGGTGGTCCATATTTTGGTATAGAAAACGTTGATGTAGAATTCATAGGATCAGCATTGCAATATAGTGGTACTTCTCCATATAGTTATCATTGGGATTTTGGTGATGGATATAACAGTAATCAACAGAATCCAACACATAAATATACAGAATATGGCAACTATCTAGCAACTTTAACTGTTACAGATACAAAAGGCGATTCTTGCAAGGCAACTATTGATGTAAAAATACATGAAAATACTGCACCAAATAAACCAAGTATCACCGGTCCATCAAATGGTAAAACTTGGCAGGAATATTCTTTTGAGTTTACTTCGACAGACAATCAAGCTAGTTATGGCGATAAAGTAAGTTATTGTGTTGACTGGGGTGATGGAAGCAGTGTTGAATGGACAGATTTTGTTTCAGCAGGTACCAGTGTTACTTTAACTCATATTTGGAGTAGTAAAAATTTCTTTGCTATAAAAGCAAAAGCAAAAGATCTTAACGGTGCAGAAAGTGCATGGACAACAAAATCATTTTCAACACCAAAGATAAATCTTTTTAATACGCTGATCATGAGACTTTTAGAAAACTTTGCTAATCTGTTTGAATTACTTAGATGAATGCAGGTTTGAAGTGAGTTATAAAATAATTATTTATCTTTTTGCTTTTGCAGGAATCCCTGCATAAACTTTACCTTTTTTTAATACTTGGCCTTTTGTTACAACTGCACCTGCTGCAACTTTAACATTATCTTGTATTATTACACCAGGCATAATAAATGCGCCAGCACCAAGTACAACGTTGTTTCCAATTTTTATCCTGTCCATTAAAATTGTTTCTTTTTCATAATCATGAATGTGGCCATATATTACTGCGTAAAGCCCCATTGTACAGTTATCGCCAAACTCAGTAAGACATGGATCCATTATTGTTCCACCAATAAGAGTGTTTTCACCTATCTTCATACCAAGCATTCTATAATAGCGATATTTCATAGCACCTACTGGAAAAATCTCAAGTATCTTTCGCATCGGAGTGTATAAAGCACAAATCGTAATCCATCTATAAGCCATTTTATTGCTATAAACATATGGGTATATGCCCGGTTCATACTTGTAATTAAAAATATGAATAAACAGTCCAGATATTAAAAGTTGATAAAAAAGTGTAATTCCAATTCCAATGTAAATTAAAAAGGGTAGCAAAAAGAAATGCCAAATTTGACTAAAAGAAATGAACTTCAAAACAGCTATGCTATAAACAACAATTGGTACAAAGCCTAATGAAAAAACAATAAAGCTAATAATTGATAATTTTAGAATGTCTAAACGTTTTCCATTATTCTCTTTTTCATTGTTTTTCATTTCGATTTTTCCTTTTATCTAAATTATTATTTTGTTGTATTCTTCAAGACTTCTTTTTAGATAATAGTAATAATTCAGTATGTTTTTGCCGATGAAACTGTTTATTGCATTTTTTTGCAATTCTTTTGCATTTTCAAAAAACGATATATTTTTTCCTGTTAGATTTACGCCTTGATACTTTTGATATTTATCAAATACTTTTTCTGTTGAATTAAAACATGCAAGTAACACTTGCTTGCAGGTTTTAAGTTCACATTCTTTAAACATCTGACTTTTACTTGCTTGTTTGCAATCTATATATATTGGGCTCACATTTTCATCAGAAATCCAAATCCAGCGCTCTTCACCTTCCATAAAACGAAATATATAATCAGTTTTTGTGTCATTTTCATCAGAAGGATAACATATACGGTTTATTACCTGGCGGCTGGTGTTATAAGGCGTCTGGCCTTTAGTTGTGTCTAAAAGCATCCATCCATAATCTGGTACATAATATTCAACCATGTAATGCATCTGAGTCCAGAAACCTTGATCGTTGTTTACCAAAATTACGCGAGCAGGAACATTTTGATTTCTAAAAAGTGCACAAGCAAGATGTGAGCGACCAACATTTTCACCGTTTATTAAAAGTGTTGTTACTGCATCTTGTGAAAAAAATGCACCTAGCTTAAGTTGTAACAAAAATAATAGATATCTATGGTTTTTAATAAACGATGCAACTTTTTTTGCATAAGAAATCATATCATCAGCTCCCAGGCGAAGTATTTTGCTTCTAAATTTTATGAAAATATTGTCTTTTTGTGTTATATCAGTTTTTTCAAGCCATATCTTTGTTTCGTTAGGCAAGTTTGCGGTATCTGGGAAATTCTTTGAAGAGGGCATATCGCTAAAATCATTATGCTCAACCAACATCCAAACTGTGAAATGTATAAGTTTTTGTTCATTTTTACTCATTTTATTTATTGTAAAATTTACAAACTTATTTGGGTTACAATTTGTATCCTTCTCAATTTTATAGTTTATAATATCTGCATTTGTATCATTGAAAATTTCAACAAAGATTGGTGCTTGATAACCGTATCTTGGCGGGCACACATAAAGCACGTTGAAGACATCTGTGTTTTCTTTGGCATATAATTCCAGGTAATGTTCTACTCTAAGTAAACTTAATTTAACTTCTTCGCTGCATTCTTCTAATAATAGTTCTTCAAAATTTGTTTTTTGGCTTATAGCTATAAAATTTGATGAAATAATCATTAATAATATTGTTATACTTGCTAGAAATTTACTATTTTTTTTCATATGTATCTTGTCCCTGAAAATATTTTAATATAAATTTATTATATAATAATACGTTTAAAAATCTTGTGTTATGCTATTTTTTACCTATAAAAATAAACTTCCAGTCCTTTTTTTCTCCCTCAGAATAAATAATTTCAAAGCCTGAATCCCTAAAAAGTTTTTTCACGCTATCTATTGAATAAGCAGTTTTATAGGCATCAATATGATATTTTGCAATATCAAAACCACTTCCTTTAAAAACCATATTTATCCTTATAAGAAATAGTTTAAAACTGGAAAAATCCTTGTTAAGCGCTTCAATTACAAATATGCCATCAGGTTTTAAAATCCGATATATTTCAGAAAAACCGGTCTTAGGATTAGTCCAATAAGTAAGATTAAAGCGACTAACAACGCAGTCAACAGAACTATCTGTAAGAGGGATTTTTTCAGCAATACCCCTCTTTGTTTCAATAGATGCGTTCTTCTTTGAAATCTTAAGCATTTCTTCAGACGGATCAATTCCGATAATATGTGCATTTGGTACTAATTCATTAATTTCCTTTGATAAAAGACCAGGGCCTACGCCGAGATCAACAATAACTGGTTTTTTGATATCTTCTGAAATATTTTTTTTAACAATGCCTGCAAGATAAATATACAATTCCGGAAAACGTTTCATATATTGCTCAAAACGAGAATCTGTATTTTTATCCAGTTTAAAACTAAATAATTTTTTACTTTCATAAAAAGTCACAAAACTACCAATTATACTTGGTACAATCCAGATAATTACTATACAAAACAAAGAAAAACTTATAACTTGTTCTGCACTAATAACTGCTTCACCAGGTATAATTTTTCCATTTATAAACCTAAAATTAGTAAATAGATAAATTAGAGTAAGATCACGGGTGCCTATACCATAATACGAAATTGGAATAGCTGCAATTATATCTGCAACAGCCATAATTGCTATAAAAAATACAAACTCTATATTTATATCAAAAAGCTTAGCAATAAAAAACAACATAAAATATTTCAAAAACCAACCGGCAATAGATAACCCCAGTGGTGCTAAAACATCTTTAAAACCTGGTAAATCCTCATGAAAAGTATCAATTGAAGATTCAAGTCTGTCTTTTAAACCAAAAAAAATACGAGATCGCACAATCTTTTTAAAAAGAAAGCGAGATTTATGAGATTTAAAAAAGAATAGATAAACAATAAAAGTAATAATAAACACTAATAAGATAATTACAAAAAGATAAGGATAAATACTGCTCAAAATAAGTGCGCCTATGGCACCAGTTATAAGCATTGCAAAAAATTCAACTGTGTTAAAAATAATAATATTTGAAAAACATTTTGGAAGTGGTGTACTGCTTTCTTCTGCTAGATACAAAGCACGTGTGTAGGCACCAAAACCTCCTGGCGTAATAAAACCATAGAAATAACCGATAAAAAAATTTTTAAGGCTATACCAAAAACTAACATTTATTTTTTGTTTTTTAAGAAGAAGCTGCCATTCAACGTTGACAAGTAAAAGTAAAGGTACAATGATTAAAAAACTCAAGAAAGCATAAATTGGATTAATATTTACAAAAACTCTAAATATCTTTTCAAAATTTAAATTAAATATAATTATAAAAAGTAATATCAGTCCGGCAAGTGGTAACAAGCGTTTTAATTTCATATTTTTCTATAAGACTAAATCAATAATGTGTTTATAATTTTTTTAAAAAACCTAAAAAATAATTTTTTTTTACTATTTTTACTTCTTTAATACGCAAATTGATTCCCATCTGCATGTGATAAAAGCATGATTATCCATTTTTCCAATTATCTCTATCCCCTCCGTTGCGTCTATTATCTTCTTTATTTTATCTTTATAATACTCTTCTCTTATGATTATTTTACTTTTTTTTTGGGAACTTTGTAGAACATGATTTAATACCTGTATTTTTGGTACAGAACAACCCGATATTATTATAGTGTCAAAAGTGTTAAGAGGATACTTTATTCCGTCGCCGGCATCAGCTGAAATCTTTTTTTCTAATTTTTTTTGTTTTATTATCTTTCTAGCAGTTTTTATTGATTTTTCATCATGGTCTATTGTTACAATCTTTATATCCTTTAACTCTGAGAGGGATAATGCTGTAATTGGATATGTCCCGCAGCCTATATGTAATATTTTTTTTGATTTTTTAAGATCAAACTTATCTATTTCTTTTTTGTATTCTCTCCCAACAGTTTTTTCATAAAAGTTTTCTATAACACTTGATGCGCCTGCAAGTCGGTCAATTATGCGCCAGAAACAATTTGTTTTTTTAAGGGTTATATCCTCAAATTCAGATGGTTTTATTATTTTATCATCATATGTTTTCTTTGTTTTTTTCATATCTTTCTTTCAGCCTTTTAAATAAAATTTTTATAAAGATAGTTTTATGAAACTATATAAGTAGGTTTTATATTTAAATGTTTTAACGATAATCATAAAAAAGATAAACAAGTTATCCCATTTAGGATTAAAAAAAGTATTTTGGAAAAAGAAAAACATGAAACAAGGAAACTTTATGTGATAGACATGTCAGGAGAGGGCATCGGTTTTGGAAAAGTTATATTGTTTAATGAACACTTTGTAGTATATGGTATACCTGCAATCGTTTCTGCAATTAGTAAGTATACGCGTGCTAAAGTTGAACCTATTGAAAAATCTGGTTGGACTATTGTTGATAATCGTAAAGCAACACCTAGTTATAAAGAGGATAAACTTGAGCAGCAGAAAGACTCTATAAATCGTATGATAAAAAAGATGGGTTTAGATTTATCAAAAAATGGTGTATCAATAACATTAGAAGGTAATCTTTATGCTGCAAGTGGGATAGGGGCTAGTGCTGCAAGTTGTGTTGCAATCGCAAGAGCTTTATCACAACATTTTGAGCTTAATTTTTCAAATGATGAGATAAATGAATTTGCTTATGAGGGCGAAAAAGGATATCATGGAACACCTTCAGGTATTGATAACACTGCATCTACTTTTGGAGGTCTTATCTGGTTTGAAAAAGCAGAAGAAAAGATAATGGATAAAATTAACCTTCAAAACCCTGTAGAAATCGTTATCGGTAACACTGGTAAAGTTGCAAATACTACTACTGCTGTTGCAGGCGTAAGAGAGCGTAAGGAGAAATATCCTGAAAGATACAAAGAAATTTTTGATAGAGCTGAAAACATAGCATATCTTGCTCGTGATGCATTTCAGGATGAAGATTATAAAGAGCTTGGTAAACTTATGAATGAGAATCATAAACTTTTACAGCAGATTGAGGTATCTTCTCGTGAACTTGATTTTCTCGTCAAACTTGCACGGGATCAAGGAGCATATGGTGCAAAACTTACTGGCGGGGGTCTTGGGGGTAACGTAATAGCATTAACGCCTGGTAAAGATCTTCAGGAAAGAATTGCTAATGCTTTTGAAAAAGAAGGATTCCAATCTCTTAGAACAAGTATTGGAGTTACGCATAGTGGAGAATAAAAAAAAATTTAATGAGGAGTTTTTATGAAACTTCGGCCTTTTCTTTCTAAACTTGAAGCAGATGGTAAACTAACACGCATTAAAAAAGAAGTAAATGTTAAAAAAGAAATTGCAAATATTATTTATTCTCTTGATGAGAAACCTGTGATTTTTGAAAATGTTAAAGGCTATGATTTTCCTGTTTTTGCAGGTATTACAAGTAATCGTGATATAATTGCTCAAGGACTTGATACTACAAAGGATAAACTTTTGCTAAAACTTGTTGATGCACTTAGAAATCCAAAAGAGCCTAAGATTGTTAACAAAGCTTCTTGTCAGGAGGTAGTTATTAACACTCCTGATTTAGACAAGCTTCCTATCCTGTTTCATCTGGATGGAGACGGCGGTCGTTATGGCTCTGCTACTGTTTGTACGATTAAAGACCCTGATTCTGGTAGAAATGTTTCTTATCATCGTCTTATGCAGATTGGGAAAAATAAGTTTACCGCGCGTCTTATTGCAAAAAGACAGACTAGAAATACTTATGATAAACTTTCTGGTGATCTGGAGATGGCTGTATGTATCGGCAACAGCGTTGCTGTTATGGTTGCAGCAAGCTTGGGTCCACCCAGTGGTATTGATGAGTTTGCAATAGCAAATGCACTTGATAGAACTGATTTAGTTAAATGTGTGACAAAGGATCTGCAGGTTCCTGCTGACTCAGAGATAGTCCTTGAGGGCAGGCTTACAAGAAATTTAGCTAAAGAAGGTCCTTTTGTAGATCTTACTGAGACTCGTGATTTTGAGCGTCAGGAGCCAGTTTTTGTTGTAGATTGCATAACACATAGAAAAGATGCTATGTATCAGGCTCTTATTCCTGGTAGATTTGAACATAAAACACTTATGGGTATGCCAAAGGAACCAACTATTTATGATGAAGTAAGTAAGGTTTGCGAGTGTAAAAACGTACTTGTTACAATGGGTGGTGGTAGTTGGCTTCACGGAATAGTTCAGATTAAAAAGAAGCATGCTGATGATGGTAAAAAAGTAATAGATGCAGCATTTAATGGTCACAAGAGCATGAAGCATGTAATAATCATTGATGAGGATGTTGATATCTACAATAGCAATGCTGTCGAATGGGCTATTGCCACGCGTTTTCAGGGTGATAAGGATTTGGTTGTTAAACCTGATCAATCAGGCAGCAGTCTTGATCCTTCATCAAAGCAGGAGCCTGGTAAAAAAGCATTAACCTGTAAAGTTGGTGTAGATGCAACAATTCCTTTTGATGTTGACGCTAAAAAATATGAAATTGTAAAATACAAAAAAGTGAATATTGATGATTTCATCAGGTAAAGGACGTTATAAGGTTTTTCTTGATAAAAGAAAACTAGGTGATGATTTAATCTATATTCTTGGTGGTGGTGAAAAATCTCATGTTGGCGGAGCTGTACTCTGTGTTCCTGGAGAAAAACCACATGTTTTAACTTATGAAAATCATCATGACTTTATTGTTTTAACGCCAATTGCCGAGGCTGCTTGTAAAAAATATAATAAAACAGTTATTGCAATTGGTGGTATACACATAGATAATGCTGCAAAAGAAGAAATTAATCTTATTGTAAATAATTGTAAGGAGTTAGTAAAATGTATTTAACAAAAAATGAAGAAAAAATGTTAAATGGTGAAAAAGGTGAAGTACGGGAAAGAATGTTTAGACTCTTAGTGCGACTCGGCGATATCTATGGTGCTGATAAAATGATACCTGTGGGCTCAGTGCAAGTAGCGGGTGTATCATATAAGTCAATTGGTGATCCCGGCACAGAATTTCTTGAGGATATGGCTTCAAAAAATGCTAAAGTCAAAGTATTAACCTATCTTAACCCTGCAGGAATGGATTTGGAAAACTGGAAAGAACTGGGTTTTCCAAAGGATTTTGCAAAAAACCAGCTTAGAATTATGGATGCATTTAAAAAAATGGGAATAGTAATAACAAGTACTTGCACGCCGTATCTTGCAGGAAATCTGCCGCGGTTTAGAGAACATATTGCCTGGTCTGAAAGCAGTGCTGTTTCTTTTTCCAACTCTGTAATTGGTGCAAGAACAAATCGTGAAGGAGGTCCTTCTGCACTTGCTGCAGCAATTTGTGGTGTTACTCCAAATTATGGACTGCATATTTGGGAAAACCGTCAACCAGAAATAAAAATAAAGGTTGATGCAGAGCTTTTTTTCAATTCTGATTTTGGTGCCCTTGGCTGGTATGTCGGAAAAAAAGTGAAAAACAAAATACCTTATTTTACAGGGTTAAAAGATGCAAATACTGATCAGCTTAAAGCACTTGGTGCTGCAATGGCTGCAAGTGGTGCTGTTGCTCTTTATCATGTTGAGGGTCTTACTCCTGAGGCAGATTTAGTAAAATCCAAAGGACTTGAGACAATAAATGTTGGTAAAAAGGAGCTCAAAGAAACATATGAAAAGTTAAATACTGGTAAAAAACCAGATATCGTAATTTTTGGTTGCCCTCATGCATCAATTCGTGAAATATCACAATTAGCAGATATGTTATCAGGAAAGAAATTGAAAAAACCTATCTGGATTTGTACTAGTCGTGTGGTAAAAGAAGCAGCGGAGCGTATGGGTTATAATAATATTATTTCAAAGGCTGGCGGAAGTGTTGTTGCAGATACTTGTATGGTGGTATCACCTATTGAGGAGATGGGATATAAAACTACAGGAGTAAATTCTGGAAAGGCTGCTAATTATTTACCTGGTTTTTGTAAGCAAAATGTGTGTTTTGCAAATATTGATGATCTGGTAAAGGAGGCGTTATAAATGAAAGGACGAACAATTTCACCTGGGAAAGTTCAAGGAACTGCTATTATTTCTCCTGATCCAATTGGTTTTTATGGGGGGATTGATGCTAAAACTGGTATTGTAATTGAGAAAGGTCATCCTCTGGAGGGTAAAAAAATTACAGGTAAAATACTTGTTTTTCCTTGTGGTAAAGGTTCAACTGTGGGTTCTTATGTTATTTATGGTCTTGCAAAAAATGGTGTGGCGCCTTTAGGAATTATTAATAAAGAAACTGAAACAATTGTTGCAACTGGTGTGATTCTTGCAGGTATTCCTTGTGTTGATAAGATTGATATTTCAAAGATTAAAACAGGTGATACTCTAGTTCTTGATGCAACTAAGGGAATTGTTGATATTAAAAAATAGTTTTTTTTTAGTGTCTCATATTCCATATGGTTCCAATGCCGTTTATTGTTACTTTGTGATCTCCGTAGTCATCAGACCAGGTAATTGTGCCAGTTGCAGTATTTCTCCCTATTCTCATGCTAACTGGTGAGATTTTTTTCCAGGTGTTATCTAAAACGTTTTCTGCTTTGAGATTGAGGTCAAGTTTTATATTGTAGCTGTTTAGAAGTACTTGTGTTAAGCTAGTAGTTGCTTTAATTTCTGTTTCGATAGGCATTTTTAAAAGCAGTAATACATCATTTGATTGTAATATTTTAACATTTACATCCTCTAAAATAGTTATTTTTCTGCCTTGGTCTGTTGTTATAATCAAATTTGTAAGGATGTTTGTATCTGATTCTTTAGTAGATCTTAGTTGAGATGATAAATAATATTTGCTGTAGTATATATTCCAGCCATTATCTATTGTTATTTGGCACCAGTCCCATCCTCTGATTAGAACCTTTGATAGTATTGTACCTGATGACCAGGTGTGTTCGTGATGTCCTGTTCCTTCTACATTATATGAGGTGTCATCTATTTTTACAGTTCCGCTGACTTCACATCCGAAAAATACATAGCTTGCTATTTTTGCTTTTGAGTTATCTATAATGCGGTTGTTATGTGTCCAGTATCCCGAGGAAGGTGCAAAAAACTGTAAATCAACTAATAGTTTATGGTTGTTAGCATCTATGTTGTCTCCTTCTATATGTAGATGCCAATTTGGAAATCTTCCTTGTACGTAGGAATCTTCAAATGAAACTCTGAATCCTGAATCTGAGCTGGTTGCTTGTAACACGGGATCTTTTAATATTGCATAGGGTCCAAGTATTGGTCTGTCTCTTTCAGAAACTCCTCCGTATCTTTCTCCCTGTGGGCTGGTTAAGACAACAAATAAAATATCTGGTTTAGTCCAGCCTAAATCATTGCGTGCCATGTAGTTAAAGCTGACTGATAACGTCCAACCTGGTAGTTGTGAGTCACTTGAAAAAACAACTGAGTAGTACCACCATTCTCTATTTACTAGTAGGTCTTTGTAGTGTTCACCTTCATCTTTTGGATTAATAGTTCTACCTGATGGAAGTGTAATGCTTGCAGGTAATGTTATGTTAGGTGTAAATGTCCAACTGCCAAGTGTTTCACCTGTTGGATTAAAAATAATTGTTATAGTTCCTTTGCATTCTTTTATTTCATCACCGATAACAACTTTTGGCCCTAGTAGACTTCTGTCAGCATCTCCATCTATTATAATATCTCTCCAGAAAACTTCGGAATCAACATCATTGACTTTTAAGATTTTTTGTGCGTCGTCTTGTATAAAGTCAATTTTTGGTGTTTTTGGTTCATATGGTGGTTTTACATATCCTACATTAAATAATACTATTCCTGCTATGATTATCAGGATTACGACGATTATTACATCAATTTTTTTAATTTTAGGATTCATTACTCACCAGCATATTTTTATTCTTATTTAAATATTTATAAGTTTTTATTATTAAATGTTTCTTTACAAATGTTATCAAAAACTCAGTTTTGGTGTTTTTTCGCATATGTATACATTTTTTTTAAGATTGTTAAATATCGTTTTTTTTGAATTAAAAGTTGTTATTGCTGTAAATGTTTTATCAGTATTTTTTTTATTTGAATTGTGTTTCTTTAATGTATCTGGTGTACGATCTGCACAAACATTTACATATTCATCTGCGAAAAATGCACTTAAAGCCCAAATTGATTATATCGTTTTAAAGAAGGAAATGGGAAGGGATGAAGTCCGATATTTTCGTTTTTTAATGAAAATACCCATCCAATTACCCCCTCTAAATCACCTCTTCTCCCTTTCCTATCTTATTTTTCTCTTTTAAAAAATATTTTCATTATGTAATAATTTCACCAAATATTTAAATAGTATGAAATACAGAGTATAACATAGGAAAAGGTGGTGAATAAAAAAATGAAAATCGTCAGTGAAGTAAGAACCCAACAAGAATTTGACGAAATGAAAGCTATAATGGAAGTTTTCGTTGTAAACAACAGGGTTCGTCAGCTTGCTGGTATGGCATAAACACAAAGATTTTACCTTTTTGTAAAAACTTTTATTATTTTGATAAATATTTTAATTTTATTAAGCGATAAAGCGATATTCTAAAATCAATTACATTATAATGGCAATCTTAATAATAGTCTTTTAGATTACAATCAACCATTTGGGGGGTTACTTAAATGGTTGAAAAAAAAGATATCATAAACATTTTTTCAGAAGAACTAAGTTGGATAGATGACAAAAAACTAAAAGAACAAGTAATAAATGTCTGGAAAACTGCATCAGATAAAGGCGGTTGGAAAACACTAGATAAAGTACCATTTACTCTTCTTTTTGGAAACTCAGGTAAACTTACCGATCATACAAAGCGTGTCACTAATCTTGCAAAAGCAGTGTTTGACAAACGTGAAGAAAAACTAAATAAAGATTTTCTTATAGCCGGTGCTCTTCTTCATGATGTAGGAAAACTACTTGAATACAAAGTAAAAGATAAAAAAGTAGTTGTTGGATCTTATGGTAAAAAGTTTCGCCATCCTGTATCAGGCGCACTTCTCGCACAACAACTAGGTCTTCCCGATGAAGTAGTCTTAATTATTTATGCTCACAGTCATGAAGGTGATAAATGTGAGCGTACTGCTGAAAGTTTTATTGTTCATCATTGTGATTTTATAGATTTTCATATCAAAAAAAGTATGGTGAAATAAGAATATGAAGAAAAAAAATGCTGCTAATCGATTTATAGAGACAGAAATTTCAGGTAGAAAATTCAAGCCTTTTGCAGGTGGTAAAAAATACAATCGCAATTCAAAGGTTATTAAAAATTTATCAGAGGCGCTCAAAAAATCTGGTCTTAAAAACGGTATGACTGTTTCTTTTCATCATCAACTTCGTAATGGTGATTTTGTAATTAATCAGGCTCTGGAATCAATAAAAGATTTAGGTGTCAAAGATATATGTATGGCACAAACTGCTTTGTTTGATGTTCACAAACCACTAATTGATTATATAAAAGACGGAACAGTAACTCGCATTGAAGGAAGTGTCAACGGGTCTGTTGGGGATTTTATATCAAAAAATAATCCTTTGAAAGCACCAGTGATACTTCGTTCGCATGGTGGCCGTTGGTCTGCTGTCAAAAAAGGAGAACTTCATCCTGATATAGCAGTAATTGCTGCATCATCAGCAGATATTCGTGGTAATTCTACAGGAATGCTTGGAAAAAGCTCTTTTGGAAATATTGCTTATTCACAGGTTGATGCATGGCATGCAGATAAAGTAATAATTGTAACAGATAACCTTGTTACATACCCTTGCCCCTTCAGAGAAATCTATGAAGGTTTTGTAGACTATGTTGTAGAGGTAGACAGAATTGGTGATCCCGAAAAAATAGTAAGCGGCTCATTAAAAATTACTGATGACCCTGAGAAACTAGGAATTGGAAAACGCTGTGTCGATTTAATGGATGCCGTGGGAATCATAAAAAACGATATGGTTTTTCAGGCAGGTGCTGGTGGTATTTCTCTGGCGGCATTAAAGTATCTGGGTGAAAGATTAAAAGAAAAAAACATAGTTGCAGGATGCTCCACAGGAGGCTTGACAGAATTTATTGTTGATATGTACAATAAAGGCATACTAAAACAGGTAAATACCTGCCAGTGTTTTGATACCGTTGCTGTGGATTTTGTAAAAAATCATCTGGAGACAACATCAACAATTGGAGAGTATTCTGATCCCACTATGAAAGGACGAAATACTGATCTTTTAGATACAGTAATACTTGGTGGTACAGAAGTAGATACAAGTTTTAATGTAAATGTAAATACACATAGTGATGGTCGTATGCTTCATGGTATCGGTGGTCATCAAGATGTATCTGCAGCTGCAAATCTTACAATTATTACAGTGCCGGTTTACAGGAAGACAAATCCTATTGTCCTTGAAAAAGTCACAACTGTTTCAACACCAGGAGATGTAATTGATGCGATTGTTACAGACAAAGGCATTGCAATTAATCCAAAAAGAAAAGATTTGCTAAAACTTGTTAAAGGAAAAATTGATATCGTAGATATATCTGATTTAAAGAAAATAGCATATGATGCAACAGGCGGTCCTCAGGAGCCTAATTTAGGAAAAGATATAATTGGTATGACTAAATATTTTGATGGAACAGTTCTTGATAATATTTATCAAGTTTTATAAGTGAGGTTTGAAAAAATGCAATGGAAAACAAAAATAACAAAAGTAGAACCAAATCATCTGGTAACAAAAGGTTATCGTCAGGAGGATTTGATTGGAAATATACCTTTTTCACATGTTGTATATTTACTTCTGAGAGATGAGATTCCGACAAAAGAGCATGGTAAGATGATGGATGCAATACTTACTGCTTGTGTCGATCACGGAGTAACACCACCCACTGCAATGGCATCCCGTATCGTTGCCTCAGGAGGAGTACCGCTTCCAACGGCGGTTGCAGCAGGAATACTTAGTATAGGTGATGCACATGGTGGAGCGATTGAAAAAGGTGCAAAGTTTTTACAAGATGGAATTGCAAGAATGAAAAAAGAAGAAAAAACAATGCAGGAAATTACAATAACTTTGGTTAAAGAATCAATTGAGCAGAAAAAACGCATACTTGGTTTTGGTCACAGAGTTCATACTTCTGATCCACGTACAAAAAAACTATTTTCTCTTGCAGATGAATTAAAAATCTCTAAAGAACATATTATGCTTTCAAAAGCAATTGAAAAGGAACTTGAAAAACAAACTGGTAAGAAACTGCCAATAAATGTAGATGGTGCAATTGCCGCAATCAGCTCAGATATGGGTTTTGACTGGCGGCTTGGTAAAGCATTTTTCTTAATCGGTCGTGTCGCAGGGCTTACTGCTCATGTTTATGAAGAGCAAACAGAGTTTAAACCTATGCGCAAAATGTTTATAGCAGATGTAGAATATAATGGGCCTTCTGAGAAGGATTTATTTTAGGTGATAACTTATTATGGGAAAAACAATTATTCAGAAAATTTTTGAGAATCATTCAAATCAGGAAGCAAAAGTAGGCGAAATAATTGATATAGATATCGATGTTCGTATCGCTCGTGATTTTGGCGGTGCAAACGTTGTAAAAAATCTAGAAGAAAATAATTTATCTGTTGATAACTCTGAGAAAACTTTTTTCACTTTTGATTGTAACCCTGGCGGTTGTGATCAAAAATATGCTGCGAATCAGCATATCTGCCGTCAGTTTGCTCGTCGTAACAAAATAAAAGTTTTTGATATAAACGTTGGAATTGGTACTCATCTGGTAATTGATGAAAGTATTGCAAAACCCGGCAGCACTATTGTTTCAACTGATTCTCATGCAAATATTTTGGGTGCAATTGGTGCCTTTGGTCAGGGTATGGGTGATAATGATATTGCTCATGCTTGGGCTTATGGTAAAGTCTGGTTTAAGGTGCCTGCATCATTAAAGATTATTCTTAAAGGAAAACCTTCAAAAGATGCAACGCCCAAGGATGTAGTTTTAAAGCTTCTTCAGGATTTTGGAGCAAATGGTCTTCTTGGTTATTCTGCAGAGATATATGGAGAATATGCAGAAGATCTTTCAGTTGATGGAAAGATTACTATTGCTTCTATGGCAACTGAAATGGGTGCAATAATCATTTTATTCCCGACAAAAGACTTTACTGCAGATCCTGATGCAGACTATGAAAAAACTGTTCAAGTCGATATCAAAGGTCTTAAACCAATGATTTCAAGACCTGGTCATCCTGAGGATGTAGTAAGAGTTGATGATGTAAAGCAGACAAAAGTTGATTCTGGTTTTATTGGGAGTTGTACGAATGGTCGTATGGATGACATGCGCGCTGTTGCAAATATTTTAAAAGGTAAAAAAGTCGCCCCTGATCGTGTTTTAAAAATAGTTCCTGCTACTGATAAAATTTGGAAAAATTGTCTGGATGAAGGTATTATTAAGATTTTCAAAGATGCCGGAGCACTAGTTGGTTCTGCGGGTTGTGCTGGTTGTGCGGCAGGGCAAATCGGACAGACTGGCTCTGGAGAAATAGCAGTATCTTCTGGTAATCGTAATTTTGTTGGTAAACAAGGTAAAGGACAAATTTATCTGGCTAGTCCTGAAACTGTTGTAGCATCTCTTGTTGCAGGTTATATTACAACTGTGGACTTTATTCCTGATAAACCTGAAAAAGTGTTTGTTTTAAAGAGTAAATTATTTAAATCAAAAGATGTTGGTAAAAATCCTAATGCTCCTTTGAAAGTTACAGGTCGTGCATGGGTCATTAAAAAAGATAACATCGACACAGATATGATTTTTCATAATAGGTATCTTGCTATTACGGATATCTCTGAGATGGGTCAGTATACTTTTGATAATCTTGAGGGTTACAAAGATTTTGCAAAAAAGGCAAAACCTGACGATATAGTAGTTGTGGGTAAGAATTTTGGTGCTGGTAGTTCTCGTCAGCAAGCAGTTGATTGTTTTAAAGCACTTGGTATAAGTGTTATTATTGCTGAGAGTTTTGGCGCAATTTATGAGCGCAATGCAATAAATAATGCGATGCCCATTATGATTGCAGAAGGAATTGTTGATAAAATAAAAGATAAAGATGAGATTGCCGTTAATTTTGAAACCGGAGAAATATTTGATAAAACTCAGAATAAAAAAATAAAAGCTAAGCCTTTTTCAAAATCTCAGATGGATATATACAAAAGAGGTGGGTTGTTAAACAACCCATAATTATTTTTTGAACCTTTTCATCCATTTAAAACTTGTAGCACCTGTTATGATTTTATCTGTTTTAAACACCCATACTACTATTGCAATCATGACAAGTGCAAAGATGCTTACATATATTATCCCAGCAAAAACCATTAGATAATCGCCAAAGAGTAAAGCTCTTGGTGCCATCATAGGATGACTAAAAGGTATTCCAAATAGTATTGCTCTAAGCGCAAGAGGTAGTGTATCAAAATCTTTAAACATGGTCATAAACATTGGAACAAGTACTAGTACTGCTACAGGAAAAGTAAGTGTCTGTGCACTTTTAAAATTCTTTGCCATTGTCCCAAGGAGCATGCATAGAGCAAGTGCTGCAACAAGGCTTACAAAAACAACAACTCCTATAAGTATCATATCTAGTCCACTAAGGCTTAAATCAAAAGATGCAGCACCACTTGTTGCACCTTGAAATTGAAAACTTGCAAGATAACTACCCATGCCAAGCATATATATTACTGCAAGAATAAGTCCTACAATTGCTGCGGCAATGATTTTTCCTGCAACAATACTTGAGCGTTTTACAGGCAGCGTCAAAAGCGTCTCAAGTGTTTTATTTTCTTTTTCAAGAGCCATGGAAGATATTACGATTTGTCCTGCCATCATTATTATCATCATCATAATTATCGGGATAAATGTTGACTGCTGAGATAAAACACTTGCAATCTGACTTGGAGAAATCCCATTTAATTCTTTTTCTTTAAAGTATGTAGTCTCATTTCTTTTAGTTGGATTTAGTGCCAACGTAGAGTTAATCGAGCCGTTGCTTTGGCTGATAAGCTCTTTGGTAATATCTGTATTAACTATGCTTATAATTCTTTCAACCACTGAAGAAGAAATTGAATCAAGTATTCCTGCACCTTTCATAACCCAATAAATTTCAAATGTTGCTGTTTTACCATTTTCTATGTCTGAAGAAAAATTTTTATTTATAACTAAAAGTGCAGTGCCTTCTTTTTCTTTTAAAGTATTTACTGCATCTTCTTTATCGTTTAAATTTTGAGAGTAAAAAGTTACGCTTGCTGTCTGATTAAAAACATTTGTAGCGATTTCTGAAAATCTGCCGCTATCTAAATCTATAACTGCTATTTCAGGGGGTTCCTGAAGCTCATCTTCTATTTCACCAATAGTTCCGCCCATTGAACCAAAAATTATTGCCATGATAATAATTGGTAAAAACGTTGCAGGTGTCATTAGTTCTTTTAATTCTTTTGTGATAATGTTTCCTAGTGCACTCAATTTTTCACCACCTTTATGAATACCTCTTCAATGTTTTTTGCGTTATATTTTTTCATAAGTTCTTGTGGTTTTCCTTCTTCTACTATAATGCCATTGTCAATAAGTGCGATTCTATCACATAAATATTCTACTTCCAGCATATTATGCGAACTTAGTAAAACAGTTGTACCATTTTTTGCGGTATTTTTAATGATATTTCTTATCTCTTGGGCATTATTTACATCAAGACCACTAGTTGGTTCATCAAGTATTGCAAATTTAGGCTCCGTCATAAGAGCTCTACCTACTAAAAGTCTTCTTTTCATACCTTTGCTGTAGGTATCTACTTTATCGTTTATGCGTTCCTTTAAATCTGATATCTCTATGCCTTTTTCTGCAATTTTTTTTGCTTTTTCAGATTCATAAAAATTAGCAATAAATTCAAGATATGCTTTGCCTGTTAGATTCTTATATGCCCCTGCATCTTCAGGCAGATAACTTATCATTTTTCTAATAATCTCAGGTTTTTCTTCTAGATTAATTCCCATGATCATTATTTTTCCAGATGTTATAGTAATCAAAGTTGAAATAATGCGCAAAGTTGTAGTTTTTCCTGCGCCATTAGGTCCTATAAGTCCAAATATTTCTCCTTGATTTATATTAAAATTAATCCCTTTTACGGCTTTTAATTCTCCATAGTTTTTAACTAGATTTTTTACTTCAACTGCGGCCATATATCTCTCCTCATAAATATTTTTAATATGTTTTTACAGCGGTTCCAAAAGCAATTAGTTCTGCTGCTCCTTGCATTGTTTGTGCTGTTGCATAACGCATGCCAATTATTGCATCAGCACCTATTTTTTCTGCATCGGCAATCATTCGTTGCATTGCAGTTCTGCGTGATTCTTCCATAAGTTCTGTATATGATTTTGATTCCCCGCCGATAAGGTTTCTTCCAGCGGCTCTTAAATCTTTACCTATATGTTTCATTTGTACACAGCAGCCAAATACGACACCAAGGACTTCTTTTACCTCACGACCAGGTATATTTTCTGTTGTTATAACCATCATATATTTATCCCTTCAACGTTTTTTATTTATAAATATATCCACATTTACTACAACTATATGTTTTTCCATCAAATCTAAGTTTTGGATTACCACACTCTGGACAAGTCCCAAGTACTCTTTCTTCCAGAGCACGTATTCTTTTAAGCTCTTTTTCTGCAAGCTGGGATAAGTTGATCCAAGGGTTTTTTTTCCACCATTCCCAGGTTTCTTCATCAAGTGTTATCGTTACTTTTTTCATATTTTTTATCCTGTTGGTATTTCAACTATTAAACCAACTAATATCAATATGATTCCAATTATTAGTGCAATAATTGCTTTTAATCTTGGTCCCCCAGGTGCATTAATTATTCTTGCAAATCCGGGCATAAAAAATGCTAGTATTCCGATTACTGCGGTTATTGCTCCTGTAATTATAAAAACTGTATTTACAACTGTCATAATAAGCCTTATTTTAGTTTAACTGCTGTCCCGTATGCAAGTATCTCTGCAGCTCCACCCATTATTGCACTGGTCATGAAACGTACGTTTATTACCGCATCAGCACCTATTTCTTCTGCTTTTTTCTGCATGCGACTTAATGCAATTTCTCTGGACTCTGCAAGCATTTCTGTGTATTCTTTTATTTCTCCCCCTGCCATATGTCTGAAACCTGCTTTTATGTCTTTTCCAATGCTTTTTGCCTGTATTGTGTTTCCTCTCACTAGACCTAATATTTCTTTTATTTCCTTTCCTGTTACAAAATCTGTATTTACAATTATCATGGTTTCAAATCCTCCCTTTTTATATCTTTCATAGTTTCTTTTGTGTCTTTCTTTTGTTCAATTACAATTGATATTATCAGGATTATTAAACCTAGAAATATTAATCCAAGTATTGCTCCAGATATTATATCAAGTGCTTCTATTATTGCTGAAAAATCTTGCATTATGCCATATATCATCAACAGAATTATTCCTGTTACAAACATGGTCAGACCTATTGTTTTTCCATTATCCATATTAACACATCCTAATACGTATTAGCACGTATATATATATGTTTTGACCCGTATTTAAAAATATCGTTTGTTTTGCCTATTTGCAAAACTATTAAAATCATTTATGCAAAGACTAATTATTGTTCTTTAAAAAAATAAAAAAGAAGGAGAAAGGATGAAATGCAAGATCATTTTTTTCTTTTCAAGACAAGTAATGCAGTCAATAATACAAATACAGTGCCTGCGATTATCGCTGCTTGAATTCCAACATCTAAACCTGCAGTTTTTATTTCTTCTGAAGATTTTGCATCTGAAGCCGCAGTATCTACAAGCTCATCACTTTCCTGATTTTCAAGTATCTGTATAATCACTTCATCGTCGTCTAATGGGCTGGGTGCTATAACTAAGATTTCTTCAGACTCGAGATTTGGTTTGATCAATAGTTTTTCATCTTCTAAATCTAAAAATACTTCTTCATTTATTGTCTTTGGGATGGTTTCTTCTGCAGACGCTGAAAGGCCCACGCCAATTACAACAGCTCCTACTATCATTATAATTATTGTTTTTTTCATGTTCATATTTTTTTCTTCACCTTTGAATCCCCGCATAATAAAAGTTCTTTATGTATTGTCAGAAAATGTTCGGGAAAAACCAAACAATTTTTGCACTTATAAGGGTTAAAAAGATATAAAAACAGATTAAACATTACTTTAAAATATTTAATTAATGATAAAATTTAGAATAACTATTTGTGGCGTATGTTAGGGGGTTTTATGGGTAAAACAATATCTTTAAAGCTAAGTTCTTCTGAAGAAGAAATAATAAATAATATGTTAATTCAAGGTATTTCTCCTAGCAAACTTCTTAGATCTGCTTTGTCAAACTATTTGGATTTGATTAATGAAAAGGTAAACCAAAAGGTAAACCTTTTTCAACAGGGGGAAAATTCATTTTTTGATGAAAAGGTAAACCAAAAGGTAAACCTTTTCAACAGGAGTGAGGTAAACCAGGTAAACCAAAAGGTAAACCGCTCTAAGGAGAAGGAGGTAAACCTTGAGGTAAAACAAAATGATTTTTTTTCTGAAAATAAGGAGGAAAAAAAGGTAAACCAAAAGGTAAACCTGGTAAACCAATTTGAGGAAAAATATCTAAATCTTTATATCGAGCAGCTTAAAGATAGAGTAAATCAACTTGAAAAAGAATCTCAAGAATTAAAAGATAAAAATAAGATTTCAGAGCAATTCCTAGTAAATAATTATCAGATAATACAAGATGAATACTATAATTTGGTAAAAGACACTATCAAAAGACTTGATGATAAATTCGACCGTATCATGTTTTATCTGGAAGGATCAGTTAAAAAACCTGATTATCATGTTACTTTAAAATCAGATGTTAAAGAAAAGCATAATGAGGATAACTCATCTAAGTTTATAAATAAAAAAGTAACCGAAGAATCAGGTATATCTGTTAAAAAACCTAGGAAAGGATGGATTTTTCAGATGTATAGAATGTAGTTTTTTTAAAAAACTAAAATATTTATATTTGATAATAGCTATTAGTCTGTTGGTTAACCTTGAGGAGGGGTATGCTTGGGAAAAGTTATTGCATTAAAATTAACAGATAAAGAGGAACGAATTATTAACAAATTAAATGAGGAAGGGATATCCAATAGTGAACTTATTAGAGATGCCCTTTGGTATTATTTTAGAACAGTAAATGATGATATGAACCCTCAGGTAAACCCGGTAAACCAAAAGGTAAACCCTGAGGTAAACCATTCTTCTCAGGAGAAAAATGATAAAATTTTCTATGAATATATCTTTCGTTTGAAAAATGAGATAAACCAGTTACGTGAAGAAAGCAATAAATTTCAAAAGAATTTTCAGGAGGAAATCCGAAATATTCATAGTCTTTTTGATGAAGGTTTATCTGCAGTTAATCTAACAAAAAAAGAACCAATTATCAGGAAAGAAAACGATTTTTACGATGTTCATAATGCAATAGATGAATTTTTAAGGAAAAAATAAGCACATAATTTTAAAACATAGTCACAAGCTTTAAACACGTGTCAATCTTACCTGTGATTCGTTAAAATGATTATTGTAAAAAACCTCACTAAGAGATATGGGAAAATAACAGCACTTAACAATGTTAGTTTTAATTTTGATGATTCAAAAGTAATTGCTATAATGGGTGAAAATGGAGCAGGAAAAAGCACTCTTTTAAAAATTTTAACAGGAATACTAACATTTGATTCAGGAGAAGTTTTAATCGATGATTTTTCGATTATAAACGATTCGGTAAAAGCAAGAGAAAAACTTGGATATCTTCCTGAGATGCCAGAAATGTATGAGCGACTAACTGGTAGAGAATTCTTATTTTACATATCTTCACTTAGAAAAATAAAAAATGCAGAAGAAAAAATAAACCAGATTACAAAAAACATCGACATCTATGATTTTTTAGATTATGAAATAGGAACCTATTCAAAGGGAATGAAACAAAAAATCTCAATTACTTCAACTATACTTCACAATCCAGCTAATCTGTTGCTTGACGAGCCGGTTTATGGTCTTGATCCTCTTACTGCTAAAAAAATCCAAGAGTTTATAAAACAACAAAAAGGCACAACAATTATTGCAACACATTCAACGCAGCTTGTCGAACAAGTTGCAAATCAGGTATACATTATTGAGCGCGGGAAAGTCATGATGTTTGATGAAGTAAAAAAACTTCTTAAAATATATGGCAGTATAGAAGAAGCATATTTTGCATCAAAGAAAGGTAAATAATGTTTGAAACAACAAAAACCATACTTAAAAACAACACAAGAAATCTTTTATCAAAGATTAAAGAAGCACCTATACTTTACATTTTTTTTACAATTATGATTATATCTTCAATTTTTTTATTTGCTTTTGTAACACTTTATTTTCAGATAGTTGAAACAGGTTTTAAGTTAAATATACAAGATGTTTTTTCTTTAGTTTTTTTTGCAATGATGATTAAATCATCAGTTGATTTTTATAACTTTTTTGTTAAATCAAATGAAGTTACTTATGCTCTTTGTACACCGGTTAAGCATAAAAAAACGATATCGGAGATATTTATTGCAGTTTTTCTGACAAATATTATAATTTGGTTTTCTTTTTCAACGCTTTATGTTTTAGGTCTTGTTTTTTTTAGAATTAATATAAATTATCCAGATCTGTATATTTTCTTTAATTTAGGTGTAATCGCCGCAATATGTCTTGGCAGCAGTATCTGTATAAATTTTTTCTCAGGTTTAAGATTAAGATTGCTTCCGATGGCTATCATATTAGTTTTTTATCTATATTTACAAGAGCCGTTGTTTATTGTTTTAACTTTACCGGTAGCAGTTTTGCATATTATCTGGAGTCTTAGTCATGCAAAAGAATCGCATCAGAATATACGTCGGAAAGAAAGAATAAATAATGTAGCGCAGAATAAAACACGAACTATTATATGGGCAATTTTTCATAAAGAAACAACAATTCTCTGGAGAGATAGGCTTCTTTCAAGTTTTATCTCGATGTCTGCTTTTACAGGTTTTGCTACAGGTTATTTATATCTTTATGGTGATGAAATTTTTATACCTGAATCGCTAAGGGTCATGTATGGTGAGTTTTTACCTTCATTGTTTATATTTTTAGGTGTTTTTGTAGTAGTAATTTATACTGCTGTTTTTCCATCGCTTGTTCTTTTTTTAAATGAAGAAAAAACTATGTGGATACTCAGGCATATTCCAATTAAAAATCAAACATTGATTATAGGTAAACTATCGGCTCTGATTTTATGTTTTATCGCAGGAATACCTTTCATTCCTTTTATACTGATTTTTGTAGGATTTGAAAATTTATTGTATATTATTTGGTTTTTAGTTTTTGCGTATTTTGCAAGTGTAATAATCGCACTCCCGATCGGGGTAAAGTATGTTGGTAAAAAATCTGATATAATGCTACTTTATAGTGTAACAATGCTTCTTTTGTTTGTTTTGGGAATAGCATCCTTTGCAAGTGTTTTTATGTGGAAAAATTTAGTTTATCCGATTATCCCTTCTGTATTAATTATTCTTTTTGAATTTGTGTTTTTGTATGTTTCGATTAAAATATCAGATAGAGTTTTAGCTTTTAGAAAGCCGCGTAGTTTAGATCTGAATAAATTATAGTTATTTCTTGTGCATTGCCTGAAAATTAATATGTAATATTTTATTTTTATATTTTTATTAATACTTTTAATGACCTTTTGTTATTCTTTATTAACTTAAAGCAAAATATGTTTGTTTAGAAATAGGGAAGTAAAATAATAATCAGCTGTGAAAAGAAATAATGCTAAAATATTGTAAAATCAGGATTTCAGTCAAAAATTATAAATAATATCATGTAAATACATATAATCATGAAATTACATGAGGTTATGTAAATGGTTAGAATGACATTTTCTATCTCTGATGATTTAAAAAAGAAACTAGATGCGCGGCCAGATATAAATTGGTCAGAGATCTTTAAACAAGGTATAAAAATTAAACTCAATAAATTAGAAAATTTACATGCAAAAGGAGAAATTTAAATGGCTTGTATAACTATAACTGTTGAAGAATCATTTAAAGAAAGGCTATCAAAATTTCCTTGGGTCAATTGGTCAGAGATAGGTAGAGAAGAAGTTTTAAAAAGATATATTTTTGAAAAATATATCAAAACTAAAAAACTTACAAAAGAAGAAACTGATTTTTGTGAAAAAAGTGACTGGCATCCTGTTGATGAGCTGCCATTACGCGAAGAGTTCATTGAAGAAATCAAAAAAGTTGCAAAGGGCAAATATCATAGATACAAATCTATTGAAGATTTAAAAAGAGATACCAGTGATGGATAGTTAATGTATAATTAGGTGGTAAGTACAGATTTGCGAAAATTTTTAAGTAAAATATCTAAAAAAAATAAGATTTTTTATGATAAAATATTGAAAAAAATTAGCGAAATAATAAGTTCTGAAAATATTGAACATTATAAGAATTTGAAATATGGTTTAAAAAATTTTAAAAGAGCACATATTGGACATTTTGTTTTAATCTTTAGATATGATAAAAGATCAAACACAATTTTTTTCGATAATATCAAACATCATGATTTTGCATACAGAAAAAAGTAAAATTAATTTTTAGTATTTTTATTAATACTTTTAATAAACCTATTAATAAATATATAAGCTAATATTTTTATAACTAATCCATAGTCTCTTTGATAGAATAAAAAAGCAAAATGATAAACTTAATATACTATGATATACTTAAGTATAAGATGGTATAATGAATGCGACAACAATAAAAATCCATAAAGATACAAAAGCACAAATCGACCAATTTAGAGAATACAAAAACGAGAGTTACGATGAAGTATTAAGAAAAATAATATATATAGTAAAATCAATCAAAAAGAAGCCAGATTTATCTAAAGAAGCAATAAAATCAATTGAAGCGGCTAGGAAAAGAATGGATAAAGGGCATTTTTATAATGAAGAAGAGGCTAAAAAAATATTAGGCCTTGAATAGATGTATGAAATAATATTTGACAAAAATGCAATAGAATTTCTTAACAAACTTGATTATAAACTTAAAGAAAGAATTTTTATAAAAATTATTTCAACTAAAGAAAAACCATTTAGATATTTTCAAAAACTTGTTTACAGGGATGGATATAAACTAAGAGTAGGTAATTATCGGGTAATAGCAGATATTGACAAAAACTCATTAAAGATTAAAATCCGTCTAATAATGCATAGAAAAAATATTTACGAAAAATTACAAAGAAAAGTTTACTAGTTATGATTAAAACATGTTTCTTTTTAACCTTTTATTATCCCCAAATCTTCCATTTTCCTAAAATTATCAGGGTTCTTCTCAAAGTATCTATGAATTGGCTCAAGGCTTTTATTGATATATTTTGCAGTAGAGTTTTTCAAATCAAGTGGATGTAAATCTTTGACAAATTCTTGTTCTAGTTCCTCGTATGTTTTAAATTCTAGATTTCCTCCAAATTTCTCAGGTCTTTCTATTAAGAATTTTTCATCTTTAAGCTCTGGAAAAACTACGTATTTACACATCTCAAGAACTGGATTGCCTTGAACTATTTTTTCAGGACAATATGCTTTTTTCATTTTGCGATTTACTTCCTCTGGACTGTCGTGTATACTAATCATTGAATCAGGTTTGCTTTTACTCATTTTAACTTCAGTAGGATCCATGCGTCCACCGGCTTGCAGACCTGTAAGCAGTGGTGTATGAATTGCAACTGGTGCTTTGCGGCCTATCTTTTTTGATATATCCCTTGCAAGCATATGTGCATGACGCTGATCCATTCCACCGTATGCAACATCTAGATTTAGATAAAATATATCTGAGACTTGCATAGCAGGATAAAATAATTTTGATAAATCGCGTTCTGCCTCGTCTTCAGATCTTCCCATTATATCCATTGCACGTTTTACACGTGCGACACTTGTTGCTTTTGAGACTCTTAAGACCAATTCCCAATATTTTGGGTCACCTATATAATCACTTGCATAAACAAATGTTAACTTGTCACGGGGAACACCCATTGCTTCAAAACAATCCTGCATATATCTACCACAGAGTTTGATTTTTTCAATGTCTCCTCCGAGTTTATCATTAATATATGCATGCCAGTCTGCCATAAGCACAGTGAAATCAAAACCAGCATTTAGAAAATCTTTAATTTTATTTGTGCAAATCTTCCAGCCAAGATGAACTGTACCTGAGGGTTCAAACCCGATATATGCACGTGGTTTGGATTTTTCAAGAACTTTTTTCAGCTCAGGTATTGTAACAGTTTCTTCAGCATTTTGTAAGATTAATTCTAATTTGTCCATTGTCTTCATCTCTTAAGTTTTTTTACTACTCTATCAATTACTTTTTCTGTTACACCAAGATAGTTCTTTGGATTTAATGCATCATCTATTTCTTTTTCAGATAGCAATTTAAGTTTTTTATTTTCAAAAATAAAGGTTTCTTTTAGCGTTTTTCCTTCTTTTACAGCCTTAAGTGCTGTTTTTCTCATCAGTTCATGGGCATCTCCTCTACCCATTCCTTTACTAATCAGTGTTGTCATAAGTGATTCTGCCATAGGCAAACCCTTTGAAATTTCAAGGTTCTTTTTCATTTTCTCAGGAAAAACTTTGATATTTTTAAAAACATCATCTGTTTTATATACAATCCAATCTGTAAGAATTATTGAGTGGGGTATTATGAAACGCTCATTACTGGAATTGCATAAATCTCTTTCATGCCATTGAACTGCGTTTTCATAAGTAGGAATACAAAATCCTCGAACAAGTCTTGAAAGACCGCATATTTGCTCAGAAGTAATTGGATTTCTTTTATGTGGCATGGTGGAGCTGCCAACTTGTTTTTTTGCTTCAAAAGCTTCTGCAACTTCTCCTATTTCATCGCGTTGCAGATTGCGAACTTCTGTTGCGAACTTCTCCATGCTGGTTGTAATATTACATAAAACGCCTAAAAGCTCATTGTAACGGTCTCGGCAAACAATCTGAGTGCTGACATCCTCTGTGCCAAGCTTCAACTCTTTAAGCATCTCTTCCTGCAATTCTAAAGCTTTTGAGCCTAATGCTGCACCAGTTCCCACTGCTCCCGAGAGTTTGCCTACTAAAAGCCTGCTTTTACATTCAAATAAACGCTCCAGATGGCGGTCTACTTCCATTGCATATCCTGCCATTTTAAGGCCAAATGTTATAGGAATTGTATGCTGGCCGTGTGTTCTGCCGACCATCACGGTTTTTTTATGTTTTATTGCAAGTGCGACAAAAGTTTTTCTTAAATCTTTTAAACATTTGGTAAGTAATTCTAAGGAATCTGCAAACTGCAAGGCATTTGCAGTATCAACGATATCATAGCTTGTTGCACCCAGATGTATGTATTTGCCAGCGTCACCCTTGCATTTCTCTGCAAGAGCACGAGTCACAGCCATTATGTCATGTTTTGTTTCTGCTTCGATTTGTCTTACGCGTTCAACTTTTACAATTTTGGTATTTGCTTTCTTGGTTATTTCGTCAGCAGAAATTTTTGGGATATTGCCAACTTTTGCATGAGCACGAGCAAGTGCTGCTTCTACATCTAAAAGATATTGTAGACGGCGCTCTTCTCCAAAAAGGTTTTTTATTTCTTTTCTACCATATCTATAGTCTAAAGGACAAACCGGGTCAAGCATGTTTATTCACAACCCATGAATTCACTGCTGGTTAATGTTTTTTTCTACATAGATTTATTCTAAAATAAGGCCACATGAAACGAAATGTTTTTATAGAAGTTATTATTTATAATTATAGTAAGAAATGGTGAAAAGGAGGTAAAACAAATTATGTCAATAATAAAAAATAAAAAAGATAAGCTAGCGATAAGAAACAAAGATGACGAAAACAAAATAATGGCAAGAAGACCATATGATTTATGGACAGATTTTGACCAGCTATTCGATCAATTCAGAACAAATTTCGACGATATGTTCTGGAACCCAAAAACAAGCCTTGCAAATATGGGACAAAGAACTCCTCCAATGGATATAGCAGATCTGGGTGATAAATACGAAATGCACGTAGAGATGCCAGGAATACCAAAAGATGACATAAACATAGAAGTAACACCAAATGGTATAGAAATTTCTGCAGAACACGAACAAACAGAAGAAGATAAAGACAAAAACTGGCTTAGACGAGAAAGAAGTTCAGTTAGATACTATAGATCACTAGAACTTCCAGAAGAACTAAAAACAGATAAAATAGATGCAGAACTAAAAGACGGAATACTCAGAATATCAATGCCAAAAGTAGAGCCAAAACCTGAACATAAACCAAGAAAAATAAACATAAAATAAACAAAAAACCTTTTTTTATTTTTTTTTGCCAGTGATACAATCAGCTAACTCAACGCATCTTTTTGTTTCTTTTACATCATGAACACGAATTATATCTGCACCATTTAACACGGCAACTACTGCCGCTGCAAGACTTCCTTCAAGCCTTTCCTCAGGAGGCAACTGTTCTTTTACTCCACACACATTCCCGATAAAAGTCTTACGAGATGCACCAACAAGTAAGGGATAATCAAGAGATTTTAGCTCAGAAAGACGTTTTAAAATCTCACAGTTATCTTCCACACCTCTTCCTGTTCTTTTACCAAAGCCAAGGCCCGGGTCAACTATTATATTTTCTTTTTTAACATCATTAAACATTGCGTATTCTGCTCTTTCTGTTAAAAAATTTTTGATTTCAAAAATTATATCATCATAAAAAGGATTTTTTTGCATATCCCTTGGATTTCCTTTCATATGCATAAGGCAAACTGGAACATTATAACTTGCAACAATATTTACAAGCTTTTTATCACATCTTAATGCAGTTATATCATTTATCATTCCAACACCTAGATCAAGTGCTTTTTCTGCAACTTTTGATTTATAGGTATCAATTGAGATTGGAACATTTGTTTTTCTGACTAACTCAGTTATTACAGGAATAATCCTGTTAAGTTCTTCAGAAGCAGAAACAGATGAAGCATTAGGTCTAGTAGACTCCCCTCCGATATCAATTATGTCTGCACCTTCTTTCTGCATTTGAATAGCATAACCTACTGCATCATCGACATCTGAAAAACTACCGCCATCAGAAAAACTATCTGGAGTAAGATTTAAAACACCCATAATAAGAGTTTTTTTATCTAAATCAAACGTCTTATCAGAAATTTTAAGTATTCTCATTTAACATCCTTCAAAACAAATTTTATCTCTTCAGCGATTTTTTTAAGACGAGGATAATGCCTGTTTATTTTATTTACAAGTTCATTTAGCTGTTTAATTGTTCCAATAACAAGAATATTTCCTTTTTCTTTATGCAAAGCAAAAGTGTCTCTAGGAACAGCTACTTCTCCACCGATACTTAGCATATCCTGCTTGATTATTATTGCATCCTGTAAAATTACATTTTCAAGTTTTATAACCTTTGTAATCATCTTTGGTGCCATAATATTAATGCTATCAGGGTCGCTACCGATATCAATAATCTGTTTTTCTGCGTCAGCAAGATTTTTTATATTAATTATTTTTGGATTATAGTCTGTCACAAAAATCTGAAATAATTTTATTATATATCAAATATTTGTAAGAAAAAAGTTTTATTCCTATCTGGATTTAATACACCGGAGTTCTACTCAGGTCTATTTTTCTCTGAACGAGAATCGCCGTTTAGAAAATCTGCATAATGCCCTGATGCTCTGCATCGATTGGGATAGCAGGTTTTAGGCGATTCTATCTATTTCTTTTTTGTTTCTTCTCGTTTTTCTCCTGCTCTTTTTATTTTAAGAGGTAAGTATAAAAAATAAAACATACAGAAAAAAATGACATTTGTAGCAAAAATATTGTAATATATGTCTACTCTTGTAATATAGTTAAAATAAAATGCTCCAAGTGCAAATGCTATTGCAATAAAAGCATAAATTATGATTAGTTGTTTTTCACTGCGTTTTTCAAACATAAACTCGGGTTATGTTCATATTGCTATTAACGTTTTTGGGGATTTTTAAAAATTAGTGCAGGGTGAGGAATTTGAACCCTGAAACCCTCGAATTAAGATCAGTATAAAAATTAACGTTTTCAGATATTTTTTACAAGATACTCTCTTGCTTCGCCAACTGTAAAAAGAGAACCTGTTATAACAATAATATCTTGTTTTTTAGCAATTTTTTTAGCATATTCTATTGCCTCAGATACACTGTTTGTAACAGTAGCAATTTTAGGCTTAAAAAATTCTTTAAGATTATCAGGAGCACTTGCACGAATGTTACTAGATTTTGTAACAATTACAGTATCTGCAACTGTACTTATTATTTCAATTATTTCTTTTACATTTTTATCAGATAAAATGCCAATTACAAGTATAAGTTTATCATAAACAAAATCTTTTTTAATAGTGTCCTTTAACATTTGCATGCCTGCGCTGTTATGTGCGCCATCAATTAGTATAATTGGTTCAAAACCAAGTATTTCCATTCTACCAGGATTAATTGCTTTTTCAACACCTTCTTTTATGTTTTCATCTGTAATATAAACACCTTTCATCTGAAGTGCTTCAACACACATAATACTTAAAGCAAGATTTTCACCCTGAAAAACACCTGGCAATTGTGTTTTAACAAAGTACTCTTTAAGGTTTCCATGAACCGTAAAATTCTGAAAATCTAGATTACCACCAGTTTTTTCCCAAAAACTTTTATCAACAATTGTTAAAGATGAGTTTTTTTCAAAAGCTTTTTTTTTGATAACATCTAAAGCATTTTTTTCTGCTGCTGTAATTACAGGTGTATTTTCTTTTATAATTCCTGCTTTTTCTAAAGAAATTTCTTGAATTGTTTTACCCAGTCTATCCTGATGCTCGAGAGTAACATTGGTAATCACGCTAACTAAAGGATTAATAATATTTGTTGCATCAAAACGGCCGCCAAGACCAACTTCTATTACTGCGTAGTCAACTTTTTTATCATAAAAATATTCAAAGGCCATAGCAGTTGTTATTTCAAAAAAAGTAGGAATATTTCCAGAGTTGCTCATTTCTTCAACAATAGGTTTTATTTTTTCTACAAGAAGAACAATTTCAATTTCAGATATTTCATCATTATCAACTATGAAACGCTCAGAAAAACGCTGAATATGCGGTGATGTATAAACGCCAACAGTGTAACCTGCAGAATTTAAAATTGAGCCTATAAACTTACAGACACTGCCTTTTCCATTTGTTCCACCGACATGAACCGTTTTATAGTTATTTTGAGGATTTCCAAGGTTTTTGCAGATAAATTCAATTCTTTCAAGACCAAGCTTTATACCATGTTTTTCAAAACTATAAAGCCAATCTATCGCTTCATCATATCTCATAATTCTTTTAACTACTATCTAGTAGCCCTCAGAATAAAGTACATCCGGAAAAACAGGATATTTATCTTTCCAACTATCGCCTTTTAAAATCTCTACTTTTCTTCCTTTAATTTTAAGTCTGCATTGTTGGAAAAGATCAATTGTTCTTGGTAAAATTTGATGTTCGACATCAAGAATACGCGCGGCAAGTTTATCTTTATTATCACTTGGCGTAACCTTTACAGCTGCCTGAAGAATAATAGGGCCGCTATCCATTTCTTCATTCATAAAATGTGTAGTGCAACCAGAGATTTTCACACCATAATCTATTGCATCACCCTGGCTATTTGCACCCTTAAAACTAGGCAACAAAGCAGGGTGAATATTAATGAGTTTGCCATACCATTTTTTAACAAAACATTTGCTTAGAATTCTCATGTATCCTGCGCCTACTGCCAGATCAACTTTATGATCGACTAAAATGTTATCAATTTCTTTATCAAAATCTTCTCTATTTTTGCCATCTGGTGTTAAAATAATACCTGGAATATTATGATTATATGCTCTTTTCAGAGCATACGCCTCTTTATTGTCTGTAATAACAACAACTACTTCTGCATTAATCATATCTTTTTGTGATGCATCTATAATACTTTGAAGATCAGTTCCACTACCCGATGCAAGAACACCTATGCGAAGTTTTTTGCTCATGCAAATTCACAACACTGTAATTTACTACTATTTAAACACTTTTTCTATTACCGCTACAGGTGCATCGGTTTTAAAACCAGTCGAACTAAAATGTGTTCTATAAACGTTATATTCTTGTTTTTTAAGTTTTTCAAAAAGCAAATCCAGTTTAGGTGAAGATTTTTTAAGATTTGATGCAATGCTTTCTGTTGTATAAAAAAAGATAGGTCCATTTACTTCTTCTTGCAGCACATCTAACAATCTGTATATCTGGCTTTTACATCCAAGTTTTTTACCAGATGCGATGTTTAGAATCTCATTAATTGTTTTTTTATCGCCAATTTCTCCCGTCCACATAGGCCCAATATCATTTTTTGCTTTCTGTAGGCCAATGTTTTCACCAGAATAAATTGTTTTAAAATTATTCATAGATTGATTTGCTTTGGGTACACTACTATATACTTTAACATATAATCTGAAATAATGATCTGTTGAGTAACAAAGAAGAGGGTGTATACCTTTATCATAAACACCTGCAACTCTACAGATAAAACCAAGTAATATGCGCAGTCCCACCTCTTTCATTACAACAGAATGAAAAGGAACAGCACCATAACGCCTGATACATACCTTTGGATAAACACCGCATAAAGCTGCTGTATCAGTTGCACTACATGCAAGTATTCCGCCATTTTTTATGCTTCGTATTGCTGAATCGATAAAACATACTGGGCTCCCAAAAGGATCAACATCAATATAATCAAATTTATCAGATGATAATAAAACATTAAGATTCATGTTGCATGCTTTTGCATTTTCAAAACCATGTTTTTCTATATTTTTTTTAATAAGACTATATGATTTTTCATCCCAATCATTAATCAATACTTCAAAATCACCAGTAAGTTCATTTGCAAATCTAACACCTCTTATACCTGAGGCCGCAAGACCGTCGAGAAGTATCGTTTTTCTTTTTGAAGAATCTAAAAGATGCTGGCAAACAAGAATAGATATATCACGGTTAAGCTGCATGGTAGGATTATAAAAAGGAACACCTTCTTTAAAACCAGGTCCTTTTGAAACACTTTTATTTTTATAAACTAAAACACTTGTATTTCCTTCAGTAATTTCCTCAAAAAAATAAGTTTTATTCATAATTAAAACAAAGGCGGTAGTTTTTCTTCCATAATCTTTTCAATTTTATATGGTAAAAGATTACGATTAACAGGAGTTACTTCAAGGATTCTTATATCATCACGTCTTCTTACATCTTGCAAAAGCGGTGTTCTTGATTTTTTATGAAGCGTAACCATAATTGGTTTATCTGAATCAAGTGCTTCAGTAACCATATGGCAGAATTTCTCAGACAGCATCTGCATTTTACCAATTTCATCAATTACAATAACATTTATGTTTTCATCTGTTATTGCTTTTTCAATTGCTGGAACACCAATATTGTCAAGTGCTGTAGTATCAACACCGTATTTACCGATTTTTTCTTTTGCTTCAAAATTAATATGAGCAAAAACTTCGTGTTCTTTGGTTTGCCAATTAGTTACATAAAAACCTACACGCGTTCCTTTTTCAACTATAGGCTCGGTTATCATCCCGCCTACTATATAGCCGTGTGCCTCAAGTGAACTAATTATTTTAAGCAAAGTATCAGTCTTTCCAACACTAGGCATACCAGTGATACCTATTTTGGGTATATCGTCCATAACAGCGACCTGTAATGCGTTATTTGTTTAGAAACCTTTTTATGCAGGTATTTTGTAAATTTTCATATAGATTGCCCCGCCAAAAGTGTATAAAAATACAGCAATTAAAAGAGACATTGGAGCAAAACCATAATGCTCTCTGGCAAATAAAATAGTTAAAATTATTAATAAAAACGCAGCAGCATTCATTTTTTTATTTGTCTTTGGAAAAACAAAATCAGATGCCATAAGTGCACCCATAATTACAACAGCGGGTAAAATAAAGATAAAATCAACTTTTAAATAAGAAAGAATAAGCAGGATAATCGCACTTGCACTTGCAGGAAGACCAACATATATCTTTTTTTCTTTCATAACATTAAAACTTGCTAGACGAACTATTCCAAAAAACAAAAAAAGTCCTACTGCTATAAAAAGATACAACGTACTATAAATATTATCAGTTAAATGATTAGAATAAACTACAAATATAAAAACAGCAGGTGCAACAACCATGCTGGTCATATCAGCCATAGATTCAAGATAAGAGCCTATCTCGCTTTTACCTACTAATCTAGCAAGAATGCCATCAAGGCCATCTGCTAAAAGACCTAGCATAATCAATGAAAGAGAAATATGAATGCGAAATTCAAGATCACCGGCATAGTCTAAAAATAAAACAATAACTGCAAAGATACCAAAAACTGCATTTGTAATAGAAATAAAATCAGCAATTGATAACAGTTTAAGCATTGATTTCTGCAATTTTATCCTCACCTGCTTTAACTCTACAACCAATTCTAACAGTTATATTCTTAATTTTTGCAGAGGGTAGATATACATCAACACGCGAACCCAATCTGATAATGCCAATACGCTTTCCTTTTTTTACAAAATCATCTTTTTTAATATATGGTACAATTCGGCGGGCAAGAGTACCTGCTATCTGAACTATTTTGATAAAACCAATACTAGTTTCTGCAATTATTACAATTCGCTCATTTTTTTCAGATTCTTTTTTAAAAGCAGGTAGATGAAAACCAGAGAAATGAGAAATACTTTTTATTTTTCCGTCAAAAATCATGCGGTTAACATGAACATTTTGAATATTCATAAAAGTAGAAATCATAAAACATTTGCCGATATCTTTGTCAATAAATTCTTTTATCTCTCTTATTTTTCCATCTGCACAAGCAACAATGCCTTCTGCTGTCTTTCTTTGTGGATCGCGGAAAAAAACAAGAAAAAAACCTGTTAATAAAAACAGTAAAACAGAAACAAACAATAAAACAAAACCAACAGAGCTCTGCAGATACATAACTGATATAATTAGCATTATCAGGGCAGGTATAAAAGCAGATAAAATCCATGATTTGCAGTCTTTTGCAATTTTCATTTTTCTAATTTTTTCTCCCAATTATTTTCTTAAACATTTTTTCAAGTGGGCCGTTTCTTTTATAGATATCTGTTAACGAAATTATTTCATCAAAAACTTCTGGAATAATTTTTATAACAATTAAAAGAAGAATTATTAAAGCAATTAGGCTGCCTGCTTTTGCAATAATATTATGTGCCATATTAAAATCGGTAATGTTTCGCCCAACAAGAAAAGCAACCATTGCGTTTCTGAAAAGATTGAGAATATAAACTGGGACAACTGTTACAAGCAAACCGATAAATCTTCTTTTCATTTGTATCTTGGGAATAACACCTATCATCCCAACAAAAATAACTAGTGATTGTATACCTGTGCATGCAAAAATTATTGTTACAACATAATGTCCATTGAGACTTATGCTGGAACCTTGAACTGTTGCATTGCCTGCTATCGTATTTAAAATCCATGTACTTTGCTCGGCTACACGGTGTATCAGCCATTCTGCCAAATTGATTCTAGGTATATTTATGGAGGTAAATATAAAATTTAAATTCCAAGGGCCAAAAACTATCCTTTCAATTCCGAAATAAATGATTCCTGCAATAGCAGACGCACCAGTTATCCAATTCAAACAGCTAATTGTTTCCTTTCTTAGATATGATAACCATTCATGATAAGCAAGATAAAATAAAACATAAACACCAACTACACAAACAACTCCATTAAAGATATCTCCACCTTCATTTGCATATAAACTCAGAGGTTGAGTGGACCAATAAAATGCAAAAATAATCCAACCAACGATTTTTAGAATTTTTCCGTAATCTTTTTTATCAAATAAAAACCCAATTAGTAACAAAACAAGACCTAAAAAGATAGGTATCTGAATTAAAGATTTAACAGAATCTGGTGGACTTTTAGGATAATACAGATATCCTAAAACAAGTAATATAGTAGGAACTATAATAAAAAATAAAGAAAGAATTTGATTGCTGGTTTTATACTCTTTTGATGTCATGCCTCTTATTCTCACATATAAATCCTATTTAATAGAATTTTTATAAAAAGAAAATAAATAGGGTTATTAAAAACCCAACATACTAAGAACTGGTTTATACCATTCGCTGTATATATTCATTAGCTGATAGTCCCATATTATACATATTAGCCCGACTAACCCAAGTAATGTAATCCAAAGCCAGTATATTCCAACGATTTGATCTATTTTTAAACGAGCGATAGCAACACGAATAAGAGTCACTGAAAATAACACTACAAGCAATACTTTTATAAGATAAAACACAAAGTCGACTGAAATTGCAGGTATGTTTTCAAGGCCTAAAAACCCTGATAGATTATATGGGAAAAACAATGCAACAATAATACTTGCCATAACAACAGTTTTAACACCATCGGTAAGATAAAACATGCCAAGGTTCCTACCAGAGTATTCGGCAAGAAGACCACCAGCAAGTTCTGTTTCTGCTTCTGGTGAATCAAATGGTATTTTAGATAGTTCTGCGGGTGTTACAATAACAATTACTAAAAGTAGTATTATAAAACCTATGAATCCAATTATTCCTAAACTACCCCATAATGGATACTGTGAAATAACTGCTAGTGAAAAAACATTTTCACCAACTGTTTGAACATTGTTTTTTAAAGCCCATGCAATAGTAACAATAATTATTGCTAGTGGAAACTCATAAGCAATCATAGTTGCCATTTCACGTTGTGCACCAATTGTTGCATAGGTACTACCGCTTGCAAAACCACCGATTACCATTGCAAGACTTGGAATCATCAATAAATAAAGAACTAATATTAAATCACCGCTGCCATCTGCAATAGGTGCGATGCTGCCAATTGGTAAATAAAGCAAAATGGCAATTGTTCCAACAAGTCCTATCAATGGTGCCCAATTAAAAACCCAGGGTATAGCATTATCTGGCACTATGTTTTCTTTTGTAAAAAGTTTTACAATGTCTCTGAAAGGCTGCCTAATTGGTGGGCCGATACGGCCCTGCATATGCGCAGAAAGTTTTCTATCGATACCCTTATAGATTAAACCAAAAAAGATGCCAAATATTGTAAGACCAATAGTTCCTATCACCAGTGTTAAAAACTCCAGTGAAAAGCCTTGCATGTCAACCATTTTAGATCACTCCTATAACAATGAATAATATTCCTAATATTATCACAAACCACAGTACATAATCACTAGTGTTACCTGTATGCATTTTTTCTAAAGCATTATACATACTTTTTAAAGCCTGAGTAAAACCCCAATAAAGGTTACTTCCTTTTACATGCATTTCATCTTTACTATATTCAGGGTTACCAGATAAAAATGCTTTAGTCTGCTCTGTACCTTTTTTGTAGTTTGTTTTACCAAAACCTCTTATTATGTATACTAAAAGTAATGCTATAACTATCGCAAGTCCTAATGCAAGTGGACTCCAGAAACCGCTACCTGTTTCTAAACTTTTTAAGAAAGCATCTATCATAATTTATGCACCTCCTATTATTGAACTAATATAGCTGGTTGTATTTTGTAGTGCTTCTGCTGCAGGTGTTACAAGATTATCAACTATTATATTTGGGAATAAACCAATAAATATTATAATGCAAGCAATTAAAGCCATTGCAATAAGCATACTTTTTGGTACTTCTTTGACATTTTTTAAAGCTGGAATTTCTGGTCCTAAAAAGACAGATTGGAAAATTTTTACAAAAACTGCAAGAATTATAATGCTGCATAGTATTGCAATAATTGCTAGAATCGGGCTTATAACATATGTTGACTGATATATCATTAATTTTGAAGCAAAACCATTCATAGGTGGCATACCTGATACTGCCAAAAGTCCGATTAAGAAAAATATAGTTGTATATTTCATATTTCTTGCAAGGCCGCATAGTTTGTTTAGTGATGTTTGTTTTGTTGCATAATATATGGCTCCTGCTACGAAAAATAATAATCCTATATCAAGAGCATCATTTAATATATGAAATATTCCTCCTTTTAAAGATAGTGCGCCTGCTTTTATCATTTCAGGATCAGAACTTGAAATTGTAATCATAAATGAGCCAATTGCAAGAAACATGTAACCTATTTCTGCAACTGCAACATACGCAATCATCCTTTTAAAATCAGAGCGTTTAAGAGCCATAAAGACTCCGATAAAGATGCTGGCTACAGCAAGTGCAACTATCATAACTCCTATTAGTATATTTGGAATTATTATTGCTTTGGCATCTAGCAAGTTGCTCCCATAAATTGTAAAAATAATTCTTAAACCACCATATACGCTTGCAAGAGTTGTACCAACTAATACAACCGCTACAGATGAAGGAGATCTGCCATATGCATCAGGTATCCACATATGCATTGGTGCAAGACCTGATTTTAATGCAAGTGCGCCAATAAGCAGAACTAATGCTATTTTATCAAGTAAACTATAACTTATATTATTTGCAATAACTGCCATATTCAAAGCATTATATTGACCGTAGAACATTCCTATTGCAAAAAGTATAAACAAGGCACCAATTGAGCTGATGACAATATATTTAAAACCTGCTTGCACAGAAAATTTATTATCTGTTCTATAAGCAATTAATGCACAAGAAGAAATAGATGTAATTTCAAGAAATACAAAGAAGTTAAACAGATCGCCTGTTAGTATCATACCAAGCATACCTGTGGTCATCAGAAGAATTAATGCGTAGTATTTATCCTGGCCAGTTTCTTCTTTCATAAATCCCCATGAGTAAATCACTGCGGCAAGTGGTAAAATTGCAGCGATTAACGCCATAAAAGCATTCATGGCATCAATTTCAAATAAAATTCTAATTGCATATGCTGAGCTACCAGTTCCTATAACAGTTTGACTTCCGCCAAAAACATAAGTTACTATACCATTTGAAAGAACACTGTTGACCAGTAATAATATCAGTAGAGAAGTTAAGGCGGTAATTAGAATTACAAAAATATTTCTAAGTTTATCATTGATTTTACCAACAAGCGGTGTAAGAAAAGCACCAAGCAATGGTATTGCAACGATAAGCGCTGGAGAATGCTCTGTTAAAAAATCTATCATTATTCTTCATCCTCCTTTATTTTACGAACATCAAGTGTGTGATAGTGTCTGTAAATATGAATAACTAGTGTAAGCATCAACGCAAGTACTGCAACACCTATGACAATACTTGTAAGAGTCAAAGCCTGTGGAACAGGAAGACTCATAAGCCCACCAGGTGAACTAGTATAAATCGGTGCAGTACTATCTGCGCGAAAACCAAGTGTTATAAGAAATAGGTTTACGCCACTTTCAATAAGAGTGATGCCAATTACGATTTTGATCAGATTACGTTTAAAAAGCACAGTATACAGACCAATAAGAATTAGCCCAGCAACTGCAAGATAAGGGACATAAAAGACGTTCATTTGCTATCTTCCCCCTTGCTTTTATTTGTTGCATATGCCATAACAAGAATTATTGCAAATAAACCTGCAATCACCTTGAGCCCAACAGCAAAATTCATTAGAGGAAGAACACCGGCTGTGTTAATATCTGCAGCAGTGCTTTGATATGCTACTTGTGTTCCAAATATCCCAAAGAAATTTGTTGTATTTGCTAGGAAGTTAAGGAAAAAAACAGAGCCAAACACAAGTCCAAAGAAACCTAGGCTGATAAATGCAAGTGCTCCTAAACTTTCAATTATGGACAACTGTTTTTCTTTGACTTTTTTCATAGTCCAAACTGAACCATGTGCAATAAGAAGCATAGCACAAGCTGAAGCAACAACTGCGCCACCTTGAAAACCACCACCAGGTGTAAGATGACCATGAGCAATAACATAAAGCCCAAAAATAGCAACTAATGGAAAAGTAATATTGGACATTGTTTTTGCAATTTTACTCATCCCGCTCATTTTTTTAGCCTCCTAAAAAGAATAATTACGCCTGCAACAGCTGCAAATAAAACAGTCGCCTCTCCAAGTGTATCAAAACCTCTATAGTCAAATACTACAGATGTTACAGCATTGTTTGCACCAACTTCTGTTTGTGTATTATCAATAATATAATCATCCATATTTGAAACAGTAGGATTACCAAATTGATGTATGCTGAAAGCAGTAACAATAAAGCAAACTGCAACTATCGCAAAAAACACTAATGCAACTATATTTCTGTTATTCATTATATTTCATCCTCCATGCGTTTTGTTGCTTTAATTGCAATAATTAAAATTGCAGTAGTAAGACAAGCACCTACTCCTGCCTCAGCGATTGCAACATCTGGTGCCTGAAGTATAAAAAACTCTAAAGAAAGCAGTAGACTCATTGCAGCTATAGCAATCGCAGCGGCGATAAGATCTTTAAGATAAACTGCAAAAATTGCAGAAGCTATAATTAAAATAGGTAACACAATATGAATTATATCAATTAAATCCATTATTTTTTCGCCTCCTTTTTTATGTTTTTCTTTTCCTTAAGATCTTTACTTACATTTTTTTCTAAATGATCAACGACTGCACCAACAGGTTTAACACCACTGCGATGAGCAGCACGAGCAATAGCATGAGCACCAGTTGGATTAGTAAGAAGTATTGCTACAAGTGCAAAAGCTGTATGAATAGCCATAACAGAACCATTCATATCGCCATAAAACCACATTTTAAAACCTATGAGTATCACTGATCCGCAGATAAAAATTGAACCAAACGTAGTACATTTAGTCCCAGCATGAAGACGAGTGTAAACATCTGGAAAACGAAGAAGGCCCAGACCTGCAAGTAAGTTAAAAAATATACCTATTATCAAAAAGAAAAATATCAAGAAAAAGAGAATCGTTTCTATCATTTATATATCCCCTCCTTCCAGATACTTTGCAATAAATAAGGTTGATATAAAAGATAAAAACGCATAAACAATTGCAACATCAATATATATTACTGATTCAACGTAAACTCCAAAAAGCACCATGCTGACAATTACTATTGTATTTATAGTATCAAGACCGACTACTCGATCTGGTGCGGTTGGGCCTTTTATTATCCTTATTATTGCCATTATAGCCGCTAAGAAAAGAGTGCCAATTACTGCTAAAAATACAGATGGATCTATATTCATTCTGCAATCCTCCTAACCCATTTATCAAAACTCCCACAAATATATTTACAATCAACAGGAGTTTTCTTTAACGCTTCATTTTTAACATTTATCCAGTGAATATACAAATCATTATTCTCTTCATCGATATCAACACTTAGAGTACCTGGTGTAAGAGTAATAGAGTTTGCAAGCATTGCAACACCAAGATCAGTTTTTAGATTAGGTGAAATCCTTACGATACCTGGGTTTATTTTACCAGTGATTACTCTGTAAGCAACATCTATATTTGCTTTTGCAAGAGAAATAAAAAATGGTCCAATAATATAAGCTAAGAACATAAACCATCTTACAGGATTTGCCATTCTAAAGCTTTTTTTAACAAAAAGTTTCCTTGCAATAAATCCAACAATCATAGATAAAATAATTCCAAATATTATTTCTTCATAACTCCATAAGTTGAGTCCTAAAAAATTTGATCCTTCTGTTGCACTACCTATTGTAAACATCAGGTATGCAATGAAACTAACAAGGGTTGTAACAACAAATGCTAACATATTTTTCCTCCCGGTAATATTACATTTAGTTAGTTCAGTGTAATTATAAGGGTTTTTAAAATGTTATGGTTTTAAAAAGACAAAACATCAAAAGTAATATACAGCAAACATATATATGTGATAAAACCAAGGGAAGTTAATTTAAATGAATGTTAAACTGATAGGTTTTACTCCTAATCCAGAAAAAATTCCTGCTATGGCTGCTAAACTTACACATAGTAAAATAAAGCCTGAAGAACTAGACAAAACTTCTGATAAAGAATTAAAAATAATACTTGAGCAAGTCATGAAGCTTGGTCATACAAGTGTTATAGAGCATACTAGTTTTACTTTTGCAATTAGTGATGTAAGCCGTAGTCTAACACATCAACTAGTGAGGCATCGTATAGCTAGTTACGCTCAACAGAGCCAGAGATATGTAGATTTTAAAGAACCAAATTATGTAACGCCACCTAAAATCGAAAAAAATAAGGAAATGAAAAAAGCATATGATGAAACGATGACCAGCATCTGGGAACAATATAATAAACTTCTAAAGATGGGTATACCTGCAGAAGATAGCCGTTTTATTTTACCCAATGCGGCTTGTACAAATATTATTGTTACTATGAATGCTAGAAGTCTTCTAAATTTCTTTGAATTAAGATGCTGTCAGCATGCTCAATGGGAGATAAGACAACTTGCAAATAAAATGCTTAAAGAAGTAAAAAAAGTAGCACCAGTGATTTTTAAAAATGCAGGACCTGCTTGTAAAACAAAAAATATTTGTCCTGAAAATAAGAAAGATTGTCCTTTATATCCAAAAAAGAGATGAAGAGATTATGAACAGACCCCATGTTATTATAAATTGTGCGATGAGTGCAGATGGAAAAATTGCTACACCTGCAGGTAAACAACTTCGCATATCAAACGAAGAAGATATAAAAAGGATGTATAGTCTGCGAAACAGTTCAGATGCAGTACTAGTGGGAGTAAATACTGTTCTTTCTGATAATCCAAAACTAACAGTTAAAGAAACATATATATCAAATCCAAAAAACCCTATTCGTGTTATTCTTGACACTCATTGTAGAACAAAACCAGATTCATTAGCCGTTGATACCCAAGCAAAAACAATAATTATTACAAATGGAAAATGTGATAGGATTTATTCAGAAAATGTTGAAGTAATACAATGTGATGTAGATTATGAAGGTTTAATTGATATTGAAAAAATGCTGGATGTCCTGTATAATAAAGGTATAAAAAAACTCCTAGTTGAAGGAGGTAGTACAGTTATTTGGAATTTTCTAAAGCATGGTCTTGTTGATGATTTTTTTATATATATCGGCCCAATAATCATAGGTGGAAAATATACGCCATCTGTTGCTGATGGTGAAGGAATAGATGAAAATAACCCAATTAGCATGAAAATTGTTGATATGAAAAGATTTGGGGAAGGAATATTAGTCCATTATCAACTGATAAAATGAAATTTTTATGCGATCAAATGCTAGGTACACTTGCTAAATGGCTGCGCATATATGGTTTTGATACACTTTATGCCAATTCTACAATGTCAGATGATAAACTAATTATTATTTCTAAAAAAGAAAATAGATGTTTGATTACAAGGGATGAAGAACTTGCTTTTAGATCTAAAAAAGAAAACATAAATGTGATACATTTTAAGATTAAGGAATTAGATGAACAACTAACTCTTGTATTGCGCGGTTTAGAAATAGATAAAGATAAAATTCTTTCACGATGTATAGTTTGCAACTCTGATTTATCTGAAATTAAAAAAGACAAGGTTGTAGATAAAGTTCCAGAAAAAGTTTTTCAAAATCATGAAAAATTTTGGTTTTGTAAAAAATGCGACAAAATCTATTGGCAGGGTAGCCATTACGATAAAATGATTCAAAAGGCTTTAAAATTATAGCATTTGTACCATTTGAGCATGTGGTATACCTTTTATTTTTATTATACTCTCGGAGTCAATCAACCCCATTTCTATTGCACAATTTACGGTTTCTTCCCCCACCAGATTTGCGATTGTTGCATCTTTTAAAAATTCTTTTAGAATTTCAGGTGTAACTCTGTCTCCATCGTAGAACTCTGGTCTAACTTCAATTTGGTATTTACCTTCTTCAAATGTTTTACCGATTAGGTTTTCATCGCATGCGCCAATTAAGACATCTTTTCCTCGTTTGTAGATTTTAACGCATATCATGTATTTTTTTCTCCTTGTGCTGTTGTTCTCAATAATAATGTTAGAAATTGATTATTTATATCTCTTTCTTAAAATATACTTTATTTTTAAGAGATATTGTATCAATCAAACAATCATGCTGTCAACTCATTATCTAGCTATCAAAAAACGACATTTTTATAGAAAAATATTTATAATAGTTATATCAAGCAAATGATATTTTTTTCAAAACCGTAATTCTAAATATTAAAAATCATATACATATTTTTACACACAGGGAGAATAAAAAAAAGTTTTTTAGTTGGAAGGACAGAATGAAAAACATTATCAAGACATTTTCAGAACATGGTACCTTAATTCAACAGGATACATTAGATTACATCATGTCAAAAAAAGATCCATATGAATTCACATCGTATCTAACACAAAACCTTATAGAATATCCACTTGTGCTAACATTAGATCACATAAAAAAAATTGAAAACAAAAATCAAAAACAAGAAGAAATAGAAACAAAACCAGTTCAACCACTTGCTCAAAACAAAGAATTTCAGACAAAAATGTTATCTGCCATCTATAGTGGAGAAATAGGAAAAAAAAAGTTTTTTGAAGGTGAATTAGACTACGAAGATTCAGATGAAGAAGATGAAACACTTGAAGAACAAATAAGTGAGCTGAAACCAAACATAATCACACTTAAAAAAGTAAAAGGATGGAAACCACTTGCAAAAGAATACTCTCCAGAGATACAAATATTTAAAGACGTAACTGGAAACAGTACATGTGAAGGTACAACAGATGATTTTAATAAGTTATTCATGAATCGTTTCAACTCAATAAAAAAAATACTTAGAAATCAAAGACGAGAACTAGCAAACGCAATACCAATAAGCAGAATAAAAAACAGCGGGCTAAAAGATATGCAGATAGTCGGAATCGTAAAAGAAGTAAGAAACACGACAAACGGCCATCGATTAATAGAACTAGAAGATGAAACAGGAATCGCTATCTGTATCGCACTAAAAAACAACAGAGAACTAATTCAAAATGCAAATGAAGTAGTTCTTGACGAAATAATAGGACTGCGCGGTCAATTAAGCAAAAATGGTGATTTATTTGTCATAAATAATATAGTATCTCCAGATATAAGTATACAAAATCAAAGACACAAAGCTGAAATTCCAGTATGTGCTGCTTTTTTATCAGATATACATATCGGAAGTAAACAATTCATGGAAAAAGAATGGCAAGGATTTCTCAGATGGCTAAATGGAGAGATGGGAAACAGCCGACAAAAAGATGTTGCAGGAAAAATAAAATACCTTGTAATACCAGGTGACGTAGTAGATGGAATAGGAATATATCCGAATCAAGAAAAAGAACTATCCATAGTAGATGTCTACAGACAATACGAAGCACTAGCAGAACAATTAAGTTTAATCCCCGAACATATCTCAATAATTATGCAGCCTGGAAACCATGATGCAGTAAGACCTGCAGAGCCACAACCAACATTTGAAAAAGAAATACAAGACTTATTTACAGGAAGAGACATAAAATTTGTTGGAAACCCTTGTTATTTTTCGCTTCATGGTGTAGAAATACTTTCATATCACGGGCAAAGCCTGCTTGATTTTGCAACAAATATACAGCATCTAAAATATAATGATCCTGTTGAAACTATGAAAGTAATGCTTAAAAAACATCATCTAGCACCAACATACGGTGGATATACACCTCTTGCACCAGAACACTTAGATTATATGGTAATAGACAAAATACCAGATATTTTTGTCACGGGGCACGTACATCTTGCACAAATTAGCGAATACCGTGGTGTAACATTAATCAATGCAAGCAGCTGGCAGTCACAAACAAGCTATCAAAAGATGCTTAATTTTATTCCCGATTCTGCAAAACTGCCGATTGCTGATTTAAAAACTGGTAATGTAACAATGATGGATTTCAACAACAAATAAAAATCATACTTTTTTTATAAAAGAAAATCACACAAAACTTTAAACACTTATTTTGCATTAGAAACTTTTACCAAGTTTTTAGGTTGAACAACATGGGTGGGGATTTTTCAAATAACATAGCAATAAGTAAAAACATGCAACAATACTTTGCAACTCTACAAGAGCAAATAGATGAATGTTACAAAATAGCAGTACAAGCAAGAAAAAAAGGATTAGATCCAGAATACAACGTGGAAATACCACAAGCATTAGACCTTGCTGCTCGTGTAGAAGAACTAGTCGGACCAAAAAACATAGCGCCAAAAATACGTGAAACAACAAAAAAAATACAAAACCGTGAACTCGTAAGCCTGGAACTTGCAAAATATATTGCAAGCGGCAAAAAATATAAATTCAAAACGACAGAACAAGCATTAGATCAAGCAATAAGAACCGGTCTTGCAATACTTACAGAAGGCGTTCTAGTAGCACCACTTGAAGGAATAGCAGATGTAAAACTAGGGGCAAACAAAGACGGGACAAACTATGTAGACCTTTATTTTTCAGGACCAATCCGCTCAGCAGGCGGAACTGGTCAGGCGATGAGTGTACTAATCGCAGATGTAGTAAGACGCGAGCTAAAAATAGGTAGATATCAACCAACAGATGGAGAAATAGAACGATACAAAGAAGAAATACCACTATACAAAAGAGCACAACACCTGCAGTATACTCCAAATGTAGATGAAATAGATAAAATTGTAAGAAATTGTCCTATATGTATAAATGGAGAAGGTACAGAAGATGAAGAAGTAACAGGATACCGAGACCTGCCAAGGATATCAACAAACCGACTTAGAGGCGGAGCATGTCTAGTAATAGCAGAAGGATTATGCTTAAAAGCACCAAAAATAATAAAACATGTAAAAAAACTCAGACTCAAAGGATGGGATTTTTTAGATATATTTACACATAAAGAACAAACAGAAAATGAGAAAACAAATGGTATATCAGAAATACTTCCCTCAACAAAATACATAGGTGAAGTAATAGCAGGGAGACCAGTATTTAGTCACCCTTCAAGAAAAGGAGGGTTCAGGTTAAGATACGGGCGAGCAAGAACCGCAGGGCTTGCATCAACCGCAGTAAACCCTGCATCAATGTATGTACTAGATGAATTCATAGCTGTAGGAACACAACTAAAAACAGAAAGACCGGGTAAAGGAACAATAGGTACACCCTGCACAACAATAGAAGGACCAATAGTACTTTTGCAAAACGGAGACTTAGTTCAATTCAATCATCCGAAAGAAATAAAAAAAATAGATATAAAAAAAATTATAGACTTAGGTGAAATACTAATACCATTTGGTGAATTCATAGAAAACAACTCAATATTACCTGATTCAAGTTATGTCTACGAATGGTGGATACAAGATCTACAAAAAAAACTAAAAACATTACCAGAAAAATACGACTTAAAAAATGTAGCTGAATCAGATAAAAAAACTTTTGAAAAAATAAAACAGCAAACAGATGAAGATATAAATCTAGAAAAACCAACATGGGGACAAGCATTAAACTTGTCAAAAAAATATGATATACCGCTTCATCCAAATTTCAATTTATTTTGGCATGATCTAAAAACAGAAGATATCATAAAACTTGCAAAATATATAATTGAAAATGCAAGTTTTTCAGAAGAAAAACTAATTCTTCCAATAAATGATGAAATAAAAGAAATACTAATTGAACTAGGAGTATTACACAAACTAAGAGAAGAAAACTTTATTGTAGAACACTATGCAAAACCATTGATTTATTGTTTAGGGTTAGAAATAAAAGAAAGTAAAATAATCAAAACAGAACGATTTACAAAAACTAACAAAAATGAAACAAACCCTGTAAAACTTGTATCAAATTTATCAAATATAAAAATAAACCCGCGTGCACCTTTTAGAATAGGAACACGCATGGGTAGACCCGAAAAAGCAGCAGCAAGAAAAATGCGGCCGCCACCACATGTACTTTTTCCAATTGGAAACTATGGCGGAAATCAAAGATTAATAAGAAATGCAGCAGCCGCAGGAATAATAGAAGTTGAAGCAGGAACAAGAATTTGCCCGAAATGTAACAAAAAAACATACCGGCTTTTCTGCAGTTGTGGGGCGCATACAGAAATAGGAAATGGGCGAATAGAGCCACAGCAAATAAACCTTGCAGATGAACTAATAAAAGCTCAAAAATTCATAAAAGAAAGAATACTGCCTGAAACAATAAAAGGAGTAATAGGAACAATATCAAAACATAAAACACCGGAGCCCTTGGAAAAAGGGATACTGCGAGCAAAACATAATGTGTATGTGTTTAAAGATGGAACAATTCGCTTTGATATGACCGATGCACCACTTACACATTTCAAACCAAGAGAAATACATGTTTCCATAGATAGATTACAGGAACTTGGGTATAAAACAGATTATCTGGGGGAAGAACTTGTTAGTGATGAACAAATATGTGAACTAAAGGTACAAGATGTAATAATTTCAAAAGCCTGTGCTGAATATTTTACTCAAGTTGCAAGATTCTTAGATGATTTACTTGTAAAATTTTATGATATGAGTCGTTTTTATAATATACGTAAACTTGAGAATTTAACAGGACACTTGACTGTTGGTCTTGCGCCTCATACTTCCGCAGGGTCGCTCTCTAGAATAATTGGTTTTACAGATGCTCAAGTATGTTACTCTCATCCATTTTATCATGCAGCGAAAAGAAGGAATTGTCTTTCCGGAGATACTGAAATTTTAGTATCAAATTCAGATGATATGTTTAATAGATGTTCTTTAAGTGATTTGTATAAGGAAATTAATTCTTCTGAAACTGTTGTAGACGATTTTGATACAAAAATGAAAAAGATATTTGATGTTAAAACGTTATCTTTAAATCCTTTAGATGGAAGAAATGAAGTCAAAAAAATAAAATCAATTATTAAATCAAAATCTCCTAAACATCTTATTAAAGTTAAGTTATCCTCGGGTAGGACATTTGTTGCTTCACCGTATCATAATTTGCTTGTTTTATCTGATGGAAGGATTATTCGTAAGAAAGCAGTTCAATTACAAAAAAATGACATGTTTTTTGTATCAAAAGATGTAAATCTTGCTGAAAAGGATATTAAAGAAATCGACCTATTTGAAGAGGTTATCAATCTTGGTTATAAAGAAATTGTAGTACGAAATATAAGAGATTTTGTACAAAATTGTGTAGATTATTTAGGTGGATTAAAATCGGCTTCAGAAAAACTGAAATTAAATAAGAAAACTTTTTCGAATTATATCTATAGAGATAGCATACCTTTTGAAGTACTCGATAAATTGACAAAAATTAGTAAGAAAGCTTTAAAAGATGTGCCCGAAAACTGTTATTTAGGTGTTAAAAGAGATCATGCAAAAATACCTAGAATAATAAAAGTCGATAATCATCTAATGCGTTTACTTGGTTATTATATTTCAGAGGGTCATGCAAGAAAGAAGGATAAAGAATGTTATCAACTTGGATTTGCATGTACTGAAAAAGAAATTAGAGATGATATTGTTGAATGTATAAAGTATACATTTGGTATAAGGCCGTATATTACAAAAAAAAGTGTATCAATATGTAATCATCTGGTTTATGATTTTTTTGTAAATGTATTAAAAGTTGGTAAGAAAGCAAAGAGTAAACAAATTCCAACCAAATTTACATTGCTTCCAAAAAATAAGATAAAGCATCTTTTAAGAGCCTATTTTTCAGGGGATGGTTCTGTTGAAAAAAACAGACTGCATATAACATGTTCTTCTGCAAATAAACTTCTTTTGAGAGATATCGGCTTTCAGCTACTAAGATTTGGCATCTTTTATCGAATGAAAAAGGAAGAAAGAAAACCTTCAGGTATTGCAAAAAAATATTATGATAAAAAAGGAATCACCACTACTTTTAAACTTTATTATTTATCGATTCGCTCATCATATGCAAAAAAATTCTGTGAAGAGATTGGTTTTGCGCTTACAAGAAAACAAGTACGAATTAAGTCTTTATTGTCAAAAGAAAGAAAGCCAAGAGTTGAGTCTTTTGGTGATTTTGTAATTGATAAAATTAAAGATATTTCTTCTATAAAATCAGATTCAGATTATGTTTATGATATAGAAGTAGAAGAGCTACATAACTTTATGATAAACGATTTCTTAATAACAAATAACTGCGATGGCGATGAAGACGGGCTCATGCTTTTATTAGATGCGCTTCTTAACTTTTCACATTCTTACATCCCTGATAAACGCGGTGGTAAAATGGATTTGCCTTTGATTCTTACCACTCGTATCGATCCTTCTGAAGTAGATAAAGAAGCACATAATATTGATACACTTTCTCGTTATCCACTTGATTTTTATAATGCAACTCTTGTTCATGAGCATTCTAAAGAACTTGAGAAAAGTATGGGGCTTGTAGCATCTCGTCTTGGCACAGAGCTGCAGTATGAGCATTTTGGTTTTACACATGATACAGAGGATATTTCACAGGGCCCTGTTATGTCTAATTATAAGACTTTAAAGACTATGATGGATAAGATGAATGCACAGCTTAATTTGGCTGCTAAAATTCGTGCTGTTGATGAAGCTGATGTTGCATATAAGGTAATTGAGAGGCATTTTTTACCAGATATGCTTGGTAATCTTCGTGCTTTTAGTAAGCAGTCTGTTCGTTGTCCTAGTTGCAATATCGTTTATCGTCGTCCTCCTCTTCAGGGTGTTTGTACTATTTGTAAAGGTAAACTTACTCTTACGGTTCATGAGAAATCTGTGAAGAAGTATCTTGAAATTTCAAAGGAGGTTGCTCAGCGTTATAATATTTCTCCTTATTCTCGTCAGCGTATCAAGCTTGTTGAAAAAGCTATTGATTCACTTTTTATAAGTGATAAGGTTAAAACTACTAAACTTGATGATTTTTTTTAAAAAGCTAATTTTTAAAGATTTTAAAGCATAACCTTCAAATATCATTGTATTATATGCTATGAATGTAAGGAGTTTGTTGTAATGGTTGAAAATATGATTCGTCAAACAAGCAAGAAAAAATGGTACACGATGTCTATATACATTAATATTGTACTGTTCTTCATTGTTGCATTGTTTACTTATTTCCTGGTTAGGGACTCTATTGACTTTGGCCGGGGAATCTTAGGTCGTGACGGCTGGATGTATATTGCTCGTGATATAGCATTTATGACAATTGCAGTAGCATTGATATTCTTCCAGTTCTTCAGAAACCTATTTGTGATCATTAAAAGGTCGCTATAAAAGATAGATACCTTGTTTGGCGATAGGTGTGGGATAGACTGGGGAGGTAGGCGTTCCCTGTTATCAGAAATCGCCTTTATGCTGAGGTCGAACCCAAGAGGCGATGCGTCGAGCATTTATTGATCCATTTGTTAACTATGAGACCTTGTCCTTTGGGATTAGAGGTGATGGCTTCATATAACTGGAGAGTTATATGTCCATCTTAGCTGCGGGAACCGGGTGAGGCACGGAAGTGAGCAGCCTTACCGCAGACTGCTGATGCTCGAAGGGTTAACGGGGTCGAGAAGGCATTTGGGTAGTCAATATTTGCCACGTGCACCCACTCGCGGAGTTCTCACACCCGCTAAAAATACATTTAGTAAGGTTCTAAAAATCTTTATAAAACAAAGGCTGTTATCATTTTTTTACCTTTAGTTTTGGGGGAATAGTATTTGGTAAAATTACTTAAGGATGAAAGTTTAGTCGCAGAGTGGCAGAAATTCTTTGAAGATAATTGTAAATCACAACTTGAAAATGTTGCTCTTTCTTATCCTGAGAAACGTAGTCTTTTTGTTGATTATTGGGATATTGATAAAGCAGATTCTAAACTGGCTGAACTTGTTCTTGAGCAGCCGTATAAAGCTTTTTTTAATGCTGAAGAGGCTCTTAAAAATATTGATGTTGCAGCTGAAAATAAGCTTCATCTTAATTTTCGTGTAAAGAATCTTCCTGATACTAGTCGTATTATTATTCGTCGTATACGTTCTAATCATCTGGGTAAAATGATGGCAATCGATGGTCTTGTCAAGAAGCGTACTGAGGTTCGTCCTAAGCTTTTGGTTGCAGCTTTTCAGTGTGTGAAGTGTGGTGCTGTTATTCGTATTGAGCAGGATGAAGATATTTTTAAGGAGCCTTCTGAGTGTTATGAGGATCAAGGTGGTTGCAGTCGTGTTTCTAGTTTTAAACTTTTATCTAATCTTTCTGAGTTTATTGATAGTCAAAAAATTGAGATTCAGGAGAACCCTGAGGGTTTGCGGGGCGGTGCGCAGCCTGAGCGTATAACTGTTTTTTTAGAAGATGATCTTGTAGGTGAGATTCAGCCGGGTGACCGAGTTGTAGTCAATGGTATTTTGCATTCTATGCAGCGTCGTCGTGGTACATATAAGCTTACTTCTTTTGATAAGACAATGAATGCTATTAGTATTGAGAGTCAGGAGCTTGCTTTTGAGGAGGTAGAAGTTACTCCTGAGGACGAAAAAGAGATAATTGGGGTTAGTAAGGATCCCCAGATTTATGATAAGATGATTTCTAGTATTGCACCTACTATTTATGGTATGGGTGTTGAAAAGGAGGCGTTTCTTTTGCAGCTTTTTGGAGGTATTGCAAAAGATATGCCGGATGGTACTCGTATCCGTGGTGATATTCATTCACTTCTTGTTGGTGATCCTGGTACTGCAAAGTCTCAGATGCTTACTTATATGAGTAAGCTTAGTCCGCGTAGTGTTTATGCTTCAGGTAAAGCTTCTTCTGCAGCAGGTCTGACAGCTGCTGCTGTTCGTGATGAGTTTGGTGAAGGTCAGTGGACGCTTGAAGCAGGTGCTCTTGTTCTTGCTGATATGGGTATTGCATGTATTGATGAGATAGATAAAATGGATGATCAAGACCGTAGTTCTTTGCATCAGGCTATGGAGCAGCAGGAGATTAGCGTTGCAAAAGCAGGCATTAATGCAACTCTTAAATCTCGTTGTGCAATTTTTGCAGCTGCTAATCCAAAACTTGGTCGTTTTGATGAGTTTTTACCTATGCATGAGCAGATAAATATGCCGCCCGCTCTTATTTCTCGTTTTGATCTTATTTTTTCGATAATTGATAAACCTAACAGGAAACAGGATGGTGCTCTTGCGGATCATATTTTGTCGACTCATAAAGCAGGCGAGGTTTCACAAAACATTAAAGGGTTTAAAAAATCAAAATATACTAAAAAAGAACAAGAATCTCTCTTAAAAATAGTTAAACCTGTTTTTGAGCCAGAGTTTTTACGTAAATATGTTGCTTATGCTAAGCGTAATATTTTCCCTGTTCTTTCTGATGATGCACTTGAAATGATTAAGAATTATTATGTTGATTTCAGAAATTCTTCTGAGGATACTGTTGCATTTACCCCGAGGCAGCTTGAAGCATTTGTGCGTCTTGCTGAGGCTAGTGCAAAGATTAGACTTAGTCAGGAGGCAACAATTGAGGATGCAAAACGCTCTATTCATATAATTGAGCAGTATCTGCGTCGTGTTGGTATGGATAGAGAAACTGGTAAGTTTGATATTGATATAATAGCCACGGGTATTTCTCATAGTCAGCATGATAGAATGCGAATTATAATGGATTTAATTCAGAGGCTTTGCACTGAAGCAAAAGATGGTAATGCGGCTCGTAGTGATATTATTCAGGAAGCAGAAATAGAAGGTCTTGAGTCAAGTAAAGTTGAAGAAGCACTTGACCGGCTTAAGCGCCAGGGTCAGATTTATGAGCCTGTTCATGGTAAATATAAGATTACTGAGTATTAATCAGAAAGTTGTGGCGTTATTACTTTTCTTATCCTTACTATTTTTAAAATTATCATTGCGTAAGTAATCAATTTTGATTACCTGCGCATAAAAATTTTTATCAGATTTTAGGTGAAGATAGTTTACTTATTGCTTTTCTAATATTTTCTCTTTCTCTTTCACCTAGCTCCGATACTATATAATCTGTAAACTTTGTTTTTATATCGTTCCAGTTTAGAGTTGTTATTCCAAAATCATGTTTTCTGTTGCCGCTTGATGCTTTGCATATTCTAGGCATCATCTGCTGGGAATTTGCATTATCCATATGCATTACATAGTTTTTCTTAAGAGTTTTTTTCTCAAGAACGTATATCTCAAATTTTCTGTTGAAATATTTAAAATTAGGATCTTTTTCGTAGTATCTATATTCCAGTTCAAAATTTTTATTTATAGGTATTGTTCCTCTATTCATAGTGCATCCTCATAAAATGTAAATATGATTTAGAATTTAATATTTTTTAATTTTTTAATAGAAATAAAAAAACAAAACTGCAAATCAAATTACGGTAATTCTGATTACCAACTTTATTAATCGAGAAAATGAGTTGAAATAATTAAAAGATAAAAATTGTTGGACTATTTTTTAGTCCAAATAATAACTTGCTGGATATGGCTCTGGTTTGAGTCCTTTTCTTTCTCTTATCTTTTTAATCACTTGTTCTTGTAAATGTTTTGGCATAGGCTCAAAGCCCATGTTTTCAGTATTCCATAGGACACGACCGCCAGTTGCACTTCTAATTGCTGATGCAAACCCAAACATCTCAGATACCGGTGCTTTTGAATCGATATTTACCATATCGCCTTCTGTGGTCATATCTCTTACTTCTGCACGTCTCTGATTAAGCTCACGACTTGCATCGCCCATTATTTCTTGTGGTGTACTGATAAAAACTTTTTGCATGGGTTCAAGCAGTATTGGATCAGATATTGTAATTGAGCCATAGATAGCATTTCTTGCAGCAGGTATTACCTGTGCAGGACCGCGATGTATTGCGTCTTCGTGAAGTTTTGCATCCACTAGTTTTACAAAAACACCCTGGCAAGGTTCACTAGCAGTAGGTCCACTTTTCATTACTTCATCAAATGCTTCTTTTATTAGTTCTCTTGTTTCGAACAAATATTGTATACCTTTTGTTACATCTGCAATCATGTTTGTACCATAAATTCCAAATACACCTTTTGCTTCTTCTTTAGTCATTCCCAGTTCTTGTAGTTTTTTGACTACGTCATTTTTAAATTTTCTAACATTTTCTGGGATTTCATTGTTTTTAAGCGCATTTATTATGTTTTCTGGAAGTGGTTCTACTTCTATATAAAATCTGTTATGTTTATTTGGTGATTTACCTTCAAACTTCTGCGGACTTTTTTTACCAACTGATTCACGATAAACAACAATAGGCTCTGAACAGATTATATCAAGTTTATGATCATTTCTAATTCTATATTCAGTGATTTCAAGATGAAGCTCACCCATTCCGCTCATTAAATTCTCACCTGTTTCCTGGTTTATAGATATCTGAATACTTGGATCTGCTTTAGAAATAGAGCGTAAAACCTCAATGAGTTTAGGTAAATCTTTCATGCTTTTTGCTTCAACGGCAACAGTTACAACTGGTTCACTTACATGAACAATTCTTTCAAAAGGCTCAGCATCTGGTTCATCTGTAACAGTACTGCCCGCAATTGCATCTTTTATACCTGTTACTGCTGCGATATTTCCAGCTGATACATATTCTACAGGGATTCTATCGATTGCAACCATTACATTTACTTGTTGGACGCGGTTTTTATTAGGCATTCCAGCAACGTATAATTCTTGTCCGCGCTGTATTTTACCAGAGTACATGCGGCCTATTGCAATTTCTCCCGCGTGAGAATCTAATATAATTTTTGTAACCATAAGCGCAAGAGGGCCGTCTTCTTTACAGTCAATCATACTTTTTCCAAGCTTACTTTGTGCATCTCCACGCCATATATGCGGAATCCTGTATTTTTGTGCAACAGCCGGGCTTGGTAAATTATCAATAACCATATCTAAGACGACTTGATGAATTGGTGCTTTTTTAGCAAGTGTTTTTTGATCATTTTTATTACAATATTCATAGATATCTCTAAAAGTTAAACCTGTTTCTTTCATATAAGGAACAGATATTGCCCAGTTATTAAAAGCAGAGCCAAAAGCAACAGTCCCCTCTTCAGCTTTTGCATTCCATTTACCTTTAAACTCTTCAGGTAAAACCTTGTTTAAAAGTTGATTATATTTTGTAATTATTTTTGCAAAACGCTGCTGCATCTCTTCAGGAGAAAGTTTAAGCTCATTTATGAGACGATCAACCTTATTTATGAATAATACTGGGCGTACTTTTTCACGCATTGCCTGACGGATAACTGTTTCTGTTTGTGGCATAGCCCCTTCTACAGCGCATACTAAAACTATCGCACCGTCAACTGCACGCATCGCACGAGTAACATCTCCGCCAAAATCTACGTGACCTGGTGTGTCAAGCAGGTTAATTAGATAATCTTTACCTTCAAAGGTGTGAACCATTGATGCAGATGCAGTATTTATTGTAATACCACGATCTTGTTCTTGACCTTCGTAATCAAGAACTAGTTGTTTACCGGCAAGTTCTTCACTCATCATACCGCAGCCTGCAAGTAAGTTATCTGAAAAAGTTGTTTTGCCATGATCAATATGAGCTGCAATACCAATATTTCTAATTTGATCAAGTTTATTCATTAAATTTTTTGCTTTTGCAATATTATCTTCTTTTCGCCCCATTTTAACACTCCTGTCAATTGTTTATTTTAAATAAATTTTAAGATTTTTAACTTTAATTTTATCTAGCAGATTTAGCAACACGCTCAACATCATTTTTCTTTGCAACAGCAAAAGAAGATACATCATTTTTGCTTGCTTTTATTAGTTCATCTGCAAGACAGCTTTCTATGCTTTTTTTGTTTTTATATGTTGCATTTACTGCTCCTTGTGAAATATTTCTAATAGCTACATCTAGTCTTCTTTGTGGTGATACATCTACTGCTTTGGGGACATTTATTCCACCAAAACGCAGACGTGTGGTTTCTTCTTTTGGAGCAGAATTTTGAAGTGCATCTATTAAAACTTGCATAGGGTTTTTCTTTGTTTTTTTATCAATTATTTCAAAAGCATCGCGTACTACTTTGTAAGCTTTAGTTTTTTTGCCGTTATAGTTTTCTGTTCTCATTATATTATTTATTAATCTTTCAACTATTGGTATTTTCGATTTTCCAAAAAGTTTGTTGCTGTAGATTCCACCGGTATAGATTTTTTCTGTTTCTGTATTTATATATCTTGCAAGTCCTTGATCTTCTATTTTTACTTCATCCATGTTGTATTTAGATAGCATTGGAAAGAAATCATTTGTTTTTTGTTTATCTGTTTTTTTTGTCATATTTATCGTCTCATTGCCTTTTCAACTTTACCTTTAATCATTTCATTTAAGGATACATCATTTACTTTTATTACTTTGAAACGAACACCGGGGATATCTCCATATGAACGTCCCATACGTCCACCTATTCCTTCTACCATTACTTCATCATGCTCATCTATAAAACTAATAGCATTGTTACCTGGTGCAAAAGCAGTTATTTGTCTACCGTTTTTTATTAGTTGTACTTTTACACATTTGCGGATAGCTGAATTTGGTTGTTTTGCTTCTATCCCTACTTTTTCAACAACGATTCCTCTAGCTTGCGCTGTACCTTCAAGTGGATCTGCTTTTTCTTTGAGGTGCAGTACACGTTTTTTGTAGTATCTATCATTCCAGAGTTGTTGTTTTCTGGATTTTTTTAGCTTTCTTGCTGCATTTATTCCTTTGCCCAAGTTGTTCACCTGTTATACGTAAGGTATCGCTGTATGCACTTTTAATATTTAAATCCTTATGCTTAATATTTTGTTAACTAAGATAATAATTAATATATAACAAATTTTAAAACTAAGGAGTGTGATTTTATTATTGTAATTTATGAATGGTTCACTCTTTAAAATTAGTTTATTTGCGATAGTTTTTATCTTATTATTTACTAGTTTTTTTGCTTTTTATTCTTTTAATGATGCTGGGAAGATTTATTATTGCTATTGAACAAATTGATATAAATGACACTATTATAACCATAAAAGTAATTTTTAATGAAATACTGAAATTTATCTTAAGCTTCATCTTTATCCTCCATTTTATGTAGACGGAGATTCAAGCATTATTGCGTTATACTCTCAACTATTTAAACTGTTTTATCATATAAAACTATGATTATTAACAAAAACGATTTTATTATTTATAAGTTCTGTAGCCATCTTTATCTATATATAATTCGTTTTGTTCAAGAATCACATGATTTTCAATTGCCAAGAACGCTTTTCCTTCTAGTAGTATATCATTACCGTATCTAATGAAAACTGGGCCAGACATTGATATATTAAGTGATTCATTGCTTCCATCATCTGTAAAAAGCCTTAGATGACCGACACTTTCAACTCCAAAATTTTGATATATCTCAGTTTGAATTTTATTAGAGCCTTTTGCAGTGCCTGCACATTCAACGGGTATCCAACCATTTATACCAAGATTTCCACCTACAAACACTTCAACCCAAGCATGAGGTACCGCAGATATTTTTTCATCATCATAATCTGTTAATATGCCACGTATGAAACGTGCAGGTATATCTAAAGCCCTGCAAAGTGACATATAAAGAATTGATAAGTCATCACAATCCCCTGCTTTATCATAAAATGTTTTAGATGCGGTTTGAACAGTATAATCTCCAGGATGAGTTTTATAATTTGTATTATTTTTAAGCCATACAAAAAGGTTTTTTGCAACAATAAAAGAATTAGTAGTGCCAGATTCTAATAAAACAGTTTCAGCTACATTTTTAATAGCGGGATTATCTGAGTTCACATACACAGTGTCATTATGTACCTGCGGTTGGCAATATTGTTTCACTAGCTCAGGATAATCTGTTTTAATTTCATTTATAGTTAATGCATCTTTACCGTTTAAGTCATAAAAAATAAAACTTTGTGCTATAACATCTGCCTCGACACCAAGAACATAATTATTGCTATCTTTACTTTTTATATTCCATCTAATCATATCATTGCTTGCAATTTTTTCTATCTGATGAGCGTAAGAGTCATTTATAACTTCATAAGAAATTGTTCCAGGTGTTAAAACTTGAGGTATATCGCAATCATATTTTATTTCGTAATTACCAGAACCTGTAGAATTTATAAAATAACCATATCTTATTTTATAACTAATTTTTGTTGGATGTGGTTGATATGTAATGCTGCCATCATCAAATTTTAGTATATCAACACAACCGGTTAATGCTAAAAAAGAAAGAACAACTAAACATATTACTACATTTATCTTTTTATACATTTTTACCTGCTAAAAAAGCCTTTTTTATTTGTTTGTAGAGACATTTTATATTTACATCCTTGGCTCATCGGGCATTTAATGCATTTTGGATTATCAACTGTGCAGAAATTTTCAGCAAGTTTTGCAAGTGAATCAAGGTATTTGTAAACATTTTCATTCATTTTTTCTGCTTCTTTGGTAAGTGCTTTAATTGCTTCATCCGGATCATCAGTGTCAACCCATCCTAATCTTTTTGCAACGCGTCCAACGTTTTTTGCTTTATCTGTTACATTTGCCTTTTTTTCAATAGTAGGTTTTGGTGTTGCATATGTCATAGGCTCTGCTTTTGGTATTTCTACTTTTGGAACACTAGGTGCTGGTGCTTCAAAGGCGTCTTCGCCGCCTTTACGTGAGATTCCTACTGATTTGCCACCGTGATTGGTTTCGCGTGTACGGATCTCAGCCATAACTGGCATTTGAAGACCTGCGCCAGAAATTAGAGCGACACCGATAGGTAATCGTTGTATCTCACTATATGTTTGACTTGTAAGACCTTCAACTGATTGAATAATTGCTTTTAAATCATTAGGATTTGTAACTTTTAAAATGATATTTGTGTTACATTGAGAAATAATATTTTTATCTACTTTTGCAGGACGCTGAGAAACAATACAAAGTCCCATCCCAAATTTACGGCCTTCTGATGCAACAGTTCTTAAGATATTTGAAGAAACTGCACTTCCAAATCCTCTCTCTGGGCAATAGTTGTGTGCTTCTTCAACAACAAGTAAAAAAGGAGGGATTTTACCTGCTTTTCTATCATCAAAAAGCTCTTTTGTAAGCCTTGTAACAACTACATCCTGAACATCAGGTGCAACACCCTTCATATTAATAAGTGCACATTTGCCTTTTTTAACAAGTTCACTTGTAGGTGTACCATTTTCAGAGAACACACCTATGCTGTCAAGTGATTCAAGAGACGCTATTACATTCCATCGAGCATTGCTTTTACTGCGGTTTACAGCATCAATTATATCTCTTAAGTTATAAATTGATTTGTATTCTTTAACTTCTTTAATTGCTTGATACAAAACACCTATTTGAGGTCCTGATAGTTTTGCAGATAAAAGATCGATAATCTCCCGGGCTTTAAGATTCAAACCATTTAATGTAATGTGGTTTATACTGCCCCTGCTACCTATTGGAGAATATTCATTTATCTGGCTTTTATAATCCTGTTTTTTTATGTTGAAACGTTCCATGTTTTTTTGATCTTTAAGACTTTTATTAGATTCAGTTAAAGAATGGTATTCGCCATGTGTATCAATAATTACAAGTGGTACATCATGTTTTAAAAGCTCTTCAATAATAACACCACAGGCATAACTTTTACCACCGCCAGTTTTTGCAAGTATACAAATATGTTTTTGAACTAAAGCATCAATATTTAGATAAACAGCAAGGCTGTGGCCTTTTAAAAGACCAATATATGCACCGTTTTCTTTACTAGCACTTAGGCCTAAAACATGGCGAATTAAATCTTCATTTGCACGAATAAGTGCAGTACCTGCACGAAAGGGAGTTCGTGGGCTTTGAAGAAGACCTTTGTTATCGCGATAGCCTATAACATCTGCAATAGCAGAAACACTAGTCTTGATAGTGTGCGGTGTTTCACCAGAGTGCATCAGCATAGCGACATCTTCAAATTTTAAATCACTTATTTCTTTAAGATCCATTATCTGCGCAAGCATATTGCCCTCTTTATGAGGTGCAAAAATATAATCAAACTTACGTAAATTTTGTCCGTTTACTGCAAAATTAAATTCATTACTTCCTACATCGCCGTAGATATAGCCGACAATATCTTTTTTTTCTTGTTCTTGCATCGAATAATCCCCAAACTAGTTTTTTATATATACGGGCCGGGTTTATTATATTTTTTGTAATTTTTCTTCGAGATATGCAGGTAGTTGTGCAAGTACCATTAGTGCTTCGATTTCCATGAAATGAAGACTGCCTGGAACAACAATACTATGGAGTGGTTCACCAAAATCTTCTTCTATTAACTCTTTAATAATTCCTGCTTTAACAACAGGTTTTTCCGATCCTGCTCGAGCAACGACGCAAACTACAGTTTTTTCATCAAATAATTTTTCTTTAACTTTTTTTTCCATTTCAAAAAGAAGATTTAATCCTTCATTTGCAGTCATATAACGTTTCTTATCTTCCTGTATATCAAGTAAAACCAATGTATGTAAACCCATTTTTTTGTTATTTTTTATCACCTCATATGGACTTGTTGGAAAGTAATTTCTTTGAGGATATGCTAGTGTTGTAGTGCGGCCAAACTTGTAGTTTTGCAAACCTAATAAACCTGAGACGGCTGTTACAATACTGCTACCGTGTATTACTTTTGTTTTAATTCCTTGTTTTTTTGCTCTGATACTCAAATCAACATGTGTTGTAGCAGTCATAGAATCTCCCGCTGTTAAAAAAACAGTTTTTTGTTTTTCTGCAGAGTTAATTATTAACTCTCCTTTTTCTGTTTCTTCTCGATTTAATATAACTATTTTTTTACCAAACAGTTTTTCTAGTTTTTCAATATTTGTTCCAACTAGTTTTGCTGTGTAGAATTCTGCAAAAATTTTGTCTGCTTTTTTTATTTCATCAAGTCCTTTTATTGAGATATCTTTTTCATCGTATAGTCCAAGTCCAATAAATGATAAAGTTCCTTTTATCATAAAGAATCAATATCTATAAGCGACACTGATTCAATAAATCTTTGTTTGAGCAACATTAAATATAAAAACTTTTATTACGAATTTGTAATGTTTAATAGCGGATATGAATTTTTTGCAGTTCCTGCTTTTATAGTAGGCGTATTGTTTCTTTATAAAGGCTCAGATATACTTGTAGAGGGCACTGCAAAAACAGCGGCTCGTTTTGGTATTTCAGCGCTTATAATCTCAGTTTTACTTGTAGGATTTGGAACAAGTGCGCCAGAGTTTGCAATTTCTGTTGGTGCGGCTGCTCAAGGTCAGCAGGATATATCACTGGGTAATATAATTGGTTCATGTATTGCAAATCTTTTACTCGTGCTAGGTATAAGTGCCATTATACAACCAATAAAAATTAAAAAAGGCATAATACGTCGTGAAGTACCAATAATGGTTGGAGCAACATTTGTTTTGCTGTTTGCATCTATTACAGGTTTACTTGATCAATATCATATTTTTGGCGGAATATTATTTCTTGTTCTTTTCATAGTTTTTGTATGGTTTTTTATAAAATGTGCAAAAAAAGAGCGTTTTTCTGAAAAATCAAAATATGAAGATGTTGATAAGACAAGAAAGAATCTTTTGTTTATCGTTTTAGGTATTGCAGGTGTTGTGTTTGGTGCTTGGTTCTTAATAGAATCTGCTATAACAATTGCATATATTTTTAATATTAGCCCATTTATAATTGCTCTTTCAATGGTTGCAGTAGGCACTAGTCTGCCTGAACTAGTTGTTTCTGCAACTGCTTCTTATAAAGGCGAATCAGATATAACAGTAGGTAATGTTCTTGGTTCAAATGTTTTTAATATTCTTTTTATAATTGGGGTATCAGCACTTTTTATATCACTTGGTGCTTTTAAATCAATAGATGATATAATATTTCTCATAATTATTAATCTTATACTGATTCCAATTCTTTGCGGTGGTCATACTATCTCTTACAAAGAAGGAGTTTTTTTGATAGGGTTATATGTTTTTTATATTTGGTATATTTTCCAGGGTAGTTTTATAATTCCCACGCTTTTTAGCTGATAAATCAAACAATTGTTAAATACCTTAAACTTATTTTCTGGTTCTATTATGGATAAAGAAAAAAATGATTTTAAAAATGATATCTTGCCTGTTTTTTTAATGGGTCTTTTATTTATAATCATATATGGCCTTGTATTATTCTTAACAGAGCCTTTTATAACAGAAGGCGGTATACAACAAGCCTTTGAAGATATAAATGACCCTGTAAACATCTTAATGATAGTTGCAATAATGCTTGTAATAACTGTCACAATTCTTCTTATTGCCAAATACTGGAAAGATAAAATTATACAGATAATCATTCTTTTTGCAGTGGGTTATACTTCTTTTTATGCTTTCTTTTTACCTGTGCTAAGCATCCTTTTACCAGATTATCCAACTATAGTTTTGATTTCTTCGATACTACTTGCAGTATTACTTATAGCTGCATTATACAAGTATCCTGAATGGTATGTTATAGACATATCAGGAATAATAATAGGGGTAGGTGCAATAATTATCTTTGGAATATCGCTGGGGATTCTACTAGTTTTGATATTATTAATCGCTCTTGCAATATATGATGCAATTTCTGTCTATAAAACCAAACATATGATAGATTTAGCAGATACAGTTATGGATTTAAAACTCCCAGTTTTACTAGTGATTCCTAAAACAAGGGGCTATTCACTTTTAAAAGAAACAAAAAGATTAAAAGAAAAACTTAAAGAAGGCGAAGAAAGAGATGCATTTTTTATGGGCCTTGGCGATATTGTAATGCCAGGGATTCTTGTTGCAGCAGTTTATCATCAGATACCTGCGCCTGAAGGATTTTTAATAGCAATCAGCACAATTTTAGGAATACTTGTAGGTTTTTCAGTTCTTATGACATTTGTCTTAAAAGGAAAACCACAAGCAGGACTACCTTGTTTATGTGGTGGAGCAATAGCAGGTTATGTTATCTCTAGTTTAATTTTATTTGGTGAGCTTAAAGGGTTAGTTTTTATTTTTTAATAACTTTCCTTAAAACCACAATTTTCACACCAAATCTTTCTATCAAAATGATTTAGTTTATTTGCACATTTTGGGCAGTTTGCTTTTTCAAAAAAATGTTCAAGCCATATCTCTCTAACCTGAAGAACAGTTTCATTTTTAATTTTTATAAGCATATCTTTTAATTCTGGTGTATTTGCAAATTGTTCTAATTTTGAAAAATCAATTTCACGGTTTTTTTGAGGTGCAAAAGAATCATAATACAAGGTTTTTCCTTCTTTTGTATGGCTTTTACGTCCCTTAAGTAAAATTGCGGCTAATACAAAACCTCCGATGAGTCCGCCAAGATGAGCAAAATGTGCAGTTTGATCTTGTACATCTAAAAAGACAATAACTGTTTCAAAAACTGCAAAAAGTAACACAGCATACATTACTTTAATGCGACGTAAAACCATGAAAAAACCAAGGGGTATTGGCATTAACACTTCATCACGCGGGTAAGCAAACACAAGAGCACCCATAATGCCAAAAATTGCACCAGAAGCACCTAATAAAGGAATTTCTGAACCAAGATCTGTAAATGAATGTGCTAGCGCACCACAAACACCTGATAAAAGATAAATAATTATGAATTTTTTACTGCCTATTCTTTCTTCAAGTGCGGTTCCAATAAAGAAAAACACTAGCATGTTGCCGAGTATATGAGCAAATCCACCATGTATAAACATAGATGTAAAAATTGTATACATTTGTGGAGAGTATTCTACAGTTAAATAAACGGATCTGAAGCTAAGACCTGCATAAGGAAAACCTGCACTAAAACCATATATTATCTCATACTGAAATATCATTGTAATAATAAAAATTATAATATTTGAAAAAATCAAAGCATAAACAAGCATGATTTTTTTAGTATATGCAAAAATTAGAGCACCTATTATTATACAGATGCACAATATTGCTGAAAAATGCTGTGGTAATAATATTAAGTCCATTTTCTTTTTCTCCAGTCTTGAGCAATTATAAGGAATGTAAAAGCATATATAACAATTATGTAAATCATGTTTTGATTATTAGTTTCTAATACAGGTGTCTCTGATTTAATGATAGTATTATCCTTTTTAAATGTCACATTTAACGTCCAGTCATATAAAAAAACATCTGCATAATATTTTGCAATATTTTCGCATTCAATAATTACTCCTGTTTCACGATTGTTCATAAATGAGTTATCATTCCAGTTTATACTAGATATAAGAACCGATTTATTATCAATAATTGCTCCTTTGTTGTGCACATTTTTAAAAATAGACCAGTTTGTATAAATATATTTTATTTTGATTCCATGTGGTTCAAGTATACTTTTTGTGTTATCATTTTGTATATTTGTACTGTCATAAAAAGGATTATAATTAAGAATTATTCTGATATCAACTCCTTGTTCTGCTTTACTGATAAGTATTGGAATTATTGGACTTTCAGCATTAGTCCAATTTGGATAAATGTAGAGTTGTTGGATATAAATTGACTTGTTTGCTTGCAAAAGCAGATTTGTTATTTTGCCTAAGCTGTTATCAGGTGAGAGCACTGGCTGTATCTTTGCAGTTGTAGTAAATGAGGGTGACTGAGTAAGAATTGGTCTATATATCCCATAATAGGTTTCTTCTGGTAAAAGATAATTTTCTTTTTCAAAAATAGGATCAGAAGAAAAATAAAAAGTATCTTCTCGTTTTATATCCCAATCATCATAAAATACAGTTGCATAAAATTCTGCTACTGTTTTATTTTTTAGGGCAACGCCCCATTCTCTATTGCCAAAAGATACAACTGAAGGCACTCCTGTTGGTGCAAAATTTCCACTATGAACAATCACTGTTTCTTCATCAAGAACTACATATTTTGCATGAGTAAAACGGTATCTTTTATAGATGCGTTCAGCCTGATTTCCTCTCAAGAGGTGTATGTTTGCACCATGGTGATGTAATCTATGCAAGAGAAACTTTTGTTTTTCACTCATTCCACCAACTGGGCTTCCTTCCACTAACATATTAAGAGTTACGTTTCGTTGTAAGGCGTCTATAAGAATATTTGTAAGCTCAGTGCTTGTGAATTCATAAATTGAAAGAAGAATTTCTGAATTAGTATTTTGAATAAATTCAGAAATAACAGAAAAACTTGTATCTGGTGAAACAAAGGGTGTGATAGTTACATTTACATAATAAGCATTTGGTGAAAAAGAGGATTGTCCTATAAGATAGATATATGGTGAAATCCAGTCCTTGGCAGTATTTGAATCGATATATGTATTGTTTTCTTTTCGACGTTTCAATATTTCGCCCTGAACGGTTGAAGGAATTGGTGGTCCACCCCAAGATTCAGATTCTAATAATGTATCGCCATATATAATAGAATCAATAGTGTGGTTGAACTTGTTTTTTAAGGCAATTGCCCCGCCAGTGTTGCTGATAAAAATAGTGCCGGTAGTATTCATCTTAGGAATCAAACTATTTGAGTCTGCGGCATATTCAAAATTTGGCAATTTCATTTGCTGTTTTTGATAATCACTTGCATTTTGTGTAAATGTTATATATGAATTTGCAGCAATAAAAGTATTTTTTAAAAACGATATTTTCTTCTGTTTTGTAATTCTTGTATTGATAGTGTTTGTGATATACCAGTCATCTAAACAAATTGAAGTATTAGTTGGGTTAAAAAGTGTTATGAATTCATTGCGAATATTTGGATATGCATAATAATATAATTCAGTGATTAGTATTTGCTGTTCTTCTAAAGAAGGAGTAGTGTTTAAGATAGTTAATGTAATGCTATTTACATTGTTGTATTCATCAAGTTCTTTTACGGTATCAAAGTAATCTGCGACAACATAAATAATGTGTTTTCCTGGTTCAACAAGATGAGTATCCAAATATAATGATGGATATTTCTGATATTTATCTACATAATCATAGTTTATTGTTTCAAGTATTTTATCTGGTTCAATTTCATTAAAAAAATATGAAACAGTGGCATGATTTGCCTTTTCAGTACCATTGTTTTTGAAGAACGCTTTAATGCGCACGACATGTCCTTCATAAATCGTATTTGTTTCAAGCCCGTTCATATCATAACTTTTGATTTGCGGAATGGTAAGGTCTGGTTCATGAATTTTGCATGAAAAAGTATAGATTTTTTGAAGTACTGGGTCGTTTTCTGAGGATACTTTAATAGTTATTTTTCCATAATGCAGTTCAAATAACCGATGTGTTGTTGGAGTAATAAATACAGTTACTTCTTGTTCTTGGCCAGGTAAAAGAGTTATTTTTTCTTTTTCAAGTATTATATTAAACCCTTGTACTTTATCAGCAATTGAAAGAAGATATGTATCTGTGAGCGTGCCAGTGTTTTTTATAAGTATGCTACTTGAGAATTGTTTTCGGTTTTTCAGATCAAATAAGGACTTGTTTGTTTTTATATCAAAATAATAAATTCCATGAACAATAGAGATATTTTTTTCTTCTGAATTAAGAAAGCCAGAATTATTCATAGAATAAAGTGTATAGTTTGACCCAACTGGAGCAGATAGTTTATAATAACCATTGATTACTGCAGAAAAATCATCAATGTTGTTTGGTTTGCTAACATAGCAGCTGAGAAGAGCATCCGTTTCATTTTTTAGAAATAACATATGTTTTTCTTTTGTGTTTCCAATAAGATAACCGCCTAAACTTCCATTGCTTGTTGAATTATCAAAATCTAACAAGTAAGCAGTGGTGAACTCATCTATTGTCAGGTCATAATCTTTTATTCTAACATTAATGCTGCATGTATAGTTGTGTTGAATATTTTGTTTGTATGCCTCATAATCTTTTGAGAACCGAAGATAAATCCATCCCTGCCAATTACCAGATTTATCTGTAGTTATATTATGAGTGTATCTATCTGAATATTGCCATTTTTCTCCAGCCCATGTTTGACTAGCAGGATATCTACTTGAGGAGATACTTGTTATATATGTTTTTAATTGAAATGACCTGTTTTCAGAAAAATTAGTAAGAGTTACGTTTATTGCAAAAGGGATACTGTATTGTTCATACTTGTTTATTTTTGGTAGGAATTCTTGAGCCGTTTGGATTTGAATCGTTCCTGTTTTTGTGTATATGTTTGTTTGACCTAATGTTGGTATAGTTGTTTCTACAAAATCAAGAACCGAGTTATTTGAGCGTGTTGGGCTTATACGAATGAAACTACTGCCTTTTGCTGGACTGGGAAGTGTTTCTCCTGGAATTATTGAGTAGTTTAAACCCCATTTTATACTGTCAGCAATGGTTCCATTTTCGTTTATTAGAAGCAGATAATCATTTGTGTTTCCAAGACCATTACCTATAGTATTATCATCAACCATGAAATGGATGATTGATTCATTTTCTGGAATTGTCAATTCAGTATCTTTGTCAGTTATGATAACAAAAGTGTGTGGTGGAATAACTGGAGGTATTGATAAGTTTGCTGGAGATATATAATCAGTTGCATAATTATCAGTTATTTTCCAACCTGAGAGATTAATGCTTTTGTTTCCAAAGTTATACAGTTCTATCCATTCATGTGTTGCATCAGATTCGATAGGACTAGCCATTACTTCGTTTATGAGAATAGAGGAAGCTGCTGTTAAAACGCTAATAAATACAAAAAAAGCCAATAATATTAAGATAAGAAAAAAAAGTGAATAAGATACTTTTCTTTTGTTAGTGTGTTTCAAACCAAAATTCTTATGATTTATCTCTGTTGAAAATGAAAGGGCGGAGAGGGATTTGAACCCTCGTATGCGGATCTGCAGTCCGCCACATAGCCACTTTGTTATCCGCCCAAATGGGAATACCAAATATAAAAAAGGGTATAATAAAGGTTTTTGAAGGTTATTATTAGTAAACATAACCTATTATTTATTTTATTTTAAGATAAAATATTTCTGCTATAAAATGTAACAAATTATTATCTTTTTGGTATTATGCTTTTACGTTCTTTCCAATATTTTTCTTGTCTCAATTTTATAATCTTCAACATTTGGCTGATCAAAAGGATTAACTTTTAGTAAAAAACCTAGATACATCATCTCAATCATCTTGAACTGTAATAATTGCCCTATACAATACTCGGATTTATCTGGTAAAATTATTTCCATAAATGGTCTTTTTCCTTTTTTAAAAGCTGTTTGTACTCCTAATAAAATAGCATCCATCAATTCTTTTAATCTTTTTCCTTGTATAACATCTACTAACTTTGAATATTCATCTACATTGGGTACAACTACATCTGAATTATTTTGTTTTACATTAACAAATGTGGTAAATTTATCGTAAGGTCCTCCAAGATATATTTGTGCCATTGAATGTAGATCAACAGAAACTAGTGAAACCGTAGGAGTAATACCTTCAAAAACTCTTTTTTTATTTGTGTTAAATTCTTTACCAATGCTTTCACCCATAAGTTGTCTATACCATTTTCCAACTGATTCTAAATCATTTCCAACTAAAAATAAATCATGAATGTTTTTACCTTTTTTATAATGAAGATAAATTAGTGTAGCACTTACGACTGCCGGATTTTCAAGCATATTAGTATCTAAACATCTGTTTTTCATTTCAGATGCACCTTTTAAAAGTTTATCAATGTTTACTCCAAGTAATCCCAACGGAAATAAACTTACTGGAGAAAAAACAGAAAATCTCCCTCCAACTTTTTTTGGTATCTCCAGAACATCAAAACCTTTTTCTAGTGCATAATTCCAGTATTTTGAGTTTTTATCAGATGTAACCACTACATATTTTGCATAATCTTTTTTATATTTTTTAAGCATCTCAACTAATATCTCAAAATTAGCTATAGTTTCAGTGGTCCCTCCTGATTTACTTACTCCATTAATAATGATATTTTCTCCTTTTTTCAAAACTGGTTTGATAATTTTTAGTATATCATTTATCAAATCAGGATCAACAGTATCAGCATATAATACTTTTATATCTGGGTTCAATTGATTATACATTTTTCCTAATACTGCTTCTTGTACTGCCATTGTTCCTAGATTACTTCCACCAATACCAATGACAACTAGATAACGTGGTTTTAGTTTCTTTTTTTTGTCAATAAGCATTTTAACTTTTTGCAATGTTTGTTTATCATCAGGTAGATTAATTGAGGCTCTATCATCTTCATATCGTAGATTAACTGCTTTGTTCATGCAATTTATTTCGTCTATTAATTCTTCTGTGGCGTTTACAAGTTCTTTAGATGAAATTAAGCTTTTATCGTGCAAAAAAACTATTGAATCCATTTTATTTTTTCACCTCAATTATCCAATTTCAAAAACAATAGTTGATTTATAACTGTATTTCTACGCAGAGATGCTACATAAATATAAATTATGTTAGAAATATTTGCTGTCAAGTTTTTTTAACCATCAATTTCGTCTTCCTTTGATTTATTTTTTTCCATGTATGATAAATCATTTTCTTTATTTTCTCGAAGGAAGTAATTTCGGGATAACACAAAATGTGATTTCTCAAAAAAAGTTTATAAACTATGAATGTATAAAAAATAATAAATTAAATAATAAAAGGTGGATAAAAAATATGAAATTTAATAGACCAGCCGTTTTTTTATTAGTAGCTATTTTTTTAATAACAAATTGCATAAATGTTTTTGCTTTTCAAGCTCAAACACAAAAAAGCATTCTTTTTGAAAAAACAGAATATAATACAAAATCTATCCAGATAAATCTTAGTTTTTCCAAACCCGAAATAGTGCCTCATGGTAACTATTCTGTTGTTCGTGTAAATGAGACAAATCATAATAGAATTATTTTATTTGATTATGATCCAGGTAAACCAGTTCTACCTGTAAATATAAGTGTTTTCAAATTACCTTTTGGTAGCAAAATAATAAATGTTCATTATGAACATTCAATACCTCAAAAAATAAATCTTTCAGGCACACTTTCTTTTGGACGTGCTTCAATTGATACTCTATACGATTTTTCATCTAATTCAATTGATTTAAATATTTATCAAAGTGAGGAACCGTATCCTTCAAGCTGGGTTTCTTATCATACTGGAGGTGGTTTATCTTATGGTCAAAGAACTACATTTTTAGTGTTAAGAGCATATCCTGTGCGTTTTCTACCTGGTGATAATCAACTTGATTTTATTTGTAGCATCAATATATCTATAACTTATAAAGAGCCAAGCGAACCAATTATTCAACCACAATATAAACGTGATCTTCTTATTCTTGCACCTCAAAATTTTATAAAGCATCTGCAGCCTCTTGTTAACTTTAAAGAGGAGCAAAACATAAAAACAGAAATATACAGTTTACAAGAAGTATATAGTATTATTAGTAGTTCTCTAAATGGTCGAGATGAACAAGAGCAAATAAAATATTTTATCAAAGAGTCAATTGAAAAATGGGATATAAAATATGTTTTGCTCGTTGGTGGTATAAAAGGACAGACAAATACTTGGAGTTTTCCGGTTCGTTACAGCTGCGTGGTACCACTTGAGGAACAAGAATATGCTGAGCAGTCATTCATAAGTGATTTATATTATGCAGATATCTTTGATGGCGAAGGCAAATTTTCTAGCTGGGATTCAAATTTTGATGATGTTTTTGCTGTTTGGAATGAAACTTTAAAAGATGATATGGATATGTATCCTGATGTGTATCTGGGCAGACTGTCCTGTAGAAACATCTTTGAAGTTAAAACAATGGTAAATAAAATCATAAATTATGAAAAAGAAGTATGTGATGAATCTTGGTTTGAAAATCTGCTTTTAGTCGGCGGTGACAGTTATATCAACACAGGTCAGTGGCCTGAAGATGTTATCATAAATGAAGGAGAACTTGCATGTGAGGCTGCAATTGAAGTAATGCCTGGTTTCAATCCTTTAAAGGTATATGCCTCTCAGGGGGATATAAACCGTGAAACAGTTAACGCTGCTTTTAATCAAGGTGCTGGTTTTGCATATTTCTGCGGGCATGGTAATCCTATGCATTGGGGTACACATTTTGAGCCGGCAAATAGTACAAATTGGGTTACAGGTTATGAAATACAAGACATGATATTTTTGAAAAACAAGGAAAAACAGCCAATCACAGTTGTAGGTGGTTGTCACAATGGACAATTTGATGTAACAATGTGGAATATATTACTAGGTATACGTGAAGAAGGCTTGAAATATTTTAGTTGGAAACCAGGTCAAGCAGGTAGATTTTGGTACAGTGAATGGGTGCCAAATTCTTGGGCATGGTGGCTTACAAGTAAACCGAATGGCGGCGCAATTGCAACTATTGCAAATACTGGCCTTGGGACACATGGCGATGGCGATCAAGATAATAACGGTGTTGTAGATTATTTAGAGGTATTAGATGGCTGGTTAGAACTACGTTTCTTTGAGCTTTATGGTGTTGAAAACAGTGATATCTTGGGTTTGAATCACGGTCAAACACTTACAGAATATCTAAATCGATTCCTTGGTGATGATGCTAAAATGGATGTTAAAATGGTACAACAATGGGAATTATTTGGTGATCCAAGTCTAAAAATAGGCGGGTATAATTAAAAAAATAAAAAGAGAAAGAAGAAAAGAAATCTAATTCTTTACTTCTTTTTAAGATACGGAAGACCAGTTCTCTTGTTTACTCCAACATTATAATTTGCTGGTTTATCACAGGGTGATCCACTCTTTGGTGTTCTCTTGCTAAAGAAGTAGATTTTCTGGTTTTTCCCGCCTTTAAGTTTTACATCTCTACAATATAATGTCCATCCTTCATGTGTAAAGGCCATAATTTTTACCTCCATATGCTGAATACATATCTTGTGATTTAAATCTTTCCTTATTTTACTCCTATAAAAATAAAGAGTTATATAGTTAAACTTAAATAGAGGCCTTGGTTGCGCCTGTCAAATAAGGGTGAAAAAAAATGATTAATGCATATATACTAATTAATATGAAACCAGGAAACAGCGATAAAGCAATAGAAAAGATGAGAAAAATAGAAGATATCGCAAAGATCTCAGTTGTTGCAGGTGAATACGATATAGTTGTTCGCGCTCAGGTTAAAAGTTTGGATAAACTTCTAAAAGTCACTGACAGCATCCAAATGATAGAGGGTGTAATAAAAACAACTACTCAAGTTATTGAAAAAGAGATAACATCATGAAGATAAA
>CAZFAZ010000050.1:0-11032 GCA_964517155.1 uncultured Thermoplasmatales archaeon
CAGTAATTCTGAATTAGTGGGCTATTATGTATATTTGATTACAAGTGATTCGAGTTATACTTTTTGGCATTTAGGTGATGAAGATTTTGGCATAGCAACAAGTACAGGAGATGGTGATTTTCAAGCTAGTGAGGCCAATATAACCGTTAGTGGAGATACGATGACTGCAACATATGACGTTGTTGGAACCTTTTCAACGGTTGATGAGTTTTATGGTCTCTCTAACGAGTATACTGTTAGTGGTGATATATCTAGTGAATGGTGGACGGACTATGCGCCAAATGATGAATCACCGTATCAAGCTTCAGATCCTGACCCAGATCCTGACCCAGATCCTGACCCAGATCCTGACCCAGACCCAACAGGTGATGCCTCCGGATCACTCACAGATCCAGCAAATGATGCATACATTCCTGGAGGTCAAACAGGCATAAGCGATAGGCAATATCTTGATGTCAGAGAAATCTCCTATACTTTTGATGACAGTGGGCTTACTTTAACAATGGAATTACAGGGCACCGTCTCAGATGATGTTACGTATACTGTCACGCTAGATACAGAGGATGCTTCTTACGGTATGATATATGATTATGGTGAATGGTCAAATGTTGCAACAAGTGAAGCCGGAGAGTTTATTCCTTATTTTGCTGAAGAGGGAACTGTATCGGGTAACACTATTACCGTGCTATTTGATAGAGTTGGTTCTTCTACAACCGCTGTTGATTTCTGGGGACAAGCACTTGAGTTAGGGGGCGCTAGAGATGATGTTCCTAATGAAAATGGTGGAGATACTGGTGGTGGAGATTCAAATACGCCGTCTACAACTGGGACGCCTGGTTTTGAAATATTAACCCTTATTGCAGCAATAGGTGTTGCATTTATTATATTAAGAAAGAGAAAATAAAAACAAAAAATATCTCTTCTTTATTTTTTTTTATAAAACAGATAATTTTCCAGTTACTTGATCAATTAAATTATTTGGAGCAGGGCCAATGCCAAGAACTGTTTTAGTTCCAGCAGGTATCTCAGTATGGCCTGCATCACTAATTATATGAGCAACAATTTTAAGTTCATCTGCCTTTTCTTTTAAAGGATAAAAATCTTTCTCACAATCAACTTTCAAAACTGCTTTTTTAGCTCCTTCAGTTTCCCATTTATGAAACCATTTAGAATTATTTTTTTTTGTAGAAAGCGCGCAGTTTACAGCAGCATGAGCAACTTGTGCTGCAAGTTTACCTGCTGAAAGCTTCAGATCACTGCGGGTAACAATAACCATTTTATATTCAAAATCTGACATTTTATTCATCATTGATATCATGAGATATTTCTTTAAAATTTTCCTCTCGCCATTTTTCACCCATTTTTTCTGCATTAAAATTATCAATTAACCCTTTTACAAGCAGGGTTTTACCTTCTTCTTCTATATGTTTAAGTGGAACGCCAAGATATTTATTTTTTGATTTTACAATTAATATATCATCAGACACGGCTACGCTTTCACCAACAGTACGTCCAATTCCGTCAAGAACAAAACGACAAATTAGACTGCGTGTATGTTCTTCTTTTTTTTCTTGTTCTTCCTTCAGCTGCTTGCGTCTAGAAAAAATAAATATCATACTTTGAGATGTAATTAGTTTTAAATGTGTTAAAATGCGCGTACTATCACCTGCTTATTTTGCACGTAATCTACGATTCTGTTATAAATCTTTTGAAGTATACTGCTTTTTATAAATATGAAAAAATATGATGTAGTTGTTGTTGGCGGCGGTCCAGTAGGCGGTCATGTTTCAAAAAAAATCTCTGAAAAAAACTGTTCTGTAGCTATATTGGAAAAAAACAATGAAATAGGAAAAAACCTTAATTGTGCAGGTCTTGTAACTAAACGTGTTTTTGAAATCACAAAAAGCTCTACAAGAACAATTCAAAATAAAATTTCTGGGGCAAACATTCATTCTCCCTCAGATATTATTTTAAAGATAGGTGGAGAGCATATTCATGCACTTGTAATTGATAGAATAAATTTTGATAAAGAAATAATAAAACAAGCAGAAAAAAAACAAGTAGATGTTTTTCTTGAAAATAAATTAGAGAATATAAAACAAAATAAAGATACATTAATAATAAAAACATCAACTGAAGAAGTTGAATGCAAAATATTGGTTGGCGCAGACGGTCCTTTTTCAAAAACAAGAAAACTTTTTAAGTTTCTAGAGCCAAAAGAACTTTTAAAAGGCGCGGGTGCCGAAGTATCAAATGTATCTCTTGATCCTAATTTTGTTGAAATATTTGTTGGACAAAAAATTGCACCAGGTTTTTTTGCATGGATAATACCAATTAACAAAAATGGTACAGAAGCAAGAATCGGCCTTTGTGTAGATCAAACGACGTTGCATCCTCCAACTTTTTATTTTAAAAAATTTCTGATAAATAAACAGGTACAGTCTTTTCTTAAAGATGCAAAAATTACACGAAGGATAGGCGGGGTTATACCACTTGGTTTTTTGAAAAAAACATTTACAGATAATGTACTTATTGTTGGTGATGCGGCAGCACAGGTTAAACCAACATCTGGAGGCGGTTTATACCCTGGTCTTTTATCTGCTGATCATTGTGCAAATGTTGCTGTTGAATCTTTAGAAAAAAATGATTTTTCTGCTAATTTTTTAAAAAAATATCATAAACTCTTCAATAAAGATATTGGTAAAGAGTTAAACCGGGGTATGACTTTTAGAACTGTTTTTAGAAAATTATCAGATGATAATTTTGATAAGTATATCTCTAAGTTTAAAAATCAAAAAATTGTTGATATTATCAACAAATATGGTGATATTGATTATCCTTCAAAGCTTGCAAATCCTCTTATTAAGAAAAATCCTTCTTTACTTAAACTTGGAGCTGCTATATTAAAAAATAAAAAAGATTTATTTTGAGCCAGGCGGTGGAGGTATATAGTAATCTTCATCTTCATATCCTGCTTGTTCATCCATCGGCTCTGGTGGTGAATAGGTAGATATTTTTCTCTTTTTACGTTTTCTTCTAAAAAGTATTAATGTTATTATAAGTATGAGCAGTATCACAAAGCTTACAATGCATGGTATAAAAATCGATATTATAAATAAAAGAGAAGGCTCTAAAGTTAATGTAAAATCAAGCGCATTTTGTGATTCTTCTGGTGAAAACGTCACTTCAATATATTGCTCTCCATCATTTGTTTCATTTATTGATATTTGAGTATATTCATTTGAAAAATAGATTCTTATTCCCTTTGGAAATATTATTTTATATGTCACATGCTGGTTTTCTAAACCTGTAAAACTGTAAGCCTGGTTATTTATTTTAAGAGAGGGTGGCAATATTGACATTTTGAATTTTACAGGATGTGAAGTATATGAGTATATTTGTGTTTTAACAGGGGTCTCTCCATCCATTTTTGTTATGTTGCCATCCCATTGTAAAGAGTTCTGAAATACATCATTGTTTATGTTTCCTTTTGCATCTAAGCCTTTTATTATATTATTTATTGTCTGCTCAAAAAAGGTTTTTTCATTTGTTAAAAAAGTATCAACTTCTTCATCTTTAAACACGTTTTCTTCGATACATAATCTTACAGCATCAGAGTTTAGATAAGTAATGTCTATGTCGTTTGTTATTGAAAAAGGTTCAGGTATTTCTGTTACTTTATAGTTTTTTTCTTTTTCTATTTTTAAACCAAAACTTAACTCTGTTTCTCCTGTAAAAAAGCTTAATAAGTTCAAGTCAGTTGTTTCTGCTTTTATTTCAATTATTGTATTTATCACAGGTTTTTCATAATCTGGACTTTTTTCAGATAACATAAGCCCTGAAAAATTTTTTAGTTTATTATCCCAAGTGTAACTATTTTCATTGTTTAGAGTTATATCTGCGGGCATTTGAAGAGTTATATTGTAAGGATAACCCAGGTTATCCAAATTTTTTCCAAAATTTATACTATTTGGTGTTATATTTGCTTTTGCGCCAGTATTTATAAGCCCAAAAGACGCCCTTGAAGAAATGCCATTAAGTAGTATTGTTATTTCATCATCTTTTAATAAGGCGGTTACAGGAGGGTTTTTGTCCATTTTTTCTATATCAAATGGGTTTAAGCAGCCATCTGTTGTAGTGTTATCCCAACTAAATGCAAGTGTTAATGTTTGATTAAAAACTGATGTTTCTACTGTGTTTTTTATTTTATCTTGAATGTTTTTTATTGTTTTTTGATATATTTCATCCCAGGTTAATAAATCATTTTTTACAAATAATCTAATTGCATCTGAAGGTACAAATGAAATATCATCCTTAAAAGTAATACAATCTGGTAAAAAATCATAATCATTCAAATTCATGTTTTTTACTGCTATTTTTGATTCAAATGAAACTATCTCTTTTTTTGAGTTTAATATAAAATCAATAGAGATATCCTCTGTTTCCTCTGCAGTTGTTGGGTTTTTGCTATAAATAATAAAATAAGCAGATTTCAAAGGCAAGGCGCCGTCTCTGTTTTCAACAGTCCATTCTATAATATTATTTGTTAAATCAGTTTTACCATTTGTCTCTTTATATTCTAATTTTTCACCTAAATCAAATGAATATATTATATCCCATCCAGCATCTGCTTTGAGATTTAAATCATATCTTATATATGCTCCAACGTCAAGCAGGCCGTTTATTAATTCATAGGGGTTACTTGTTTCATTTAAGTTAAAAAAATTGGATGTTAAATTAACTAAATATTCATCATAAAATTTTTCATTTTCATAGGTTAATAATTCATTTGGAGCAGTAATTTTAGCATTTTTAAAACTGTCTATTAACTGATCACTAATCATGGTTTTTAAAGCATATTTAACAGCACCCATTGTTTCAGTTGAAGATATGCCTTTTATTTCTTGGGCAGTATAAGCTCTTCCACTTGCAGATAATGTAATCTTTGTAACAGATGCTTCAACAGTTATTTTTAAATCTGTAGCACTCTCCAGCGCTATATTAAATGTTGCTGATACTATGTTTTCTTGTTCTTCTTCTGCTTTAACCTGTAAAAAACTTGATAAAGAAATTAAAATAAATATAAAGGTTAAGATAGTCCACAGCTTTGTAAATTTCATTTTCATCCGCCTCCAAACGGTAAATCAATAAAACATTTTATTATTATATAAACTTTCTATTGCCAAAAAATTTTGCGAAACCACTAAAAATATATTCTGTATATTCACTTTCGTAATACTATGTATATTATTGGCGGGACGGCATCAAATACAGTTGCAGAAGAGTTATCACAAATTCTAAATATACCAAAAGCAAACATTATTTCTAAACGTTTTCCTGATACAGAACTATATGTAAGGATACTAGACAATATAAAAAATGAGCATGTCGTAATTGTGCAGACTACATACCCTGATCCAAATCTTGTAGAACTCTTTTTACTTCAAAATGCAGCAGATGAGGCAGGTGCAAAAAAAATAACTGTAGTTATTCCTTATTATGGTTATGCTAGACAAGATACATTATTTCAAGAAGGAGAAGCCATTAGCGCAAAAGCAATAGCAGGACTCATAAGCCTTAATGCAGATAAAGTAATAACTGTTGATCCACATAAAGAACACATCCTTGATTTTTTTTCAACAAGTGCACAAAGTTGTACAGCAGTTCCAGAAATAGCCAACTATTTTAAACAAAAAAATTTGGATTTAATTCTTGCACCAGATAAAGGAGCATTAAATAGGGCAAAACAAGCATCAAATATTATTGGTTGTGATTTTGATTACATGGAAAAAACACGTATAGATGGTACAACTGTAGAAATTAAACCTAAAAACCTTGATGTGCAAAATAAAAATGTTGGAATCATTGATGACATAATCTCTACCGGTGGTACAATGGCAAAATCAATAAAAGAACTTAAAACACAAGGAGCAAAAAAAGTATATGTGTCATGTACTCATGGATTGTTTGCTGGTGATGCAGTAAAAAAACTGTCTTCATCTGGCTGCGATGAGATAATTGCAACAGATACGATACATAGTAGTTATAGTGTAGTAAAAGTGGCATCAAGTATTGCGCCATTAATAAAATAAAAAAATAAGTAAATCTTAGTACATCCGAATGTGAAAAAACGCCAAAGAACCATCATCACTAAGGAGAGAACTACAGTTTTTCTCTTGATTTTTGAATAGTTTTTCAGATTTATTTCTGCTAATGATCCTTCTTTTTTCCTTAATATCTAAGTCTGCATTAAAAACATTAGTAACTTGTTTCAACTCCTGATAGCTGATAATCTTCCGTTCAGAATTCTCAACAAAAGCACGCGCTGCAGCATCTTTTTTATCCTTGAGATAGAAGATAACGCGGTTATACATTTTAGCTTTACAAATACTTGGAAAAAATTCTTTCAACTTGTTATACTCCACGGTGCTATATTTCCTAGAAGACAAGGCATAACCATCTCGTAGTAGGTCTTTCATGAGTTCAAGTTTTTTATCTTGAATGCGCATGTTTCTAAGAGGATATGAACACATATCGCGGGTATGGTAGTATACTGTTCGATCACTTATTTTGTATTGTATTGCTACTTGTCTTTTGGTTTTACCATTTCTAACTTCTTCCCTGATCTTTTTTCTAAGACTATCTGAAATCCCTCCCTTTATTGATTTGATATCTTTAGTAAGTTCTCGGACTTTTTTATAAGAAATGCCCCATTCTCTGGATACTTGTAGTTTTGTTTTACCCTTTTTTACTTCTTTTCTTATTTCTGCTATTAATCCTATTGAATAGTTAGCTGACATTAATTAAAACCGCAAAATGAGGTATATAAAAGTATTGAAATAGAGTTATTTTTCAGGTTTTAGCCATCTATATTAAATTTATTTCTTGTACTCAGGAAAACCCTCTACAAATTTGCCTTTCATTCTGTCAAGATACCAATCTCTTCTATTATTATCGCTCCCTATCTCAGTAACTATAAGATATAATTCATGTTTCTCTTCACAAATATTTTTATTTAATAGCTTAACAGCTTTATCATAGGTTTCATTCATTTTTTTATGAAAAGATGTATCCAATACTTTTTTCGATAAGCTCTTTTTCCTAAAAAGCACAGTATAGGAAATTGTATATTCAAAAGGATTTCTACGGTCCATACATTTAAGGAAATCAGATGCCAAAGATACTTTATCCCAACCATATATCCATTTAAACTCAATACCTATATACGGTTTTTTATAATCGCCAATCGCAAAATCAATATGTGCTGCCCCTCCTTTATCTCCTGGTATTAAGTAATGCCCACTATCCTTCAAATATCTACCACAATCTATATTCATACCTGCTACTTTTCTATATGTTGGCCATTCAGGATGCAACATTATTTCTTTGTCTTTTTTTGATAAATTCAATAAATCGAACTTTTTCTGAAACAAATAAGAAAAATAATGATGTAAATATCTTTCATTTTTAAAATTTACATGTTTAACATTTTCTGCACTTATCTTCAATATATCTAATATATCTTCTATCTCTACCGGTTTTTTATCATTGGACATTTTCAACCCTCGAAACCCATATGGTCCTGTAGTATAGATGCACAGTTAACACACACATCTCTAACATTTCATCCTCTGGGAATTCATCCCCACAGACTTTGAATATCATTTTTATGCATCAACTTCGAAAGACATGTAGTCAACATCATTTCTAAATTCACCTCTATAAGTGATGGAAAAATCCCAAGTATATCCTGAAGGGATATTATCCTCAATATGACTTTCAGAGGCCAACCATGCTCCATTTTCATTGTAGAAATTAACTATTATTTTTGGATAGTTTAAAAAAGCAGAACCAATATTTTTTGCTGTTCCTACAATCTTCCATGAGCTAACATTATTACTTAATCGATAATTTTTAATCGAAAGATGAATAATTTCGCCTCCTCCAAAATTAGCATAATATCCATAATAGTCTTCATCCCAGTCCAAATGACCTTCACGAATACTTCCTTTTTCTATATATTCCTTGCAAATTAATTCTCTCTTAGATAAATTACTAGCTACATCAGTTATATCAAAATTCCAAATCACCTCATTAGTAGTACCCCAATTTTTCCAGTTACCCGTATCCCCCATATCGCCATCATAAAGTATGCGTCGATACCGCCCGTATGTATAATTTAAAATTTCAATATGATTAAGGTCACCAGTTATTTTTGTCCCATCTGATAGTGTTTTATCTCCGTCCATAAGTGGATTGCTTATTTCATTACATCCACTCAAAACAATGCAGATAAGCATAACACTCGTTCCAACCAATACTATTTTTTTATTCATGTTTCTCCTCAAATTTTTTACCACAATGTGGGCAGATGTTAAAATCGCTGGAGATTGCTTTATTACATTCTGGACATTTTTTAACACTCTTTAGCTTTTCTTTTATTTCTTTCTTTTTATTTTCATTGCTTTTTATTGATAGTAAAATCGGCAAAATAATTAAAAATATAACCCAACAAATTATCCAAATAGGCTCACCTAAACTCTTTATCGAGCCTTCAAAAATCCCATATTTTTGAATATGCCCCCAATCAATCCACAAATGATAAATAAAAATCGGGAGCCAAATTAGGAAAAAAATCCCACCAACTATTCTTAATTTTTTAACCGTCTCTCCGATCTTATTTAACTCATTTTTATATTTTTCAATTTTATCCATTTTTTCGTATCCTAACTTTTTATATCCATCCTCTAGACACAATTTCATAAGAGAACCTAAGCGCAGATAATATTCCTACAATCAAAGATGTAATGCCTGTAGTATTCCAAAATAATGTATAATATTCGCCACTGTCTGTAATTCCTAACAAAATATCAAAACCCAAAAATATTCCAGAAACAAGTAAAAAAGTACCTACTCCAACAATTAAAATCAAAAATTGATAACCCCACATAGCCGGGTCTGCTTGTCTTTTCCATATAAAGAAATAAGATTGAACCCAAAGTTTTAATTTTTTGAATATGCCCATATTTTTTCTCCCCAAATCACTTTTGTAAAACAAGTAATCTTTTATAAATCATATCTTAACACTTGTTAAACAAAAACCATCTGTTTTTAGTATACATTCACTAGAAACAAAAAAACATACCGCTCATCGATGTTAGTATATTTAGAAAAATACTATTACTTTGTTTTCCAAAACAACCTGAACCTTCCAACTTTCTTCATTTTAATATTTTCCTTTGTATTTGCCAAGTCTAGTAGGATAGTTTGTACTGTTTTTTGATTTAATTTTGCCAGTTCTGCAATTTCATTTGGAGTTTGAGGTTCGCATTTTTTAAGAAGTTTGAAAACTAATTCAACATTTTCTTTTGTCATTAAAACGATATATGTTATTATTGATTATTAATACTTTCTATAAGCACTATTAGAACGTAAAATTTATATATTATACTAACTATTAGTATTTATAATTAGTATCATTAATGGATACTAAAAGACAAATTTGATTAGTAATGGCTCCAAGAGAACCGGTAATTCTCAAGGAGCCTGGAGAACACACATGCTCTCAAGCAAAATGCGTGTCTCCAAGCAAAATATAGAGCTGGAGATTTATAAAACATTCGAACAATTCAAATCAGAAACTAATGTTTGTATAGATGAATTCCTAAAAAAATTTGATGTTGTCTTGTTCAGAAACCGAGATTACCGTTCAATTGACTATCAATATGATTCATTTCTAAAACTCATCATATATCAACAGTTAAAGGGTATAAAATTCCATTCAAGATTAACGAAATTTCTTAGAAGAAACCCTTCTGTAAAATGGAAAATTGGTTTTAGTAAAACACCTGATAGGCGAACTATTGGATATTTCATAAATCACATACTTGATGAAGAAACAAAAGAACTAATCAAGTATGCAGTTGATAAGATTGAAGAGATTTCAGAGAAATTTGGAATAATCCTTGACATTAAGATTTTGGAGCCTGAAAAACCACAGAAGCAGACTAAAACCTGGAACCAAAATCATCTAAAGAATAAGAAAACAAAAGATGTTTGTAGCCTTGTAAAAAAACGTTTTTCACCATTTATAGATCTAAACCTAAACTATAACACGGTTTATTCAAAAAATCAGTTCATAGATCTTATGATTCATTTGGGTCAGACTAGGGATTTTGCAGAAAACGGGAATAAAACATTCAAGCAATTACGACCTTATGGTTGTCCTGATGCAGATACACTACTTTATCATTTAAAAAACTACCAAGACACCAAGCAACTTCACAAGATGTTTACGACTCTTTTTGAAATAGTCTGGCAAATGACAAAACAAGCTAATGTCTTTGATATTCAAAAGCGGTATGATGTCGCTATTGATTTTACAGAGTGGTATTTCTACGGAGAAAGATCCAGCCCTATGGTCGTTGGAAAAGAACCAGATCGTGGAACCACAAAATGCTATAAGTTTGCAACTATCAATATTGTTGAGGCAGGTAAACGATTTACGATGCTTGCTTTACCTGTCGGTCCATTTGACAATAAAGAACAAATTCTAACAAAACTACTTAGATATGCTCAACAGAGGATTAAGATTAGACGAGTTTATGTTGATCGTGGTTTTTTTGACTCAAAAGCAATTAAAGTATTCGAACAGTTTCAATTGAAATATTTGATGCCTGCTACGCAGATCCCAACAGTAAAAAAGATGCAGAGCATTGCTTCATCACCTTGTGTAATCACTGATTTTGAGATGAAAGATATAACTTTCAACCTTGTAATAGTAGAAGATGAAAATGGTGATAAAAGAGCATTTGCCACTAATGAGGAATACAATGAGAATGATGTAAATTTGGCTGAGAGATTGTTTCTTTTGTATGGTAAACGTTGGGGTGTAGAGACAAGTTATCGTGTTAAGAAGCATTCGTATCTTCCGAAGACCACATCTAAAAGCTATTTCATAAGACTTTTTTATTTCATGTTCTCTGTATTGTTGTATAACTTGTGGATCCTTGCTGATATCCTTATTTGGCTG
>CAZFAZ010000051.1:0-28618 GCA_964517155.1 uncultured Thermoplasmatales archaeon
AAGCCCCTTTCTGTTTTAAACGGCATTCTACTATGCGTCTTACCTGCAGGCAGTCTGGACAACTGATCCCGCTGTTTAGACTTGCTCCAGGAATAGATTAGCACGTTTCATCAAATCTTTAGAAGACCTCATCACCTAGTGAATCATCGCATTATTCTGAAGCTGTGTCGTTTCTGCGCCTCTATAAGGATTCTCACCCATACTGCTTAAACAGTTTCCTGGTCCAGAACGAGAGGGGACTTTCCTCAGCGATATCCGCCGTTAGCCGTCCACCTACGCCCAACACAAACAATAACTACAAAAAACTAAGGCTTTATAAATGTTTTTAACTAACTAAACTAAATAAAAGAATTTTTAGATTTCTGCGTATCAACAATTTCACCATCAACAACTACTCTTGTTTCAAACCAAGAATTAGCAACTTTTGGCAAAGAAATAGAAATTATCACTTTTTCTTTACTAAATGCCGGTATATCTCCTATAGATTTATCCTCAGAAAGTATAATAAATCCTTCATTAGTATAAAATACTGCTTGAAAATTGACATTCTCCGCAGTTTTATTACCAAGGTTTTCAACAAAAGCAATGATTTTTACAAAATCACCTGATTCTGTTTTTGAAAAAATTGTAACTACATCATCTTTCCATTTATGCATAACAAAATCAGTCTGTTTTATAGGATAAACATATAACTCAGAAGGATTTTCATAATCCTTTGGCACAAACCCTAAAGGCGTATTTTTATTTGTTGTTTCAAGAAAATAATAACCATCAGTATAAAAATCATATTTTGAAATAGCATCCTCATCTAACTTGACACCAACAGCCATATGTTCAGGTAAACGCAACAAAGCAACATCATAACCTAGTTTCTTAAGAAAACTTGCAGAAAGAATTGATGTATCCTCACAATCCCCTCCACCATTAACTAAAGTTTCAATAGGATAACTAGGATACTCATAAGAATCATCGATATCGCTGTCTTTTATATAATCAAGCGACTGCACAAAATCGTTTACATACTCAATTTTTTTAACATCAGACCTAGAATTAAAATTTTCTCCGTAACATGAACCAATAATCGTATTTAGGAAAAAATCCAGATACAAATCATCATAAGGATCAAGTATAAAAACAGTATAATCCTCAGTAATAATCCTTTCAAGACTAGAATAATAATCAGTCAAAAAATCAGGATATGGAACCGCAATTGTTTTATCTAAACCTTCAGAATAATATCTTGTTGAAACACTAGCCTTAACATCAAAATCAAAACTACCACTTGCAAGATTGATACCTTCTTTATCTTTTAAAACAATTTCAAAATTGTCGCTATTAAAAACACCTTCATGAATAACAGTACAATAAATATATTTTTTAAAACCAGGTAAAATAACATCAGGAAGTATCTCTCCAGCATACGTTTCAGAGTCTGAAATTATATCTGCATAAAACGGATAAACAGGCAAATCCCCGATATTCTCAACATATATCTTAAAACCAATAAGTGTATATTCACTTTTGTCTTTCCACCACTGCTGTTCACAATCAATAATTGATAAAATAGCTCCTTTAAAAGAAAGATCTTTAGTAAAAATCTCTTTATCATTTTTATCAAAAACCTTAAAATTGTAAATTCCAGGGTAAACTGTTTGTTTATAATTGCCAAGATTAAGAGTTGTATTACCATCGCGATAAAAAAAATCATAATCAAGCATATTTGAACTAGCATCAAAAGTTTTAAGATTAACCCGACCAGAACAAGTAAAAAAAACAGAAATCGCAGGAAAACCATTATCATCAACAATACTATAAGAATCAAGAGAAAAACTAGCTGCACCAAAAATATCCTGTAGAATACAACCTGAAAAACAAGTAAAAAGCATTGTAAAAATGCAAAATAAAATAATGATTTTTTTATTAAGAGGCATCGTAACTATAAACAAGTTATGTTTTTTCTAGTTTTTTCTTTATCACATCACCAAGACGCTTTATACCTTCATGTATCTGTTCATCTGTAGAATAAGAAAAATTAAGCCGCATGCTTTGCCCACCACCGTCATCTACATGAAATGCTTTACCATGAACATATGCAACTTTTTCTTTTATTGCATCAAGAAACATAGTTTCAGTATCAATATTTTCTGGAAGGGTAACCCACGCAAACATGCCACCTTTGGGTTTATAACAAGTATATCCCTCTGGGAAAAACTCTTTCATAGAGTTTATCATAATATCTCTTTTAGGCTTGTAAAGCTCACAAATTCTCATTATATGAAGATCAAGCGAGCCACGTTTCATAAATTCCAAAGCAATAAACTGAGTATAAGTATTAGTACACAAGTCAAGCGCCTGCTTACATATTATCATCTTGCGCGTAAGTTCAGGTGGACCTATAGTCCATGCAAGTCTAAAACCAGGTGATAAAATCTTTGAAAAAGTAGACATATAAATAACATGACCTTCATCATCAAAAGCTTTTATTGGTTTAATATGATCGGAATCAAAACACAGTTTTCCATATGGGTCGTCTTCTATTATTACCAGATCATAGTTATTTGCAATATCAATTAATTTCTTCCTACGGGATTCAGGTAGTATAACCCCTGCAGGGTTTTGAAAAGTAGGAACAGTATAAATAAATTTAGGAGTAATATCTGATTTTAAAAAATCTTTTATCTTATCTTCTAACACATCTATTATCATTCCATTGTTATCAAGAGGAATACCTTGAAGGTTTGCTTCATAACTCCTAAATGCATTAATACCTCCCAGATATGTCGGAAGACCACAAATTGCGTAATCTCCAGGATTTAAAAAAACCTTACCAACAGTATCAAGCGCCTGCTGTGAGCCACTCATGATTATTACTTCATCAGCACTGGTTTCAACCCCCTCTTTTATTGCTCTTTCTGCAATAAGCTCTCTTAACTCAAGTAAACCTTGTGTTGTACCATATTGCAGCGCGGTTTTGCCATGATGATCCATAACATATTCTACCACATCTTTAAGTTCATCAATTGGAAAAGAATCAGGATTTGGCAGGCCTCCAGCAAAAGAAATAATTTCAGGGTCTTGTGTAACTTTAAGAAGCTCTCTGATTACCGATTTTCGCATTTTTCCAGCTCTATCAGAGTAAAGTCTAGTTAAATCTGAAATAAAAACCACCAAGCCTGGGAATTAAAAATAGTTTTATATCTGTTTCGTAAAAAGATTCAAATATTTGTAATCTGATATGGAGGCGTTATTTTTCTTTTTTCAAAAACAATGGCTCTAAATGCTCATTAAAAGCAGGCATTGTTTCAAGAGTATCCCGGCATATATTGAATCGCTTTATTATCTCCAAAGCCAACTCTTCATCTGGTGCTGTAACACCATATTTGCCAACAAACATTTTGCTTACATCTTTCTCTTTAACCATCTCATCTGCCATAAGAAACATTACTATAATACCTAGTATTATATTTATAGGTTTTTATGTTATAAAAAAGGAGAAAAATGTGTTTTTAAAGATCATACACTCTAAAAAAATTAAGGTTTTATATTGCTCCAGTTACCTGAATCAATAACATTAACACTATTACAACTGATATAAAACAAATGCTTAGTATGTCTTCTTTTTTGTTTTTACTGATTTCCATCCCTTTCCCATTTCTAAAAATTAGATAAATGCTTATGTATCTTTTTTGTAGGTGAATATGCAGATGTATAACTATCAGGATAACTGCAAGAATAAAAACCGTGTTTTTTTCAAAAAATTTTAAGTCACAATAGAGCATTAAGCTAATTGACAAAATAAATGATATGGTGAAAAAATATGGAGGCGATAATTCTTGCAGGAGGTTTTGGAACTAGGCTTAGACCATTGACATACACAAGGGCAAAACCGCTATTACCAATTTTAAACAAACCAATGATAATGCATTTAATAGAATCTTTACCAAAAGAAGTAAACAAAGTGATACTTGCTGTAAATTATCGTAAAGATCAAATAGAAGAATACTTCAATAAACAAGATTGCGGTAAAGAAATTATTATAAACGATGAGCCTACACCTCTTGGAACAGGCGGTGCTACAAAATTTGCAGAAAAACATATAACAGGAACATTTCTAGTTTTAAACAGCGATGTTATCTGCAGTTTAAACCTTGATAAAATGATAAAGTTTCATAAAAAAAATAATTCTGCTGCAACAATTTCTCTTTGGCCAGTTAAAAACGTTTCAGAGTTTGGTGTTGCAGATGTACAAAAAAACGGTAAAGTAATAGGTTTTGTTGAAAAACCTAAACCTGAAGATGCACCTTCTGATTTAATCAATGCTGGTGCTTATTGTTTAGAGCCTTTAGTTTTAGATTATATCCAAAAAGGCAGACTTGTATCAATGGAAAAAGAAATATTTCCTCAGATAATAAAAGATACAGATAGATTCCATGGTTTTAAATTTAAGGGTTACTGGATGGATATAGGAAGAATTAGCAGTTTTTTGGAAATAAACACATTTCTTTTAAAGAAAAAAAATCTAGAATCTTATAGAGGCATTAATTGCAAGGTTAACGGTTCTTTAAAAAAATCAACAATCGGAAATAACGTTTTAATAGGTGATAAATCAGATATTAAAGAAACGATTATTTTTGATAACGCAGAAATAGGAGATAACGTTGTTTTATCAAACTGTGTAATAGGTGAAAACTCCAAAGTTGCTAACGGCTGCAAACTAAAATATACGGTAGTTGGAGACAACGAGAAAATAAAAGAAAAAACTATTTTGGAAAATACAATATGTTGGACTCAGTCAAAACCTGCTGGTTATCCTGATAAACAAATAGGAAATGCAATAATAAGTTAAAAATAGCTTTTTTATCGAAAACCATTTTTATTGCTTTCTTTATTTACAGATTTGTTAATCTAAAATAATTTTGGTGATAAATAATGGGCAAGCTATTTGGAACAAATGGTATCAGAGGCGTAGTAAATGAAGACATGAATATCGATCTTGCATCAGGTATAGGAAAAGCATGGGGAACGCTATTAACCAGAACAGTTAAAAAACCAAAAGTAGCAATTGGTACAGATGCAAGACTATCAAATGATATGCTTAAAAATGCTATATCTGCAGGACTACTTGCAACTGGATGTGATATTGTCGATGTAGGAATTGTTCCAACACCTGCTTTGCAATATGCTGTTCGTGAAAAAGGATTTGATTCAGGAGTAATAATTACTGCGTCACATAATCCACCACATTTTAATGGTATAAAAGGTGTTGCTGCAGATGGAACAGAATTTACAAAAGATGTCGAAGATGAAATAGAAAAAATATATTTTGAAAAAAAATTTAAACTAGTTGACTGGAAAAATGTCGGAAAAGTAAGTTTTTGGAATGGTGCAGGTGATCTTTATATAAATGGCATATTAAAAGCAGTAGATGTAGATAAAATAAAAAATAAAAAATTTCATGTAGTACTAGATTGTGGTAATGGTGCAGGAAGCCTTGTTGCACCAAAACTTTTAGAAAAACTCGGGTGCAAAACAACATATCTTTTTTGTGAACCAGATGGAACATTCCCTGGTCATAACTCAGAACCTTTACCTGAAAACCTAACTACTTTAATAGAAAAAGTTTCAAAAGTAAAAGCAGATTTTGGTGTAGCACAAGATGGTGATGCAGATAGAGCTATATTTGTTGATGAAAAAGGAATATATATCTGGGGTGATAAAACCCTTGCATTAGCAGCAAAATATGCAACTAAAGAAAAAAGAGGAACCGCAGTTACACCTGTTACAACATCAAGCTGTTTTGACGATGTCGTACTTGAAAATAAAGGACGAATTATACATACAGCGGTAGGCTCACCAATAGTTGCACGCGTTATGATAAACGAAAAAGCAGCATTCGGAGGAGAAGAAAACGGTGGACTTATCTTTCCTGAAATGCAATACTGCCGAGATTCTGCGATGAGTATAGCAAAAATACTTGAGATAATGGCAAAAGAAAACAAAAAACTCTCAGAGCTTATAAATGAAATACCAAAATATGAAGTATACAAAACCAAAATGCCATGTCCAGATAACAAAAAAGAAAAAGTTATGAAAACACTTGCAGAGCAAACCAAAAAAGACAAAAATGTTATAAAAGTAGATGAAACAGACGGGGTAAAACTCTATTTAAAAGATGGATGGGTGCTTATGAGACCATCAGGAACAGAACAGATTTTTAGAGTATATTCAGAATCGAAAAATAAAGCTAGATCAGAAGAAATTGCTTTAACCTATAAAAAACTTGCAGAGGATTTAATCAAAAAAATCTAAATGTTACTTTTAAGCATAGCTGCAAGTTCGACACCATTAACCGAAGACATATTTAAAACAAACTTTGTACGACCATGAGACGTACCACGCATTTTTACAATCTGAAGAGTTCTAATTAGATCACCTTTTCTTACAACATCACCTAAAAATATTATGCCATCAGCAATAAACTCTTCTATATCATATTGTGAAAACTGATAAACCATAGGTGGAACCTCAGAAGTTAAAAAAGTAGTACAATCCAAAACTGTAAGAGAAGAGCCTAGTTTAAAAATGAAATCACGTATCATTTCACGGGTTTGAAGCCTGTAACATAAACTAGTAATTGAATCAATAACAAGGCGTTTTGCACCAAGCTCCTTTGTTATATCGCGAATTACTTCAAAAAGAATATTTGCTTCTTCAAGAGTATATCTCTCTGGATGAAGACCTAATTTATCACTTATACTCCACAGATCAATAATACTTATTTGACCAGATTTTATAAGTTTTTCATCAAAAAAATCATATGCTGCTTGGTATTTCTTAATTTTTTTAACTGTTTCAGTAGCAGTGAAAAAAACTCCTTTTTCACCCATTTTTGCACCATTTGCTAAAAACTCCATGCAAAGAGTAGTTTTACCTACACCACTTGAACCGGCTACAAGTATTGTAGCACCAAGAGGTATACCGCCCTCAAGCTCACTATCTAATGCATGTATACCTGTTTTACAACGTGCTCTTTTATCCATTATGTTTTTTTCTCCCCGAAATTAAACCAGCCTTCAATTCCAAAATACATGACCTATTTAAAACAATTTTTCTTTTATTTATACAAAAAACATCTAGTTTTAACATTCTAACAAATAGTATTAATAATACTTTTTTTATTAGGTGGAATTAACAAATCAAAAGATATATGGAAGTATTAAAAATGAATAAGGATGAAGAGTTATCAAGATACATGATGATTGTAGAACAATGCAAAGAACAGCTAAACCAACTAGAAACCCAGTCTCAATATATACAAGCAGTAATCACAGATTACCATAAAGGACGTTTAACAATTGAACAACTAAGCAAACTAGAAAAAGAAACAGAGATGCTAATTCCAGTAGGAGGCGGAGTCTTTATCAACACAACAACAAAAAAACAAACAAAGATACTAGTAGACATAGGCGCAGGAATAGTTGCAGAAAAAACATATGAAGAAGCAATTAAAAAAATAGATGAAAGAATACAAAACATTGAAAAATCACAAGCTAAAATTGAACAGATGATGCAGAACATACAAAATCAAGCAGAAGAAGCATCTGAAAAAGCTCAAAAATTGATGTATGAAGAAAAATAAAAAAAGTGTGTAATTAAAAGGAATTAGATTATGTTTAAGTTTTTAAAAAAGAAGCTTAAAGGATTCGAAGATAAACTTGAAGCAGAACTAGAAGCAGAGCTTGCAAAAGAATTACCAAAAGTAAAAGAAGAAAAAAAAGAAACACCAAAAGCAGAATCATCAATAAAACCAGTTGAAAGAAAAGAACCGCAACCCCTCAAAAAAGAAATAGAAATAAAACAAATAACACCTGAAAAAAAGATTGAACCTGTAATTAAACCCGTAGAAACAAAAAAAGAAGAAAAAGTAAAAATTGAACCTAAAAAAGAAGAAGAACAAATTGATAAAAAAGTTGAGCAACTCTTCAAAAAGAAAGATGATGAAGAAAGACGCAAAAGAATCGAGGCAGACCGACGCAAAAGAGAAGAAGAAATCGATAAACAAATAGAAAAATCAATAGAAGCAGAACTTGAATATACTCTTAGAACCCGTAAAAGTATCGAAGAAGCAGTAAAAACAGATAAAAAAACAACGATTACAATAAGTGATGAAAAGCTTGATGATTTACTATGGGATTTAGAAGTAGGCTTACTTGAATCAGATGTAGCATATAGTGTTATTGAGTCAATTAAAAAAGATATAAAAGAAGAACTTAAACATATAAGTGTAGAACGCAGCAAAATCGGTGAAATCGTTGAAAATGTTTTGAAAAATGCGATATCACATGTTTTAATGTCTAATGAACTTGATTTTGATGAATTTATTAAAAACCATGACAAACCTGTTGTAATAATGTTTATAGGAGTAAACGGCAGCGGTAAAACACTTAGTATTGCAAAAGTTGCAACAATGCTTAAAAAGAAAGGATACAGCTGTGTAATGGCAGCAGGTGATACATTTAGAGCAGGTGCAATAGAACAACTCAGCATTCATGCAGAAAAAGTTGGAGTAAAAATAATTAAACATGGCCCTGGTGCAGATCCTGCTGCAGTAGCATATGATGCAATAGATCATGCAAAAGCAAAACATAAAGATGTAGTACTTCTTGACACAGCAGGACGTGTACAGACAAATATCAACCTTATGGATGAAATGGCTAAAATAAAAAGAGTTGCAAAGCCTGATTTAATAATTTTTGTAGGAGATGCTTTATCTGGAAACGATGCAGTAGAACAAGCCCGGCGTTTCAACGAGGTATGCGGGATAGACGGGGTTATACTTACAAAGGTTGATACAGATGCAAAAGGAGGCAGCGCTCTTAGTGTTGCTTATACCATTGGAAAACCATTGCTCTTTATTGGTGTAGGCCAAGAATATGAAGACCATATCCCTTTTGACCCAAAATGGATGATCGATAATATTTTTGGAAAAGAAGAATAAAATAAACAAAAAAACCACAATTTTTTTCCACTTTTTATAATTACGATAACAACTGTAAAGAACCTGGGATATACTTGTACAACAACGCCTTTTAAACCCTTTTTACAAAATAGTATTTGAGGAGCGATAAAAAATGATGATTGTAGGTCAAATATCAAACGAACAAGAAGCAAAAGAAATGGAATTTGTAGCAAAATGCCTAGTTGTTGGAAACAGAGCAAGAGTTCTTGCAGCACAAATAAAATAAAAAAGGGTTGAGCTAAAAAATGAATAACAACTCAAAAGAAAAACAAAAATATAAAAAAACAGTTCCAAAAGAAATAAAGATAATATGGGTTAATTACTAAAAAATTATTTTTTTAGTCTCTCCAATCAGATCTGACCCAGGTCTGCATAAACCTTTTTGAAATATCTGGTCTTGCACGAGATATATCTGTAACAGTTATTATTCCAACTACTTCTTCGTTTATCAAAACAGGTAATTTTTTAATCTTGTTTTGAAACATTACTTCAATTGCTTTATCAATAGTTTCAAGTGCATGAATTGTTTTCATGTTCTTTGACATAATATCACCGATTTTTGTGACATACGGATCACGACGGGCACAAATGGTCCTTTCTATAATATCACGCTCTGTGATAATACCAACACAACTAGCCATATCTGTTACAATTAAACAACCAATCTTATAATCCTTATACATGTTACACGCATCAAAAATTGTTTTGTTTTTATCTATTGTAAAAACTTTTTTTGTCATTACTTCTTTTACAAGCACGTTATATTCCACCTAAACAAAAAAGGTAAACAGAAAATATACTTAAATAACAAACGCATAATGTCAAAATGATACATATTGAAAATAAAAAATAGAAATGAGATATTAAACGATGTGATACGAGACGGAAAAAAACATCCTTCTGATTGGCAAGCTATATTTGGAGAAGACAACCAAAGATTAACAAGAGACTGCTACATAATGAACCCAAACATCGGTATATACTACATGAAAGAATACAACAAAAATCCATTTATTGTAAAAGGAATAGGTAGTAAAGTTGCAAGAAAAATCGATGATGAAATAGAAAATCAAATTTCAAAGAACCAGGGAGATTTTGGTATAATACAAGGAGATTTCCAAAAAATACTTAAAAACATTAAAAGAGGAATAAAACCAGAAAAAATATTTAATGAGGCAATAAAAGGAAAAAAAGATTTAGGTCTTAAAATACCAGTACGTGGTAAAGCATCCTCTTCAGAAGAACAATTTAAAAATATTAATCAGACACTTTCGAATAATAGAAAAAAAATAAATTCAAAAATAGAAGAAATAGCAAATGAAGACGGATTATACAAATCCTATGAATAAACAGTTACTCCAGATATTTATCAACTTGTTTTTCAGCATTTTTTCTCTTATTTTGAATATCTATTAACATTTTTTCCATAAGCTCTGCAGCATATTTTTTACATTGACCACACATTTTTTTACCGTTTTTACAATCACTGCATATTTGCAATAACTCTTTATCATTTTCTATTAGATGATATAAAAACAATTCATATACGACACATTCATCTGGTTTGCCGCCGTTTTTCTTTTGTTCTTCAAGTGTTACAGCACCACCAGTTTTTGCAGACATAATCTTTTTTCTTGCTTGTTCTGGTGTGTCAGTTAAAAATATTGCACTTTCAGGCTTTGAAGAGCTCATCTTCTCACCAGTAAGCCCAGTTATAAAACGATGAAACGTAGCAGAAGGTGCAAAAAAACCGTATCCTTCAAAAACAGGTTCTGTTTTAACAATTGCTTCATCAATTAAAGGAATATCTTCTTCTTTTGCATCATTTATGTAAATTGCTTTATATTTAGTAATTCTTTTAAGTTTTGTAAACTTTAATTTAACAAGTATTTTTTCTGCATTGTCAAGCAACTTTTCTACATTTTCATCAACTTTTACAAAGACACCAATTCTTTCGTCTTTTGTAACAGTTACATTATACAGACGATGACTCTGTGCTATATCCCTGCAAAGTCTAATATGAGGATCTTGATCAACACCAACTGGTACAAGTGTTGGTCGTCCACCACCATATTTTTTTAATTGTACATGAAGAATATCTCCTGTTTGAATTAGTGGAGAAAAAATATGTGCCATACTGGTAGAGCCTACAAAACCATAGGTTGACTGCATTTGAGACCAGTTTATTTTTTTACCAAGTAGATATGCAAGGTCTTTTACATCAGAATTTTTTGATTGGAAATAAATACGACATTTCTCTGGTTTAAGACCAAGGGCAATATAGTTTTTTATATATTCATTAATTGCAAATTCTTTTGCTTGTTCAATTGTGTAATCACGTGTTGCAAACGCCTCTAGATCTGCAACTGCAATATTTATATCTGCACCAATGCTCTGATAATAGATTACTTGGTCAATTACCATCTTATGACCCAAGTGCATTTTACCAGAAGGCATAAGCCCTGTTAGTATCGCCCATGGTTTTTTGTTTTGTACTGCATCTTTAATTTGCAAAAAACCTCTATGGCCTATTATTACACCACGTATGAGAAGCTTGTGAGGATGAGGTAAATCTTTGTATAATTCCTCTGAAAATTCCTCTATTCCAAACTCATCACGAAGTCTTGTATAATCCTGATATGTTGTTGAACTCCAAGGATCTATTTTCATAAATTATCAATTATGATAAACAAAATCAGTTTCAAAAACTTACCGTTACTTTTAATTAAAAATACGCTGAGGGGGAGATTCGAACTCCCGCCCCCCGTGAGGAGGACCGGCTCTCAAGGCCGGCGCGGTAGGCCGTGCTTTGCTACCTCAGCATAAAAAAACAATCAATTAAGAAATGTAATAAAAAATTAATTAAAAAGAGTTTTTGAAAAAAAAATAGTTTATGAGCGCAATACAATCTCAATGTTTACTCCATCAGGAACCTGTATACGCATTAACTGACGAAGTGCTCTATCACTTGCATCAAGATCTATTAAACGTTTATGTATGCGCATTTCCCAGTGATCCCAAGTTTCAGTTCCTTCACCATCTGGCGATTTTCTACATGGAACTTTTAAATGTTTTGTTGGAAGTGGAATAGGGCCACTCATCTCAACACCCGTTCGCTCTGCAATCATTTTAATCTGACCGCAAACTTCATCTAGTTTTTTAGAATCAGTGCTTACCAATGAAATCCTTGCTTTTTGTGCCATTATATGTTTACCCCAAAAAATTTTATTTTTAAAAAGATTTTTAAAATAAAAAATTTAGAAGCCTATTTGGCTTCTTCTACTTCTAGACAGACTCCTGCTGCAACTGTTTGTCCCATATCACGAATAGCAAATCTTCCAAGTTGTGGAATCTTTTTAGATGATTCAATAACCATTGGACGAGTTGGAATAATTTTTACAATTGCTGCGTCTCCTGTTTTAATGAAATCAGGGTTTTCTTCCTTTACCTGACCCGTTCGTGGATCAAGTTTTTTCTGTATTTCTTCAAAACGACATGCAACTTGTGCAGTATAACAGTGAAATACTGGTGTGTATCCTTTTGTAATAACACTTGGATGGTTTAAAACCATTATCTGTGCAATGAAACTTTTTGCAACTGTTGGAGGATCATTTGACGGTCCTGCAACATCGCCACGTCTAATTTCATTTTTTGCAATTCCACGTATGTTTACACCAACATTGTCGCCAGGTAACCCCTGGTTTAACACTTCATGATGCATTTCAATGGTTTTTACCTCACCTACTGCACCACCGGGTTTCATACTTGGTTTAAAAATAATTGACATACCTGGTTTCATAACACCAGTTTCGATTTTTCCAACAGGTACTGTTCCAACGCCTTTAATTGTATATACATCTTGTATTGGCCAACGAAGTGGTAAACTTGTTGGTTTTTCAGGTTGGTTAAAATTATCTATTGCTTTCAAAAGTGTTGGTCCTGTCCACCAGCTTAGATTTCCTTTCTCTTTTACATTGTCCCCTTTAAATGCTGAAACAGGGATATATTGAATCATATCATCTTTATACCCAACGCTTTTTGCAAGTTTGTCAACTTCTGACTTTACCACATCAAACCTAGCTTTATCATATGCTGGTTTTGTATCATCCATTTTGTTTATTGCAACAATCATCTGTTTTACACCAAGGGTACGTGCCAAAAACATATGTTCTTTTGTCTGAGCCATAATACCATCTGGTGCTGCAACAACAAGTACTGCTGCATCTGCTTGTGATGTACCTGTAATCATGTTTTTAACGAAGTCACGGTGACCAGGTGCATCTATAATTGTCACATAGTATTTATCAGTGTCAAAACGTTTGTGTGCTACATCAATTGTAACTCCACGTTCGCGCTCTTCTTTAAGGTTGTCAAAAATCCATGCAAAAACAAAGCTTTCTTTACCCTTTGCTCTTGCTTCTTCTTTATATTTCTCAATCATGTGCGCTGGGAATTGTCCAGTTTGTAGTAACGTTTGTCCTACAAGAGTGGACTTACCGTGATCGACATGACCAATAATTACCAAGTTCATATGTGGTTTATCTGCCATAATTTTATTTCCTCCTTTTTAATCAAATTAATTTCTATTTTATAGACTTTTCCTTTTTAAGGTTTGATAGGCGTATAGGATTCCTATTTATAAGTTTTATTCTTATAAAAATTGCTATTTTATAGGAGTGGGCTCGTTGAGATTCGAACTCAAGACCTCCGCCATGTCAAGGCGACGTCATAACCAGCTAGACCACGAGCCCTGAAATTATACTTTTTAAAGCAGTGAAATAAACAATTGTTTTTTAAATGTTTCAGTCTAAAATTAATAAAATATAGAATTTTTAAGATTTATACATATGCATTTACATATACACCTACTAAAAATAGTAATAAAGCCGTAATGTATTCTATTGTTTCCAAAAAAACCGGGAAGGGATGCATAATGCAAAAAAAGAATATAAAAAATGAAACACGCAACAGTTTTTTTAATTTAATTAAAAGAGAAGATATTGAAGAATCAACTTTTGTTAACTGGATAGATGAATTACAAAGAGATTTACCTTCATTCTGGGAAGAAATGAATGAATAACAAATAATTCATTTATTTCTTATTACATTTTATTAAATATTAAATAGCTGAGTCTTCATTATCTATTTTTATGAAATATAAATCTCCAAAGATTACAGTAGATGGCATAATCATTAATGATAAACAGATTCTTTTAATTAAAAGAAATATAGAACCATTCAAAGATAAATGGGCGCTTCCTGGTGGACATGTAGATTATGGGGAAAGAGTAGAGGATGCTGCTATTCGCGAGGTTTTAGAAGAAACTGGTTTAAAAGTTGAAATAAAAAATCTGTTTGGAGTTTATTCTGATCCCAATCGTGATCCTCGTGGACATACTATTACTATTGTTTATCTGATGAATGTTATTGGCGGTAAGTTAGAAGGCGGCGATGATGCATCTGATGCAAAGTTTTTTTATTTAGAAAATATCTCAAAGCTTGCATTTGATCATGATAAAATAATTAATGACTTTAAAAGGAGGTTGAAATAATTTATGTTTTGTAAGAAATGTAAAGCATTGATGTATCCAGATAAAGAATTTATGATATGTCGTAAATGTGGATTTAAAAAGAAGAAAGAAGGAAGTACAGTCGTTGTCTCAAAACAGAAAGAAAAAGAGTTTACTGTGATTGAGGATAAAGAAAAAAATAATGTTTTACCTAAAACAAAAGCGTTGTGTGCTAAATGTGGCAACACTGAAGCATACTGGATTATTCGTCAGATGAGAAGCAGCGATGAACCTGAGAGCAGGTTTTATACTTGTACTAAATGTGGTTATAAATGGAGAGAAGGATAAAAAAAGAAACTTTTATATATTTTCAATCATATTATTTATTAATCTAATTAGTAATTAGGAGATTAAATCAATGAATAAAAAAATAAATAATACGCTAGTAGTTTTATCTGTATTGCTTTTTGTTTTCTCATCTATGGGCTCTGCGTATGCTGCCAGTTTAACTGCTGAAAATGAAAAAAACTATAATGAATTAGAACAAAAAAGTATTACTATATATAGAATAGGACCAAATGGCGATATAATACCTATTAAAATAGACCTTGAAGAAAGCATAGAAGATATTGGAGCATTTATAGAAAAAAAATGCGATGAGCTTTTTGAAAAAGATTTAGAGTTACAAGAATATATAAAAACTTTACAGACAGATGAAAACAACACAAAAATCAATATTTCAGGCGCCTATGGAGTTATTCGTATAAAATCCCAGGGGCGAGGTTTTCATTTTAAAACAAAGACAAATGTTAGAATAACTACTCGTTTTAAACTTTTTAAAATCATGCTACCACGAATAATGATTTCTGCAAGAAAATGTTTAGTTTTTGCAAACTATGCAAATGATTCAAAAGCAAGAACTACGTTTTATCCTTTGATTAGATCTAACTCAAATAACGATACAAATCTAACTGCTAAAATTGTTGAAGGCGCTCATAGTGTAATTGTTACTAAATTTACTGGTTATACAACATGGATTGGGCGTTTTTCCAATGTTTTATTTGATTTTGATATATTGCCACGTGCTTTTTCAGGTGTTGGGCGATTAGTAATCTGTAGTTCTTAATTATAAAAAATTCGTTTATACCGTCAGTGTTATAAACACTAAATGTATACAAAAAATTCAAAAAAAGTTTAGTGTTTCAAATATTTGAATTTGGGGAGGAAAAAATATGTTTAATGCAAAAGTAAAATCAGAGGTACTAAAAGGTATAATAGATGTGATATCACCACTTGTAAATGAGGTAAAATTTAACATTACATCAAAGGGTATATATTTAAGAGCAGTAGATCCCGCTCATGTTGCAATGGTTGATCTGGAAATAAAAAGCGATGCTTTTGATGAATACAAAGCATCTGATATGGAACTAGGCATAGACATGGATAAATTTGCAAGTATTATGCGTCTTTCATCCAGCGGAGATGCAGTAGAAATAGAATATGATGAAGATACAAATAGATTGATAATTAAAATCGGCAATCTTGTTCGTAAAATGGGCCTTATAGATACAGCAGGTATGCCGGATCCTAAAATGCCAAATTTAAATCTTCCTGCAAAAGTAATATTAAAAGCAGCAGAGCTTACACAAGGAGTTCGTGCATCAGAAACAGTTTCTGACCATTTATCATTGACTGTAAACAAAGATAATTTTGAGTTGTTTGCAGAAGGAGATACTGATACTGTTAACCTTAAGCTTCCTAAAGATTTACTTGTAGAACTTAACACAAATAGTAAATGCAAAAGTTTGTTTTCCATTGATTATTTCAGCAATATGATTAAACCAGTAAAAGGTGATGATCCTGTAACTATTATGATTGGTAATGACAACCCAATTCGTGTCGAATTTAACATTGCTGAAAACAAAGGTCATGTAACGTATTTACTTGCACCAAGAATTGAATCAGAATAAAAAAGATTCTTTAATCCTTTTCCTAGGAGGTTTTTTTATAATAAAAGATGGAAAAAGAAAAAGATACATTGGTTTTATAGTTAATACTAAAAATGAAGATATAATAGATAAAAAAGATTTGATTTTTGAAATTAGAAAACAATGTACAAAAATTTTTGATAGAGATTTTAAAAGTCTTGGCTTGTATCTAATAAACTACAATGAGCACGGCATGGGAATCCTCAGATGCAAACATACTGAAAAAGAAAACACAATAAAATTATTATTAGATATCAAAGAAATTGGTTCAAAAAAAGTAAGTATCAAAACAATTGCAACGTCTGGAACCATAAAAACATTAAAGCGTAAACACATGCCTAATTTTTAAAGAAAACTAATTAATTTTTTGCATGTATATATGCATCTGTATATGCAGGTGAATAACCGGCTGAACGATAAGTTATTAAAAGAAGTTTACATTTCTATTTGTAGAAGTGGATGGGATGCAGATAGGAGACAATGATGTTACTCCTGAGACTATACGCCCTCTTATTACGCGGAGTCTTAGGCGAAGTAGTGTACGTAAAAAAATTGCTGAATACCTTTTTGATATTAGTCCTAGCGGCAGTTATACATCTGATATTGCATATAATGTTAAAACCACTCCAACAAATGTTATTGGTGCTATTCGTGGTATGAACTCACGCTATCGTGATGATGAATCACTCATTGGCCTAAATATAGTTGAACAGATTCAAACAAATAAAAATGTTAAAATTTATCGTCTAACTGATTTTGGAAAAGAAATAATTAACTCAATGAAGGATAGAAGATAAAAAAATAAATGATTTGAGTAACACCTTTATAAGATTCTTGATTTATCGTTTATCAGTATTCTTTAAATATTTTTTAATTTCACTTTGATTTAACTTAGTAAAAGACTTATTTTTTTCTATTATGCCTACCTCAAGTTTTTCAGGTAAAATCTTTTTACCAGTTGATTTTTTAATTGAATTTAAGCCAAGTAAAAATGCTTGTTCTAGACTCATATTTTTTTTATAATTTTTTTCCAAATATTTTAATACATTTTCATTTTTTTTACCTTCACACATAGCATTATATTCAAGAAACGAACCAGAGGGATCGGTTATAAAAAGATGTGGACCTTTGCAATCAATTCCACCTATGAACATGACCACACCAAAAGGCCGTACAGATTGATATCTTGAAAAAAGATTGATATACGCACAAAGATTTTCAACCAGATTTTTCAAAGGAATATCCTCATCATACCATAGTTTATTTATCTGTATTTCCTCCATTAAATAATCTATAAGTTGTCTTGCATCTGCAGACAAACCGCAAAAAGTACATGCAATCTGTTTATCAATTTTAAATATTTTTTCCAAACTTGAAAACTCAACGGTTTTTAAGAAATCGTTTTTAAGCGCAATAAATAATACTCCATCTTCAAATTTTATCCCAATTGTAGTTGCTCCTTTTCTAACTGTTTCTCTAGCATATTCTACTTGATATAGCCTGCCCTGTGGCGAAAAAATCGTAATGTCTTCATCGTAAGAAGATTCTTCATCGGTCATATTCTTATTCCTGCTAAACATTCTAGAAAAATATTTTGAAAGGCTGTTACTGCAGAGGTATTTAAAAATTTATCTGAAAAAAATCTTGAATTTTTCAAAAATAAAGTCGATATAATTATATACTACTTATATGGTAAATATATTGGACAATTTTAGTGGCCAAACATGCCTGATGAAGAAAAAAATAATAACCAAAATAATGTAAACAAAAATGGTAATGGGGAACAAATTTTATCTCTTTTAGATGGCGCAAGATCTCAATTTCCAGCTATAGCACCTGAGCTTGAAATCCAAAAAAAAGTCGCAGCAGATAAATCTCGTCCATTAGACGAAAGACTTGAAGCTTTTGAAGATATCATTGACTCAGAGATAGGCGATACAAATCTTACTCGTGCAAGAAACATTGAACGCGAGTTTGGACTACGTCAGATTTTTTTAAAGTTCGAAGGGAGTACTCCTACAGGAACTCAGAAAGATAGAATTGCTTTTGCACAAGTTATGGATGCATTACGCCGGGGTTATGATACAGTTACTGTTGCAACATGTGGTAATTATGGTGCTGCAATTTCTCTTGCAGCATCTCTTGCAGGCCTTGATTGTGAAATTTATATTCCTGAAAAATACCATACAGCACGCATAAAAGAAATTGAAGCAAATGGTGCAAGAATCTTTCGTGTCCCTGGAGATTATGAAAAATCAGTAATAATCTCTCAGGAAAACGCTGATAAAAAAGATTATTATGATGCAAATGCAGGAGGAGATAACACTCTGACTCAGCTACGTGCTTATGGTGAGATTGCTTATGAAATATACGATGAACTTCGTGATGCCCCTGCGTTTATTGCTATGCCTGTATCAAATGGAACTACACTTGCAGGAATCTATAAAGGCTTTGTAAGTTTATACAGACGAGGTAAAACCTCAAAAATTCCAAAGATTATAGCAGGTTCTGCATTTGGCAAAAATCCTATTATTCAAGCATATGTAAAAAACCTTCCAGCTTGTGAAGACTTACAACCAGATAAAATTCATGAAACAGCAGTTAATGAACCTTTGATTAATTGGAGGTCTATTGACGGAGATTATGCTCTTTCAGCTATACGTAACTCTGGTGGTTGGGGGGCTTATGCAACTGACAAAAGCATGATTACCTATTCTAAAATGCTAAGGGAAAAAGAAGGACTTAGCGTACTACCTGCTTCAACCGCAGGTTTAATTGCACTACTGGATCGTCATAAAAAAGAAACGTTACCAAATGATCGATATGTTGTTGTTTTGACTGGGAGAAAGTAAACTTGCATTATAATTTGTTAATTTTTTGTTATCGGAGGGGGGGAAGATAAAGTTTAATGGTTAAGAAAAAAGCACTTGTTTATGCAGATCGGCTTTTTAGTTGTGCAGATGGAAAAACTGCACATGGCCTGGTACGTTTCAGCAACCGTTTTGACATATGTTGTGTTGTCGACTCTACACTTCCTAAGGGTGACGCAGGATATATTCTTGATGGCAAAAAACGCGGTATTTCTCTTTATAATAATCTAGATGATGCTTTGAAATCTACTGCTGTAGATACATTTATTGTTGGAGCAGTATCTGAAGGCGGAGTACTTCCAAAAGGCTATGATAAAGCATTAAAATGTGCTTTGGAAAACGGTTTAGATGTTGTATCTGGACTTCATCAATTTATTTCTGATAATCCTAGTTTTGTAAAACTTGCTAAGAAAAATAAATGCAGTATTACTGACGTTCGCAAAATTTTTCGTGATCATAAAAGGTTTTATACAGGCGATATAAAAAACGTGGATTCTTTTCGCATTGCAATAATTGGTACTGATTCAGCGATTGGCAAAAGAACAATTGCAGTAATTATCAATGAAGAGCTTAAATGTCGTGGTTATGTTTCTGATATGATTTATACCGGTCAAACTGGTTGGATGCAGGGTTGGCCACATGGCATTGTCTTAGATGCCATGATTAATGATTTTGTATCAGGTGGAATTGAAAGTGCGATAATTGATTCATGGAATGATTTAAAACCTGATTTTATGTTTATTGAAGGTCAAGGCAGCCTTGTTCATCCTTTTTTCCCAGGGGGTTTTGAGATTCTTGCAGCAGGACGTGTCGATGGTTTTATCCTTGTTGATGCACCTGGCAGGCCTTGTCTTGATGGTTTTCCCAATTTTCCAATGCCTGACCCTGGTAGAGTTGTAAAAATTGCCCAACTTTTGACAGAGAAACCTTTGCTGGGAATCGGCATTAACCGTGAAAAGCTTGATAAAAATGGTATCAAAAAGGCTAAAGATAAGTTAAAAAAACGTTTTAATGTGCCTGTTGTCGAACCTTTGTCAGAAGGTGCCGGTGAAATTGTTGATGCTCTGGAGGAATTAAATGGAAAAAAAAGATAATAATTTGATATGTTTTTCATCAATTGAACTTTCTGAACCTGAAATAAAAAACAAGAGTATAACTGCACGTGTTGTTCTAAACAAAATTGAAGGCGAAAAAGTTGAGTTTATATTAAATTTAAAATATGATAAAAATATAAAACCGGAATATTTGCCATTACTTCGCCTTGCTTTTTGTATGCCTCTTTTGAATTATGGTCTTTTTACAAAAAAATTCAAATTAGATTTTCCTGTAAGTAAAGCAGATATCACTTTGCTAAAAGAGTTAAACAAGGTTTTTAGCAGAGATATATTTGTAAACAAAATTCTTCGCAGCAGAACTAATTATATTTTACCTGAGTTTTTACCAGATGAAAAAAATGTCAAAGCATCTGATGCTGAGCCTAAATCTGTTTTTGAATTTAAAGGATTAAAAGATGATAAATATGTAGCAGAAAAAATGAATAATAATAGCTGCGGGATATTATCAAGCGGTGGAAAGGAAAGCCTTCTTACATATGGAATGTTAAAGGAAATAGGCTGCAATGTTTATCCTTTATATGTTAATGAAAGCGGAGGTCACTGGCGGACTGCTTTAACAGCATATAGATATCATAAAGAAAATGAATTTAACACAGGCAAAGTTTGGGCAAATGTTGATAGATTTTATGGTTTTATGCTTGATAATCTTCGTTTTATAAGAAAAGACCATAGAACTCAGTGGGCTGACACATATCCTTTAAGATTGTCTATCTTTCCGTTTTATGTTTTTAGTTTGCTACCTGTTTTTGCTGATAAAAAAATTGGTAATTTATTAATCGGCAGTGAGTTTGATGATCTTAGAATAAAACCTTTACAAAATGGAATAGAACATTACTTTGGCGTATACGATCAACATCAAGACTACGATCTAGTTATGAACAAATGGTACGATAAAAGAATTCAAGGTTTATATCAGTGGTCTGCACTAAGAAACGTTTCAGGTTTAATTGTCGAACGTGTTTTAGTTAAAAGATATCCAACACTTGCAAGTCTTCAGAGGTCTTGTCACTCTTGTCATTTTGAAGGCAAAGAACTTGTTCCCTGCGGAAAATGTTCAAAATGTATGGGGATTTTATTGTTTCTTTTAGCAAATAAAGTAAATCCCGAGATTATGAACTTTAAAAAAGAACATATACTTTCTTTTTCTAAAAAAGTTAAACCTTCTAATTTAAGACTCGACCAAGACGAAAAAGATCAATCATTTTATTTAATAGGCGAAAATGGAACTATCTCAAAAGTAAAACCAGTAGAACATGTTGAACAAATACATATAAACAAAATTACTTGTGATATAGATTTAATACCAATTCATCTAAGAGATAAAATTTTGAAAATAATAGAAATTTACACAAAAGGTTACTGTGTCCTTGAAAATGAAAAATGGGTAAAAACAAATCAAATAGAATTACTAAGTTGTTAGTTCTTTTACCATTCGATATGCATCATGTGTTTTAAAATGTTCGAAATAATAATAATCTTTTAAAATAGATGATATTCTGTAACCAGATTTTTGGTAAAGATTTATAGCAGAAGTATTGCCCATTGATACTTCTAAACGTATTTTCCTTATTCCTCTATGCCACATATCTTCTTCAGATGCAAAAAGAAGCTTTCTTGCTATTCCTTTGCCTCTATGTTGATTATCTACATTTATTGTTTCAATACCTGCAACACCTGTGCCTTTTTTGTATAAAACTATTATAAATCCTCTTAATTCATCTTCATATTGTTCAACCAGACAATTACTATTAGCACGTGTTATAAGATACTTAATCTGTTTTGGACTATACGCTATATTTTCCTCAAAACAAGACCTTTCTAACTCTATTATTCTTGGTAAATCTAACGTTGTAGCCTTGCGTATAACCCCAAAATCAAGCATTAATTCCGGGAACCATGTCAGGTTCAAAAAGCTTTTGATTAAACTAAAATTATAGTTAAACTTGAATTTTTAACTAAATTTTTTCAAAAAGAATATAAATACCTTATTGGCCTGATATTTATAGCAAAAAAATTGGATTTGATATTTAATTAAAAAATGGATGGTATTAGAATATGCCTGACGAAAAAGTAAAAGATAATCCCACAAAAAAATTACAGGATTTAATTAAAAAAAGAGAAACACATGTAATTGTTGTAAAACAAAATGAGCACAGACCCAACGCCAGAAGAAACAACTCAGGCGGTTTTTCTGGAGATGGTTATTCCTCATCTTATGAAGAATAAACTACATTTATTATTTTTTATTTTTTAAAACATCAGCAATAATTAGTATACTTCCAAGTTGCATTTTTACAGAGTTTTTTATAGGCAGTTGATAAAATTTTCCTCGTTCTTGAACGCTTTTGCCAAGTGACTTTATCTCGATATCTAAAGATTCCATTAATTGACATATCTCTGGAACACCACCTTTTATACATATGCTTTCTGCAACACGCCAAATTTGACCCATGAAAAATAAATCAAATAAATCTGCTAAAACAACGTTTTCAAATATTTCTGCTTTAGTTACAATTTTTTCTTCTGTTTTTAAAAGAAGTTTTTTTTCATGATCAAGTGAATTCTGTGCATTTACCACATGTTTTTCTGCAACATCTAAAAGTAGTGGATCTGCTAACTCTGTATGATTTCTTAAAATATTTAATAGTTTTATTGAATATTTAAGTCTACTTTTTTTCCTCAAATATCTTTCTTCATTTATTTTTTTATAATTTTTATTAGACGGTTTTTTATCTTGTAGTTTAGACGTAATATACATTGGTACTTCACAGTTGAAACTAAAACCGCCGACTTTCTTGTGATACCATTCATCGCTGCATGCTCCTCTTTTTATTGTTGTTAAAACCGATGGATCTTTATCTTTATAGTAATCCAAATAATCTTTTAATCCATACATCTGATAAAATCCTGGTGAAAACATTTTTCCAAAGGGAACATCAGGTGCAGTATCAGATAGAGGCATCCTGCATATCTTTGCAAGAGTTGTAAGATCAGAATATACTTCAGACATGTCTTTACTTAAGTAATAATATGCATTATGAAAACCGCAATGATGAAGATTGCATAATAAATCTGGTTTTTCTTGTTCAAGTATTTTTTTCACAGCAAGGCTCTCAGGTCTTGATTTTGTCCAATGATATTGATCGTATTCAATAGGAAAAGTCCATTCATATTGATCTTCCGTGGGTTCTCTGAAGTTTGATTTTGCAAGAGCAGCAAAAGAATCTGGCATGTTAAACCATCCTTCATTAAGTCTCATGCCTCTTTTTTCAAGTATTGGTATGAAAAGCCAGCGCCATCCAAAATAGTTTTGCTCAGAGTGCATAGCAAGCCATCTTGCAAAAAATGTAACTACTAGACTTCCTAGTGGTTCATCACTATGCGGTACACCGTTTATCAAAGCTGTTTTTTCACTGTTTCCAATTTCAAGCATTATTAGTGGTTCATCATTTATTGTATTGCCTATAACTCTGTGTTTTACTCCAGGAATTTGTGTTATTTGTTTTATTAGTTCATCTATTTCATCAACTTTTAAAAAACGACTGTACGCAGGTATATCCTTAAAGATTTCATTGTACTGCTTCAATTATAAATCAACCTCTATTCCAAGTCCTGGTTCTTCACTTGGGATTACAAATCCCTCCTTATATGTTGCGCCACCTTTTACTATATCATGTTGAAAATCAAGTGCAGAGTCAAGATCAGCATATCGAACATTTTTGAAAGCACATGCAAAATGTACTCCTGCAGCCATTGCAGCCATTGACTCATTCATGCATCCTATCATTACAGGTATCTCTGCGATTTCAGCATAGATGTTTGCTTTGATAGTGTTTGTGATTCCACCAATTTTCATCAGTTTAATGTTTATCATATCTGCAAGTTCCATTTTTACTGATCTGAAGCTATCTCTAAGAGTAAGAACTGTTTCATCAGCCATAATTGGAACAGGACATTGCGCTGTGACTTCTTTTAAAGAATAAAGAAACTTTGCAGGTGTCGGCTGCTCCATTAATTCTATATCTGCTCCAAGGTTTTCAAGGGTAAGTATCACATCTAATGTTTGTTCAACAGTGTATCCTTCATTTGCATCTAAACGTATTTTAATTTTTGGCCCTACTGCATCTCTTATAGCAAGTACTGCTTCTATATCATGATTTGAATCCATTCCACATTTAACTTTTAAACATGTGAAACCCTGTGAGATAAATTCTTTTGCTTTTTTAACCATTAAATCTACAGGGTTTAAACCAATTGTAACAGATGTTTCTATTTTATCTTTGTAACCACCTAATAATCTATAGACTGGTGTTTCTGCTTTTTTACCAAGGATATCATATAAAGCAATGTTTACGCCTGCTTTCAGCGATTGATTACCTTTTAGTTGTTCTTCAATTAAATCATTTAATAAATTTATTCGGGTAGGATCTTTGCCAGGTAAAAAATTTTTAAAAAAACTGTTAAAAGCATTCATCGCTGAATCCTCTGTTTCAGATGTAACACTATCTGGTGTTGCACAACCCCACCCGGTTATTCCTTTATCGGTCTCAATTCTTATAAAAACATTAATTCCTACATCAACAGTCTCATTTGCGATAGCAAAAGGCTCTTTAAGTTTTAATTCAACAGGAACTGCCTTGACGTTAGTTATTCTCATAGCTTAGATGTAACAAAATACGGCTAATAATAATTGCTACAAATTATCTAATACTCAGAATCAACAACTTCATCTTCAGGTTCAAACGAAGGCGTTTCTATTTTATAATCATTATATCCTTCTTTATGAGATTCTTTTGACATCTTCTTTATTACTTTACCACAGACTTTGCATTTACCCTCTTCATCGTATTCTCGCCACTCCATGCATTTAGAACAGAACTCATCGCTTCCAACTTTTACAGCCATAATACATCAAATTTCCTGTAATAGCATGTATCATAAATCCTGGTTATATTTTTTTTTATAAATTACTGTTTTTTCTGTTAGTATAAAAAACAGTTTTACTTTTAGTTTCATCTAGAATTTTATTAAATTTATCTTTAATATTTTTAATTTCTTTTTCAGACAGGTAATTATTTGTTTTTTTAAAATGACATGGCAAATCAGATGTAACTGCTTGAAGTCGGCAAACAATTGGACGTACCGGATAAATGGCACATCTATCATTTTTTAAAAAAGAACATTTATTAGTTTTATTTAAAAATGAGTTTTTATCCAAATTATTTTTTTTCAAATAGTCTTTTATAATAATTTCTTCTGGTTCAAACCAAACTATAGGACTGCAGCATTTATGACAATGATTACAACTATATTCAGGAATCAAAGAATAAATTTCTTCTAGTTTCTGTCTGATTATATCTATATTCAAAAACAACCTCTTTTGAACTGAAAGTTAAACAAATTTTTTAATTTCGACACCCAAAGATTCTAAACCTAAAATAACTTTTTCTGTTATTTCATATATTTTTTCAATCAACTTTAATTTTATCTACTTTTGTACATCTACGTTCATGAACTTAAAATATATGCATTTCCTGGGATTTGTTAGTTATAAAATTTTTTTTACAGCATCTATATTTAGGTATAATTTTTACGACCATTTTCTTTTCATGTTCATTCTTTCAGTATCTTCGTCTTTTCTATCAATATCTACCTTTGTTTTTTGTAAGTACTCCTCTAAGCACAATTTACAAATAGCAACAATTTCAAATCCATTTTCACCTTTCGTATAATGAATGGTTATGTCCTCTGCCTGAAAAACTTTACCACATTTATTACATATATATTTCATTTATTTTACCTCATTTTATCTCTTAGTTTATTATTTTTTATGTAAAAGTTTGTCATATATATAATCTGTCGACTATATGGTCTTTCTTCTTCTTTCGCGAGTTTTTTGATGAGCGCGTTTTCTTCTTTTGTTAAAGAAATGTTCATTCTCATTCTTTTTTCCATGATTTTACACAAATATGTAATAAATTTACACATTTATATGCCTTTGTACACAATGATATATACCACTTACTGCATACTAGTAACATCCGACAAATTTCGGAAAGGACAGGTGAGATCAATGAAGAGCAATGAACAAGTAAAACGACTGTTGGAATCACATATAATAAACAGTGGAATCAAAAATTTACTTCCGGAGCCTATGACTTAACGTTAACTCTGAAAGATAAGGAAGTGAGATAAACGAAATATCAAAGGCGATTATATCGCCCAAATCTCTTATTTAGGAGGATAAATAATATGACAAATTGTGAAGAATGTAAAAATAAATTAGGTATTCTAGAAGGATATTATCATCCTGCATTAGGAAAAAGATTTTTAGTATGCGGGAAATGTTTTGTAAAAGTAGACGAAAGTATGCAAAGATGGAGCAGGTTTTGTCTTTCAGATTCATTCGACGCAGAATCATCCAAGATTGAAATCGAAGATGCGTGGAATAACAGTATATCAAATAATCTTCCTTTGCAAAAATGGTTTAGGAATCTTTGGATTAAAATAGGATGTCCGGGCGCATAGAATAAGATATAAAACCGGGAAATGACAGGTGAAATCAATGAAGATAAAAAGAGAATTTACAGTCTTTGAAAACGATATGGACTATAAGAAACGAAAACGACTTCAATCGCTGAATGCAGATGAATGGAGAACATTTTTTACAGATCGGAAGGAAAAGTTTCGCATTTAAATTTGAAAACTAAGAAAGTAAGGACGATTACATCGTCTAAATCTCTTTTTTAGAAGGAAAAATAAGAAATTAGAAGACCTATATTTTAATAATTGTGAAATTTCAAGGGAAATTTGTGAGAAGTTGAATAAGGGCCCCAATGGAGTAATGATAGATATGAAAATAGCAATGATTGGCTGGGAATACCCGCCGTTTAAATCCGGTGGTCTTGCCACGCATTGCTACGGCCTTACCAGAAGTTTAGCGGATAAAAACGTTAAAATATATTTTTTTATGCCTAAAACAAAACATAAAGCAAATAGTGACCAACCAAATCTTGTGATAAAAGAAGTTGGGGAAACAGAAATTTTTCCATATGACCGGCCAGAAGATAAAGCATTAGCTGGTAATTTTTTTGAAGCAGTTCACAGATATAATCAACTTGTTGTTGCAAAAGTTAAAGCTGTTGCAAAAGCTGAAGGTAAATTTGATTTTATTCATGCTCATGATTGGCTAACAATGGAAGCAGCTACGATTCTAAAAGAAGAAATGGGTATACCTATGGTTCTTACGGTTCATTCTACGGAGTATGATAGAAGTGGTTGGCTTAATCCAAATCAATGGTTTATTGATATAGAAAAAAAAGGTATGGAAAACGCAGATAGAATTATTGCTGTAAGTCATTTAACTAAACGTGTGATTGTTGAAAAATATGGTATTAATCCTGATATAATTAGTGTTATACATAACGCTGTTTATCCTATTGCTGAAGGTAAAAAACAAGAAATCGTTTTGTTTTTAGGTCGTCTAACAATTCAAAAAGGAGCTGAGTTTTTCTTAAAAGCTGCCCGAAAGGTGTTAGATTATGAACCTGATGTTATTTTTGTTGTTGCAGGTGAAGGTGATATGCTACCACGTTTGATCGATCAGGCTGTAGACTTAGGTATTTCAAACCGAGTTATTTTCACAGGGCGTTTAACTGAGGATGAAGTTAAGTATATTTATGGAATTTCTAGTGTATATATTATGCCTTCTGTTAGCGAACCATTTGGGATAACTGCTCTTGAAGCTATTTCTGCTGGTGCTGCAACTATTGCCTCTAAAACCGCTGGTGTATGCGAGACTTTTGATAACTGTATAAAGGTTGATTTCTGGGATACTGACGAGATAGCAAGCAAGATTATACCATTGTTAAGATATGAATCTTTAAGAAAAACATTATCTGAAAACGGTAAACAGGAAAGCGAACTTTTTACGTGGGATAACGTTGCAGGAAAAACAATAGATGTTTACAATGGTATCGATGTTGAACTATTAAAAAAACAGCTTAAAGAGAGAGAAAAGATATACGAATGGAATACAAAACACTTAAAACCATAAAAATAAGAGTTAATGCAGAAATGAAATTAGTCTGCTTTTTCTCATTTTAATTAACCTAAC